>JAKAAA010000018.1 GCA_021797295.1 Thermoplasmata archaeon
GTCATATATACTGGAATTCGAACCGTTAAGATATATATTCCTGTTCTTTGTGCCATTCGGTATAGTAGCATCCATATTATCGCCTTTCCTGAAATTTCCAGACAGCAAATCAGAAATTAAAAAGAAGAAAATAAGAGTGTTCAATGAGCCGGGATTCCGGGTGGCTGTATATGCAATTCTCGCGTACAACATTATTTTTGCCCTCCTCATAACCTTCGGCGGGATATATGCAAAGAGTGTATTGAAGCTGAGCCTTTCTGATGTCACACTTTTATTTACCGGATTTTTCATTGTTTCATTTTCATCCAGGTTGTTTATCTCATATAGGGCACCGGAGAATCTATGGCATTATCTGGGAACTGCAATAGTCATTACGTTGACGGGAATAATATTCCTATTTTTTGGAGTCAATGATATAGTATACATCATTGCCTATCTACTTCTGGGAATACCCCACGGGGTGACATACCCATTATCAATAGTGTCTATCAGCAGAACATTTGATATGTCCTATAGAAATATGGCAAACAGTTATTTCTTTTCCATAATGATGGCAATCGGTATCATAACCCCCACTGCGGGCGGCATAATCGAAGATTTGATCGGTTTCAGGTTTATGTTCCTTGCTATTTTCCCGATTATAGTATTTCTTTTATTTGCATCCTATAAAAATATGAAGAAGGTGATGGTACCAACAAAAAATAGCATGTAATTCATTTTGGCTCCATGGCTTCTTCTTCTATGGACATTTTTGCTGCGTTCCTGACCTTGTCCGGATGTATCTTGTACTCAATAAGAGTCATAATTCCGGCTATGGGAATCCAGCTGATTCCGATATAAACTGCTATGTTATCCGGATATTTTTCCGGAGAGATCAGTGTTCCAGCCATGATGATGACCAGAATTAAAATTCCGATTATTGGTATAATCAGATGTTCCATGACCTTCAGCTTGCCGATACGTTTCATCATGAAGGGCAATGATACCGAAGCAACTATATGCTCTGTATATGCAGCGTAGGCATTTATTAAAAGCATCATGAGGCCTCCCTGGACGGGTCCGAAGAGTACACCGAAAATGACAGCTATGACAAAGGACATGCCGAATATTACAAGAGCTGCATTTGAAGGCGTTTTATATTTTTTATGGATCTTTGCTATACTCTTCGGCAAAAATAGAATGCCATCCCTGGCAAAGCTATAAAATATTCTTGAATCGGCATTGCTAACAGAAATGTTGTATCCCATGAAGCTGTTTACGGTAACCAGAATCAATAATATATATATTGCCGGATTCAATTTTCTGAACAGGATTACACCGGGATCATTGCTTCCTGCAAATGATGCCATAGCAGATGGACCCCATCCTATTGTAAATGCATATGATACGATTATTAAAGTTATCCCGGAAAGTATAACAGTGCCTATCAGGGCTTTTTTTATTGTTTTTTGCGGTGTGACGGCTTCCTCACCCATGGCCGTTATTGATACGGTTGTGCCGAAGTAAAGTATCATGGAATAGATCATGGCAAAAAGCAACTGGGATATTCCAGAGACATATTTTGTTCCGAACACAGCCAGTGTATTCAGCCTGCCCGCATTGATAATGATTAATGCAGATCCTATAAGGAGCACAGCCACCTCTATTACGCCACCGGCTATCTGGTAATCAGTGGAAATTTTCATTCCCCTGTGTGTGAAGATGAAGGATATCAATGCGGCGAAGAAGGCCACAGGCAGCCAGAAGATTATTCCTTTATAGGTAGGATCGAGCAGTGTAATGAAGGCCGCCAATCCCAGAAATCCGAAGCTGCCATAACCTATAAGTCCGTAAAATGCCATATTCCATGCCTGGAATGTACCGGCTATTCCACCCAGACCCTTTCCTGCAAAGGTATAGTAAGATCCTGCGGAATTAACATGCTTGGAGAACTGGTATCCTGTATTCATAATGAACAAATATGCAAAAACACCAAGAACCAGTGCCAGTGGAGTTGCACCCAATGCATATTCTACCACTCCCGTCAATAGATATGCAGCATCTGCCGCGACAGAGAGTGTCCCCATGGCCTGCCATACAAGTCTGAATCCGCCCAGGGAATTGCGCTTCAGGTGTTCAGTTTCAATCATGTAAGTTCAATAGTTATTTATATTTAAAATTTTATAGTAATAAATCAGATAATTTAATAGATTTACTTTAAATTCAAATGACCCTTTTCTATACTTGATAAATCAGCATATTTATGTATTGCCTTACCAGCCATTCATCATTGATCTTGATTGTTATTGAAACAACCACCCTCATCAATGATTCATTGTCTGGAAATGCACCTATCTTCCCTGTCCTTCTCTTCAATTACTTCTTGAATATCCATGTTACGTTGTTTGTATGTATTTTCCTGTGATACTGTTCAGGGAATAATATTATTCTCTCTCTTAAAATGCTGAACATTCAGGGAAACATAACAGTGCAAAATTGTTGCATACCCGGTTCATAAAATGGTTATACTGAAATCCAATGATCCGGGATATGAAAAATTATACTGAACTTCAACCTTTAATTTCATTCTGGTAAATCTGTGAAACATACTCCCCAATAGCAGGCGATGCCGTAAGTCCTGGTGATTCTATACCTATCAGGTTTATTAGACCGGGCATGCCATTTGTAACTTCGTTCCTTATGATAAAATCTTTAAAAGAGCCTTTAGCTATTTTCAGTTGCGGTCTTATACCTGCCGAATCTTCGTACACATTGTGGTCGGAAATAGATGGAAGGAAACGCTTAACCGATTCTATAAAATCACTTGAACTTGATTCAACCCGGTAATCTATATTTTCCACGTGATATGCGTTCGGTCCCAGTTTCACAGAACCGGATAAATCTGGCGTAATATGTATTCCGAGCCCATGACCGTATGGAACCGGGTATACCAGCATTTTGACCGGGGGCTTTCCGGATACTCTAAAATAATCACCTTTGATGTAACTGAGGCGGTATCCAAGCTTGTCTATGTCTAAACCCGCCATTTCGGCTATTTTATCAGAATATAGACCGGCACAGTTGATAACTGTGTTACATTTTATGGAAAATCTCTCTCCTGAGCCTATACCTTCAAGGATATATCCACCATTTACCTGCTTTATGCCTGTCACCTCAGTATTCATTGCAACAACTGCTCCATTTCTGGTAATGTCAGCATAGAAACGATTCATAAGGTCGTCCGGTTCGACTATCCCTGTGGAGGGTACATAGATGGCTCTTTCAGCCGAGACTGCTGGCTCTAACCTTTTTATTCCATCACTATCCAGCATTTTTAAACCGGCTATTCCGTTATCATTTCCGTTCCTCATTAATTTTTGGAGCTGCTCAATTTCATCCTCTCCACTCCCTACAATAAGTTTTCCCAACCGTTTGTAGGGTATACTGTACTTCTTGCATATTTCATAAATCATTGAATTGCCCTTGATTGACAGAATGGATTTCAGGGTTCCTTTTGGATAATAAATGCCTGAATGTATAACTCCACTATTATGGTTGCTTGTTTCCATGCCCATCATTTTATTCTTTTCAAAAACATATACAGAATCATTGTTCTTTGAAATTTCAGCAGCAACTGAAAGACCCACTATTCCTGCTCCTATGATAACAATATTGACACTTTCCATTTTAGATATGCCTATTTTACAGTATCATAAATATTTTTTGTCGATGATGTATAAAATGATGATAGAATAATATTTTATTATTAACAACAGTACGAATTAATCCACATTATCTGATGATACATATTACTGGTAAACCAAAGATTTTAAATTTCATGAAGAGGTCACTTATTCTTTAAATGCAAATATGGCATCTCAGGATTCCCCTGTGCTCTTTTCTTTACAGGGGAATTCTTTGGATAAGTTAATTTTTTGCCGTGGTTTTCTTCATAAGAAGGGTGAATAAAAATCCCATGACAACAAATATGACCCCGATCAAATAAATATAATCGTATGCCGTTTTATCAGGAAATGCCGCGGTTATGGCATGGGGTATGCCATTGATAACCGTAACACCGATGACTACTTTAATTGTGTACATGGTTTCTAGCGCACCCCCCACTGCAGGGGCTATGGACATTCCTATATCCCTGAACACTGTATTCATTCCGGTTGCCTCTCCTGCATTTTCTCTTGGAGTAGATGTTAACAGAACATTGATTATTCCCACCAGCATCATTGATATGCCCGCTCCCACAAAGATTGTATCCAGCAGTATTTCCGGTATTGTTGCGCGGTACAGATACAGCAACCCGAACCCTATTAAATCCACCGTCAATCCCAGAATTATGGAAAGTCTGGGCCCCCTCCTCTTTATTATCTTTGCTGCCACAGGGGCAAAGATCATATTCATTACAGTTGCCGGAAATAATATCAAACCGGAATCAAATACGGTCTTGCTGAATCCTACTGGAGCAGGATCCTGCAGAAGTGTGGGTACTGTGAAGAATAAAAAGTACATTGCTGCCATGGCAAAGAGCCCGACTATGTTGGAAAGCAGTATGTTCCTTTTTTTCAGAAGTTTCATGTTTATGAATGCATATTTATAGTGGCTCTCAAAGTAGGTGAACACAACAAATAATGCGAATGCCGTTATGAAAAGCCCTATGATGAGGTGGGAATACCATCCATAATGTTCCCCCTCTGAAAGTGCAAAGATAAGGGCGACAAGGCCACCACCGAGCATGGCTACTCCTGCAAAGTCTATTTTCTGCTTCTCCTTGACGGTATTTTCCCTTATGAATATGAATACCAGTATCAGGAGTATTACTGCCACTGGTATTGCCGTATGGAAATCCCACTGCCACCCCAGTGTTTCGGTGATATATGATCCCAGTACAAGCCCTATGCCGGAACCTATTGCAAATGTAGCGCTCATGATCCCCTGTGACAGGGCAAGCTTTTCCCTTGGAACAACGTCATTTATAATTGCAAAGGCTATGGGTATCATTCCGAAACCGAGCCCCTGGACAGCACGAACTGCTATTAATTCATCCAGTGTTCTGGTAAAACCACCGAAGGAAATGGCAATTGTATAAATAATACCCAGTATAAGGAATATTTTCTTCTTCCCGACCATGTCTGCAACCTTCCCGAATATGGCGGCAGAAACCGTTCCGGTGATGATATAGGCCGTTAAAATCCATGATACATTGCTGTAAGTTGAATGAAAGAATGTAATGAAAATCGGTATTGCAGGAACTATCATGGTTTCAACATAAATAATGAGCAACCCTGAAAAGGCCATTAGTGCTACGGTTATATTGATTGACTTCTTTGACATGGGTAATTCGGACATTGTTAGCTAATTAAATATTTATAAATAAATATTTCTTATCCAGAATAAAGACAAAAACATAAATCATATATTACTAATCGGAACAAAATTTTTTATTTATTGATATTAGAAGACTAAAACCGGAATTTCCATTTCCTCTTTCAGCAATCCGCTGTGTGCTCCCTTCATTGTATACTTTCTCTGATTGAGCGGGAAATGGTAGATATCATTATTCTTTGATATTCCTATCAGTCCGGGTAGTTTGGGCATGACGCTGGTATCGATCTTACCCATCAGGGTGGAATACATGCTATCGTCCTTTGATACCATTTCCAGATTCCGGTAATGCTTTTCCATATACTCTTTTATTTCATCTTTGTTTTCTAAAAACAGTGCACGTGAATCGCCATATGGTGGAAGAATTGATATGTCCATGAGCCCGGAATCGTTCCCCAGGTTGATGGTATTGCCCACCTCTACATGGCCGTGATCAGCGGTTATCACAAAATCATAATCAGCATATTTTTCCATTATTGAAATTATCCTGTGGAGGATATATCTCGCAGCTTCTACTGTGTACTGATCGTATGGCCCCAGTTTATGTGCCGTCTGATCAACCTCGGGAAGATAGAAGCTGATAAAATCCGTTCCCTTTTTGAGATTGTCTTCCAGTACAGAAAAGCTGTGGAAAACATTGGAAAAAGTATCAGTATTGTTGTTGCCGTACAGCAGGGTGGAAAATGCGGTTTTATTGATAAAAGCCGGTATGATATTTACCGTAGAATAGCCGGCGCGGTTCAGGGATGTTATCTTCGATTCATAATTAAAAATTGAAGCCATTGGATATGCCCGTTCCATGGAATCCCTTATATAGGCTGCCGATGAAGTATATCCCAGTATATTTACTATGGATCCCAGCTGCCGTATATAAAGCTGGTAACCGATTATACCGTGCTGCCCCGGATTGCGGTTCAGGAAAAAGGATGACAGTGCATTTGATGTTGTGGAAGGGAATACCGATGTGCATTTCATTTCAGTCCTGAACTTAATGCCGGTCTTTTCATATATATTCCATCCGAGACCATCGAGAAGGATAAAACATAATTTTTTATGCTTATATTCCAGTCCTATGCCATCTGTTTCTGTTCGTAAGCCGAAGTGTGAGAATATGTCGCTTGAAAGATTCACAAGTGTTTTATTATCCGGAATTACAAAATTTTCCTGCATAATTGCATATTGCTTATTGCTATATTATAGTTCAGGATTTTCCTTTTCTGTATTGACTGCACCGTGAAACAAACCTTCTGGCGGCATTTTGATTTGAGGGGAAATATACATGCAGGTATCCGGCTGTGAGTTGCCTGTAATTATAACCCTCCCGTGTGCCATTTTCGAATTCATATGCAGGGTCTTCTCTTCCATGGAAATCGATGCGTGAATAGTGGAATTCATGTCCCCTGATTTTTTCTCCCTTTCCCAGAATGACACATGATGATGGGGAAACAGCTTTCCTGTACCCCAGGGAAAGACCTTCCATATGCACGGTTGCGGGTATTGAACCTACCATGGGATAAACCTCATTCCCGTATTTTATTGATTCCGAGAGGTACATATAGCCACCGCATTCCGCGAATACCGGCATGCCCCCGTTTATTTTATCCTTTATTTCCCAGAGAAGGCTTTTGTTCATGGAAAGATCCTTTGCATAGAGCTCCGGATAACCACCGCCGATGTAAATTCCATCCACATCCGGAAGTGTTTTATCCTTTACAGGATCAAAATATACAGGTATTCCCCCATATTTTTCCAGAATTTCAATATTTACTGGATAATAAAAAGAAAAAGCCCTGTTATATGCAACACCGATTCTGGCTTTCTCCTTTCTTTTGAAATTATATATTTTTTCTGATCCTGACCATCCAGAACTGTACTGTTTCGAGAGCCCTATAATAAAATCCAGATCAACACTTTTGCTTATGCTGTCCGAGAGCCTTTTAAAGTAATCATCATCCATTGAATTTTCCGCAGCTGTTACCAGCCCGAGGTACCGGGAATTGATTCTTATACTATCATCCCGTTTTATGCACCCTATAACCTTAATGCCGGTATGGTATTCAATTGCTTCCCTGACCAGTTTACAGTGGTAATCAGAACCGGCACGGTTCATTATCACGCCTGCTATTCTGGCCCTTTTATCCAGTTCCATGAAGCCTTTAACAAGGGCTGCCGCACTCTCTCCTGATGATGAAATATCTATTACAAGTATCACAGGAAGTCCCAGGATCATGGAAATTTCAAATGAACTCCCCCTGAAATTATGCCCGCCTATTCCATCGTAAAGACCCATGACCCCCTCAACCACCGATATGTCTTTTCCCTCTGAATTATGGTAATAGAGCTCTTTGACTGTTTGTTTGTCTCCCATAACTGAATCCAGATTGTATGATCTGTTCCCCGAGGCTATTCTATGAAAACCCGGGTCTATGTAGTCAGGGCCCACCTTGAATGGCTGAACCTTCAAACCCCTATCGGAAAGGGCCCGCATAATCCCTGTTGAGACTGTAGTTTTTCCGGAACCGCTGGATGTGGCCGCTATCATGACTCCATTAATGCCCATTCAAAAACACCGATACAGTAACGTTATTAATAATTTCCTTCGTTATGACCGGCATCCCATTTTTCGAGCTAATCCTCGCAGCGGCATTGGAAACGGAATAAGCCCCTGTGGCACGGAAAACTATATCTGATTTTTCTGATGCATGCAGATTGAGTTCCCCGGCCTTATAGAAGTAAAGAGGGCAGTTCAGGTCCTCCGCCAGTTTATGGATATCCCTATTGCTGCTTTTTAGATCAATTGTTGAAATCGATCTTATGGCTTCTTTATACAGGTGGTACTTCCTGAATAGAATATCTATTGCACTGGACATATCAGACAGTGTGGCATCAGTTGAAAATCCTATTCCTATATCAAGGAGCCTCGGAACAAGCACCAGTGCAGAACTGTCTGTTTCCTCCATATATGTGATTATAATCTTTCTCCCTCTATCAGAACCTTCAAGTTCAGGGATAATAATAGGTGTTTTATTGATAACCTGTACAGGGAGGCCTGCAAGCATATCCCCGGAAACAACAGCAAGATTTTCCCTGTTGAGAATTGTTAGACCGTATCTGGTAGCTACTGAATCCACGGAATTGATTCCATTTATATCAGAAGCCGTTGTCAGGACTGCTTCCCCTCCCAAAATCCGTGAAATTTTTAATGATAATGCGTTTGCTCCATGGTGCCCTGAAATTACCGGTATTACGAATTTTCCCAGATCATCTATCACTATGACCGGAATATCATGGAATTTATCATCCAGATATGGTGCTATAATCCTGACAACTGCACCCAGTGACATGATGAACACGGCACTCTTATATTCCCTGAATATGGATGGTATGACCTCCTTTAAATGGTTGAATACTTTGAATTGCCCATGATCACTGTACCTAGTATTCACATAAATATCGGCAGGAAATTCTCCGGAAAGCCTTTTTGCGATTTCAATGCCCCCTGATGTAATTGCAATGATCGCTATTTTTCCGGTATCCATTTTCATGAATTATATCTCTTATATTATAATTTGCAGGAAAGATTATGTGTATAGAACGATAATTATATATATATTTTTCATATGTATAATCACCGGGGAGCGAAAAGCTGAGAGGATAAGGATCGACCCGTGTAACCTGATCCGGATAATACCGGCGGAGGGAGATGGATACGAAAAATAGATTTATAGAAATACGGTGTATATTACGTTAAGCTCAAAACAGCGCTTCATGCTTGTTTCAAGCGCGTCCGGCTTAACTTTCTGGGGAATGGTTGGAACTCTTGGCCCGCTGGCGGCAGCGGGATCAATAATAGGTGTGTTGCCACATTATCTGAAGGTACTGGTGCTGTTGATAGGGCCTCTTTTTGTGCCATTCGGCAATTTTTTCATGGGGCTGCTCACCGATAAAATAGGAAGAAAGAAAATTTTCCTGATGACCATGGTAATCTATGGGTCCGGAATAATTGTTATATCCCTGAGTTATACATTCCTGCCGCTTCTTATAGGGCTGATGCTGGCAGAATTCGGTGTGGGTGGTGAAGAAATACCGTCATTATCACTGGTTTCGGAGGATTCCCCTATTTCCCAGAGGGCCATGTGGCTTACAATAATTTCAGATTTTGACAATATCGGAAGTGCCCTGATAGCCGGGCTATTCGTGGTAATAGTCAATTCATTTCTTGACAGGCTTGTTTTGATTTCTGCTGCATCAGTTCTCATAGTAATCATGATATTTTCGAGGATCTCCCTGCCGGAATCATTCAAATGGCAGGAATTGCACGGCCAGAGGGAAAAATCCGAAAAAACCCGGAAGGAACTTTATATAGACAGCAACGGAACTGATATCAAAAAACCATCCTACAGGCTTTCCCTGTTTGTACTCATGGCAATGGCAATATCACAGTATACAACATTCGGGCTCATGGCTTATATAATCGGCCCCTATGAATTTCCGGGAACTAATACTGATGACATGATAATATTCATTGCCCTCGTCGGGGCCTCCATTGCTGGCTTCATAGCCGCCCCCCTGATTTCCAGGGGCAGGAAAGGGTATACATTATTTTCATTCGGATCCGGTTTTGCCACCACAGTACTGATATTCATTTTGATACCTTTCCTTCATAATGTCATAATATTTTATCCCCTGTTATTCCTCAACATGATGATGAGTGAATTTGCATGGGCTTCAAGAACCACACTGGAGCCAGAACTTGCCCCGACCAGAATCAGGGGTACCTTTATAGGCACGGTCAGGCTTGCACCCATGATCGTTTATCCATTGCTCGTGATAGTTACCAGTACCATGTCACTGCGTAATTTCATTATCCTGAATATGGCTCTTTGGCTTCTGGGTTTTGCAGGGGCAATCATATGGCACCATTATGGAATTGAAACCAGGAATGTCAACATAGATTATTCAAAAAATTGAGAAAACCTTCCGGATAATATATAATAAAATTAATATATTCTTTACCTGATTAAGTTGGGACACTCAATGGATATAAATATTGATGAAAGTATCACAAAATGGGAAAAAGATGTTATAGATACATCAAAAAACAACAGGCTTCTTTACTTTAATGCTGAATCCTTTCTAAAAATCAGCACACCATCCATGCTATTTCTTTTTGATGACCTTGTGAACAAGGATAAAAAAATGGCAGTACACCTTACAGGGGATGATGAAAACAGGAAAAAGGATGAAATAATATTTTCCAGGAAGGAGGGTTTATCAAAAACACTGAGTTCCATATTTTACCAGGCAAACAGTGCACTGAAGGAACACGGCTCCAATGCCCTGTTTATTTCCTTCGGGCTTTTAAAATGGGTCGATGAGACCGGAAAAACCGTGGAAACACAGCTATTCTTTGTGCCGGTGACCTTGACCAGGAAAATGTACGATGATTTCACACTGGAGTCCATGGAGGGGGATATCTTCTTCAATCCGGTCCTGAAGGAAAAACTGGAACAGTTCGGAATCAAATTTGATTTTAACTTCGATGACAATCTGAATTTATCCGAAGCTATACGAAACTTCAAGCTCACGGTAAAGGATACCAAATGGTCCGTGGGCAGGAATTCATATCTGGGCCTGGTGTCCTTCACAAATAATAATATATACAATGATATCAAGAAAAATCACGATGCTATCAAGAAAAATGACCTGACACGTGCACTGGCCGGGGATTTTGAGATCATAAAAAAATTAAACCAAAAAATGCCTGATCATGTTGATTATTCCATAAACACTGCAATGGATGCGGATTCAAGCCAGATCAATGCTGTTTACGCAGCACGTACCGGAGCAAGTTTCATACTGAATGGACCACCGGGTACAGGTAAGAGCCAGACTATTTCAAATATTATAGCTGATTTCATGAAAAACAACAGGAGCATACTGTTTGTCAGTGAAAAAAATGCTGCCATTGAAGTTGTCAAAAAACGTCTTGAGGAGGCAGGATTAGGCGATTTTATACTGAGCTTCCACGGCAATACATCAAAAACTGAAATCATAAAATCACTTTATAAATCGGTGGAGAACAACAGGCATATACCCAAAACCCTGGCGCCCACTGACAGGTATTCTGAAACCCTGAATTCATATGTTCAGGCTGTGCATGAAAAAAGGGGGAAGCTGGGGAGAAGCATATACGATGCGTGCCTGATTGAACTTAAAAACAGTCCGGAATTTGCCATAGGCATCGGTCATGAACTTCTTGACCTGACACCTGAAGACCTGGATAACCTTGAATTTCAGATGTCAGAGTTGAATGATTACGTGGACATCATAGAAAATTTTAACAGAATGCCGAAAGGGCTCCTGCTGGAAAAGTACAGAGAAGATCCTGAAAAATATTACCATGGAATGGATCTGATAGAAAACGGAATCAGTGAAATAGAAGAGCTAATCCCGGCAATAGAAGATTATACAGGCATCCTGATTGCATCCATGCAGGATGCAGAAAAGGTGCATAACCTCATTTCTGCATTGAATCCTGATATTATCCTGGAAAAAGAGTTCATGGATTCTGAATTCATAGAAGAAGCTTATTCCCTGCTGGAATCACGTGAACGCCTCATGCAGGAATATAAATATATGTCCGATCTTTTCAGCAGGAAGCGTGAAAAGCAATTTTTTGATCTTGACCTGAAAAGCATAAAAAGAGACCTTGTTGAAAATTATAATTCCGGGCTGAAAAGATTATCTTCAGATTATAAAAAAATTGTAAAGGACATAATGGAGGTTACGAAGGATAAGTCCAGAAAGCATTATAACGAACTGGTAGAGGATCTGGATTACGCCATTAAAATCATTGATAAGGAAAAGGAACTTGCAGAAGTTGAAGAATCCATGAAAACCAGAAATCTTGATTCTGAGGATGTTTACGAAAAAATCAGGTATGCCAAGAAAATTATTTCAATAATGTCCGGTGAACAGGCAATAGCTGCCATATCGGAACTGATCAGCGGAAAGGAAAAAATGGATTCCATACTTGATTTCCAGTCCGGCTATGAATCGTTGATGGAGGGCATAAGCTCCCTTTATGATGTGCTTCCATCAGCAGAAGAACTCAAGACTAAATCTCTGGTAGAAATCCGTGATATGCTTGAAAGTATGTCGGCACTGGATATTGAACGTTATGCTAAATTCATGGAGCTTTATGATGGCCTGAAATCCGCCGGAATTGACATATCTCCTGCCTTTAATGTGGGGCTTCACAATGACTCCATCCTGCACTCCTTCAGGAACAGTTTCAATCATGAATTTATATCATTTTATGTGAGAAATGATGACAGATTGAAAAATTTCAGGTCATCATCCCATGAAAGACTCATCGGCATGTTTATAGAATTTGATAAAAAAAGGATTGAAATAAACAGGAATAATCTTGTGAGCGAACTGACGGATCGCCGGGGCGAAACCCTATCAAAATATCCCGGCGCGTCCATGATTATTAAAACCGAAAACGCCAAGAAGAGATTTCAGAAGCCTTTGAAAACACTGTTCAATGAACTAAGGGATGTACTTCCTGCAATAAAGCCGTGCATAATGATGAGCCCCAATAATGTTAGTGCATTCCTCGACAGTGAATTTTCCTTTGACCTGATCATATTCGATGAGGCATCCCAGTTAACACCCCCCGATGCGGTCGGTTCCCTTATAAGGGCAAAGCAGGCTATCATATCCGGTGATACCCAGCAACTGCCACCTACGAGTTTCTTCGAAAATGTAAATATATCCAAATACGAGGATGATTATGTTGTGCTCGATAATATCCTTGATCAGTTTGATGCTATAGGGCTTTCAAAGATACCGCTGAAATGGCATTACAGGAGTGTAGATGACAGGCTCATAGCATTTTCCAACATGTACTTTTATGACAATTCCCTGGAAACATTTCCATCGGCATATATCAATTCCCCCGATACAGGACTTGAATTCATCAGGATCGATGGAACCTATGGAAGGGGTAAAAGCAGAACAAACAGGGCAGAGGCAAATGAGGTTGTACGGATAATTAAGGAGCAGTTGCTGACCACGGATTCCATCGGAGTGGTGACACTCAGCGAGGCACAGAGGTCCGCCATAGAGGAAACCCTGAATTCATATTCCAGGCACGACACAGTCCTTGCAGACCTGATCAATAATGATGGCATATTTGTAAAAAATCTGGAAAATGTCCAGGGGGATGAGAAAGATGTGATTATTCTGAGTACCGGCTACGGTAAGGATGAGAATGGAAAAATCACCATGAATTTTGGCCCCATAAACACCACCGGTGGTGAGAAAAGGCTGAATGTGGCAATAACCAGGGCAAGGAAGAAATTCATAGTTGTTTCATCCATGGATCCTGAGGATATAAGGGTGCCAGAATCAGCAGGGAAAGGACCCGAGCTTTTGAAACAGTATTTAATCTATGCCAAAAACCACGGGTCCGGAACGGTCATACAGAAATTCAAAAACGATGATGCCATTATTGATGATATTGCTGCAAAACTCGTGGCCGAAGGCTTTACCACAGTTAAAAATGTAGGATATTCCATGAATAACATCGCCCTGGCTGTAATAGACCCAGAGGATAACGACCACTATATACTTGGCATCGAAACTGACGGAAAGATCTATAACAGCATGAAAACTGCATCGGAGCGTGAACGGATAAGAAAAACCATTCTCGCTGACAGGGGATGGAATTTATACAGGATATGGTCTGTTGACTATATGAAAAATCCGGAAAAAGTGCTGCATGAAATAATCAGTGCCATAACAAGATTCAAAAGTGAGGTAAAAAGCGCTGGGAGGGAGATTTGAACTCCCGGGCACTTACGTGCACAGGTTTTCCAGACCTGCGTCTTACCAGGCTAGGCTATCCCAGCTTCAACACATAATATATTTTTGTTATAATATCCTTT
>JAKAAA010000097.1 GCA_021797295.1 Thermoplasmata archaeon
TCAGTGCCATAGTCATTGCGCCATCCCTGCAGTACTGGTGCTTTCCGTATATGATTCCGCCGTTCTCTTCTCCCCCTCTTAATGCCTTCCGATACTGCATTCCATAACTGATCATCTTCTGGATTTATATCATATTCTTTGTTATCCCTGATCAACTTTATTCCTTTGCTCTTCTCTGTAACCTCTCCTATGATGTTTGAATTAAATCCAGAATTTCTCAACTTTTCCATGAATTTCACTGCATATCTGGATTTAACCGTAAATAGTAGTGTCCCCTCACTTATGGACCTCATGGAATTTATGTTGAAAAGTGAGCATATCCTTTCAATATCCTTGTCAGTAATAATATTATCATAATATATTCTTATTCCATTTTCCGAAGCATACCCGATCTCGTAAACCGAATTTAAAAGTCCCCCTTCGGTTGCGTCATGCATTGACGTGATTTTATCTCCAATGCCGAAATCTATTGCCAATAATTCCTCCGGTACACATGTCATTGTATAAAATTTATCCTGTATAGATTTTAGCGTTTCACTTCCCAGATGGTCCTTTACATATTCAGGAAATGTGTATACGAGTATGACAGATGCTTCCAGACCGCAGCTTCTTGCCATTATAATTGAATCGCCAGCAGTTGCATTTTCTGTTGTTATATACTTATCCCCTGTGCCCATGAGTGTTACGCCTCCAATCATGGGAAACGAAACACCTGCATATCTTGCTGTGTGTCCGGTGACAACCTCTATGTTATATTTTTTGCATTCTTCATGTATAACATTCCAGATTTCATTGAACTGATCGTCAGTGATTTTCTCCGGCAGATTCAGGTCTATGCTCATATATTCTGCCCTTATTCCAGATGTGTATAGATCGGATGCAAGAATATGAAATGCAAACCATGCTGCTTTCTTTAAACCGAATGAGACATCAATGTAAAGTGGGTCTGTAGTTACCGCCATGTATCCACCATTGATTTCTATAATCCCAACATCGACACCGTTACGCGGAGGAACTACAACATCCCTTCTTACAGCTCCGGTTTTGTTTATTATATTTTCCTCAAAAAATTTCCTCGATACTTTACCTGTCATTTTATCGCCCAGAAATGTGAAAGTGAACCATAACCATTTCCCATGGGAAATGAATTTTTTATGGCACCTTCTATATACTTTCTTGCAAGGGAGATGGAATCATAGAGATTCTTGCCGGCAGCCAGATATGATGCTATGGAAGCGGATAATGTATCACCGGTTCCATGTGTATTCCTTGTATCTATCCTTATGTCTGAAAATTCACTATATTCTTTTCCATCATAGAGTATATCTGTGGACAAATTTCCACTGGAATGGCCACCCTTGACCAGAACAGCTGAACCTGTTATTCCGGATATTTTCTTTGCTGCAATTCTGGCATCTTCAACATTGTTAATTTTCATGGAAGAGATAACCTCACTTTCCGGTATATTCGGAGTAATCAGGGTTGCAATTTTCATAAGTTTGTGAACCATTGTAAATACAGCATCCTCTTTCAGTAATCTGGCATTTGTCTTTGAAACCATTACCGGGTCCACAACAATGTTGTGTACATCATACTGCAGAAATTTTTCCGTTACCGTCGATATTATTTCCTCTGAATAAAGCATTCCTGTTTTGGCTGCATCAGTACCTATATCCTCCATTATTGCATCAAACTGGTCGTTAATGAAATATACAGGGACTTCATAAATGGATTTTACCGATACACTGTTCTGTGCCGTAAGTGAAACAATAACTGCAGTTCCGAAAACTTTCATTGCAGTAAATGTTTTTAAATCAGCCATAATGCCTGCGCCACCACCTGAATCAGTGGATGCCACGGTCATAACTCTTGAGACCATGATACTAATATAATTTCAAATTATTTAAAAAATCCGGAAAATTCAATTTGAGAGTGGTCATCCAATAGAAAAGAATTTATATATGCCATATGGATATCATCCTATAATGGATATACTTCAGGCTATCGGCCTTGCTTTAATTGCTATAGGTCTCGTTTACGTGATTTACCAGTTTCCTATTTTATATTATGGATACCGTGATTTTACGAAATACGATATAGATTTTGCGGGTCTTGACGGTAAACAATTTGCCGGATTAAAGATGTATAAACCGCTGGTTAGCATTATAGTCCCGGCGAAAAATGAGGAAACCGTTATATCCAGAACAATAGAATCAATTTTAAACCAATCCTATACAAACTTTGAGCTGCTTGTTGTTGTAGATAATTCCAGTGATGATACATACAAAATAGCCAGAGAATTTGAAAGTAAGGATAGCAGGGTAAAGGTATTCAACAGGCCAGATGGAAAGAGCAAGGCCTCCGCACTTAATTTCTGCTTCAAAAAATCAAGGGGAGAAATTATCGCAACATATGATGCGGATACCATGCTTCTGAGAAATACCCTTGAAAATGCCGTTTACGGTATGAATTATTTCAATGTGGATGTTTTACAGGGTTATAATTCCTATATAAATAGAGAGGAAAATATATTTACAAGGCTTGCAGTTATCGATGAGATACTGGTAAAGGCAACGTTAATCGGAAGAACACATTTGAACCTTTTCGTGCCGGTTGCAGGATCAAATCAGTATTTCAAAAGGCACGTTATAAAAAACATTGGTGGCTGGAATGAGAAATTCCTTACAGAGGACCTGGAAAGTTCGGTACGTATATCAAACGCACGATATAAATCCGCATACCTGAGCAGTGCAAAGGTACTTCAGGAAACGCCCGCATCATACTCGGAATACTTCAAGCAGAGGACAAGATGGTTGAGGGGATACCATCAGGTTTTCCTGCATTCAAAGAAGAGGCTGAGCACATTCACGGACTTCGATGCATTGATGATTGTTCTGGCTCCAACATTTTCGGGCATACTATTCTTCGGATGGCTATATATATCATTACTCAATTTTTATAATCCCTTCGTGCATTCAATGAGAACATATTTTATTTCCCTTATAGTTATATCTCTGGCAATATATCT
>JAKAAA010000019.1 GCA_021797295.1 Thermoplasmata archaeon
TTGTAAGTTCCATCTGTCACTGAGGCAATTCTTCCTGCAACGTAGGCAGCCTCAGAATGTCCCAGCGCCCCAACCTTCATTGGAAAATTGGCAGCGTCACCAACAACGTAAATATTGTCATAATCCCCGTACTGTAGTGTAAATTTATCCACATTAATGTAACCATTTTCGGTGCCCATACCGGAGTCTAGTATAACTTTCTGTCCCTTATGTGGAGGTATCAGGATCAGTGTGTCATAATCAATAGAGTCGCCGCTTTCCGATACTATTGTATGCTTTTCACCATCAACATTCTGTGTTTTGAATTTCGGAACAAAATTTATTCCGAGGTCTGAAAATCCCTTTCTTTCAAGGTCTGAGACATTTTTAAAAGGAAGAACATCATCCATGGGAACTATGAGTGTAATTTCACTTTTGTCTCTTATACCCTTCCTTCTCAAGAGAGCATCAAGCCCGAATACAAATTCTTCAGGTGCAACGGGACACTGGAAGGGAAGGCTTGCAGGACCAACCACAATTTTTCCGCCTTTTATGGTTTTGAGTTTTTCTCTCAATCTTATAGCATTTTCCATATCGTAGAAATGATAAATATCACTGTTATATCCGGATACATTTTCTGGTACAAGTCTATCCCCTGTTGCAATAACAAGATAATCATATTCCACTATTGCGCCATTCTCCAGAACAACCTGTCTGTTATCAGGATTAATCTTTTTGGCCATGGATTTAATTCTTTTAATTCCGTAATTTATAAGTGAATCTGTAGGCTTTACCGTGTCCCTGTAATCAATACCGAAAAATGGTATGAGAACACCCTCTGGTTTAAAATATGTTTTTTCAGAATTGCCCACAAGTGTTATTTCAACATCATTTCCCGTGTGCATTCTCAACTTATTGGCAGTTATTATTCCTGCATTGGCATCGCCCAGTATAAGAACGTTGATTTTATTCATACATCATAAGTCCTAATGATTATTTAAATTATTTCCAGATAAAAAGATTTATAAGTTAGTTTTATTAATATAATTTTCATTGGAGGCTGGTATTTATATTAGAAAATTTGTAATATTATATACAAGATTAAAATATCCTTTTCATGGGAAAGGCGTATATAGTTGGCTGTGGACCCGGAAACAGGGACATGCTCACTGTAGCTGGTGCAAAGA
Organism: Thermoplasmata archaeon; assembly: GCA_021797295.1. Next base: position 1,167 of record JAKAAA010000019.1, read on the forward strand.
TAATAGCCAAGGCAGATACTTTAATTTATGATCACCTTATCAATCCTGAGATTCTTGATATGGCAAAACCAGGATCCAATAAAATTTACGTGGGTAAAAAACCGTATACTAAGAGAATATCACAGGAGGAAATTAATAGAATATTAGTCAGCGAATCCATGAAAAGAAATACTGTGGTAAGGCTTAAGGGGGGAGACCCGTTTTTATTCGGCCGTGGGGGAGAGGAGATCGAGGAACTGATAAGGAACAATATAGAATACGAGATTATCCCCGGTGTTTCAGCCCTGATTTCCGTACCTGAATTTGCAGGAATACCACTAACACATAGAAATGTGAACCATGGAGTGATAGTTACCACAGGAAACAGCATTGAGAATCTGAGCATTCCACAGTGCCAAAAGTCTACGTGCAGCATGTACACCCTGGTGATTTTCATGGGGGCTTATAATTTGAAAGGCTTAATAGAAAAACTGCTGTTATCGGGCTATAGCAATGATACACCTGTAGCAGTCATTGAAAATGGAACTTACAACCATCAGAAAACATTCACAGGCACACTGGCGAATATAGATTATACATACAACGGTTCTCCTTCAATTATTGTTGTTGGAAATGTTGTTAATTATCATAGTAATTTTCAGTTTATTGAAAATCGAAAATATTCAGGTAAAATTGTAACGGTATTTTATGATTTTTACCAGCCATCTACGGAATACCTTGAAAATAAAGGATTTACTGTATATAAAATAAGGGAGTCACAAATATTCCCCGAAAAAATAGATGCAGAGTATTTATCGGGGAAAAATATAGCATTTGAGGGCAGATATGTGGAAATAGTTTTAGAATTATTCAAATCCTCCATGTTAGATTTGCGAAAGATAGGAGAAATTGCAACTGACAGAATGGGAAAAGAATTACTGAAATCGTATGGGATTTTCGACGTCAAAGATATTTCAAAAATAGATAGTTCGTATACGAAACTATCATATAACAGGGGTGATGATGTACCTATAGCAAGGCTTAGAAAGGTTAACTTCAATGATTATATTCAGGATTACATTGAAAAATCTGATCTGATAGTTCTAGCAGGCACATCGAATTCCATTCCGGAAGATATAAAAATTTCCAGGAAAATTCCGGTAATAAGAGTGGAATATCCATATGACAACATGGACAGTAGGATTATGTGGTTCTTCGGAGGGCATTATGAAGAGAATTAACGTTGTGGGAATTTTCCCTGGAAGGATACCTGTACAGGAGGCTATTGAGTGCATAAACGGCAGCGATATAATCTTCTCCGGTGCGCGTAATATGCATCTTTTTAAACATTCTGGTAAGACTATGGTAAAAATTGGAGAATTCAAAAAATTCCAGGAGGACCTGATATCAGCGTATAATACCGGCAAAGTGATAACCGTAATATCCACTGGAGACCCTCTATTTTATGGCATTGGAAGGTATATTACTGACAACTATAAATCAGATGAGGTTAATATTATTCCAGAAGTCAGTTCGATTCAGGTTGCACTTTCCAAAATAGCACTTGATTCCAGGGGGATCTACACTGTTAGTCTCCATGGAAGGCCTTTAAAGGGATTGGCCCAAAAAATACGCAATAAAAATAAAGTCTGTATATTTACAGACAGCGTAAATACGCCCGGGGTCATAGCAAAATACATGGTCAGATTCGGGCTGATATCATACAGAGCGTATATATTCGAGGACCTGGGATATGAAAACGAGAAAATATCAAGTTCCTCCATAAATGAATTGGTGGATAGAGAATTTGAACCCCTGAATCTTATAATACTTACATCAGAAAACAATCATAAAATCTCAATACCGGATGATGACGTGTTTATCAGGCATAAGGGAAATATTACAAAACAGGAAATAAGGAATATCTCAATTTCCAATCTGGAACTAGAGGATGGGGAAACATTCTGGGATATAGGTTCAGGTTCAGGGTCTGTGGCAATAGCGGCATCATTCCAGAACTGGACTGGAGATATTTATGCAGTAGAGAAAAGCACGGAACTCTGCGAAAATATACAGACAAATATGGAGATGTGTGCAACCGATATAAATATTATAAATGGAATGGCTCCGGGTGCGCTTCATGATCTTCCTGATCCGGATTGCGTTTTTATAGGGGGTTCGTCAGGCAAAATTATGGACATAATGGATTATTCATACACTAGAATGAGAACAAATGGAAGGCTGGTTATGAATATAACAACCATTGAAAATTTGGAGAAGGCAATTGATTATATTGAATCCAGAAATTTGAAAGCGGAAATAAGGCAGATAAACATATCCAAACTTATGCCTCTGTCAAAATACAAAAGATTTATCCCCATGGATCAGATTTATATCATAAAGGTGGTCAAGAACGAGTAATTTTACCGTTGTCGGTCTCGGCCCCGGAGACCCTGAGCTTGTGACGGTGAAGGGATACAGGGCTCTGAATGATGCTGATATAGTATTTTATCCCAAAACATCATTGAATTCGGCAGAAAATATACTGTTAGCACTGGGAATTAACAGAAACAAAATGAGACCAATGGAATTTCCCATATGGGATGCAAAATTGACAGAGCTCTGTGCAGGATACGGAAAAATGATCATGGAAGCATCTCGTACGAATATTAAATCAGTATATGCCGTGGAGGGTGAGCCCATGTTATACAGCACTTTTCTTGACATAATGCCATTTCTGAATATGGAATACTCAGTAATTCCGGGAATCAGTTCCATGAACGGGATTTCCGCTGCAATGAGAATTATTCTGGCAACAAAGAATGAACCATTACAGATAATTCCGGCCATAAAGGATTACACGTACATGGAGGAAAGAATAATGTCCATGCCTAATACAGTTATATTCAAGGCTATAAAAGCGAAGGATATAATTAATGATATTATAAAGAAACATGGTATAAAGCACTATTTCATCATGAGTGATGTGTCTACCGATAGGGAAAGAATTTATAATAATATTGATGATATAAGGGATTACATGACTATAGTGGTGATAAAACGATACATATAATAGGAGCTGGCCCCGGTGACCCTGAACTTCTTACTGTAAAGGCAAAAAGAACTATAGATTCGGCAGATGTTATAATTTATGCCGATTCGCTGGTAAACCCTGAAGTTTTTTCGGATAGCAGGGCAAACACTATAATAAAAACATCAACCATGAACATCGATGAAATTAATGAAGCAGTTAAGAAGTATTATGACCAGGAAAAGGAAATTGTAAGGCTTCACAGCGGCGACCCATCCATATACGGTGCAATAAATGATGAAATGCAATTTTTCAGGGAAAATGGCATGAAATTTGAAATAATTCCCGGAATCAGTTCTGTGTTTGCTGCTGCCGCAAGCCTGGGTATGGAGTTGACAGCGCCGGGTACAACGCAGTCTGTTATACTCACACGGGTGCCGAGAAGAACAGAACATTTCGAAAAAGAGGATTTGGAATTGCTGGCCGCGCATAAAACATCACTGGCAATATTTCTCAGCGCTTCCAATGCCAAAAAAGTGAGTACCAAATTGATCGGTGCCGGATATTCTCCTGAAGACCGTGCAGTTATAGCGTACAGGGTGTCATGGCCAGATGAAAAAATGATAATGTCAACTGTTGGAAATCTGGAACATGCCATGTTTGAAAATAAGATAAACAGACAGGCGTTGATACTGGTGGGCGGCAACATTTCATATTATTCTGATAAAAAATCTTACCTTTATAATCCTGATTTTACACATCTTTTCAGAAAATCATCCGAAAAGAGTTGATATAATATAATCCTGATCCCTTCCAATCGTATGTATTCTCTGGGTAATAAATTCTTTCGAAAGTTCATCTGGGTTTTCACTTATTTCTGGCAGGGCCTGCACCAGGGATTTTATAGAATCTGATTCTATTATTCTATAAAATATTTTTTCAAAGTCCATGGTATTTAACAGTTCAGCATTGTCCATTTTAAGTGATACAAGCTTCTTTTTTTTCTTTTCAAGTTCCATAATTTCATTAAAAAGTTTTTCTAGGGCATCTATGAGTATTTTTAAATCAAGATGCTTCACTAATTCCGGGCTTTCTGTTACTTTAACTGTAATTTCAGGATTTTCGAACTGTATATCCATAACTGAAGCACCTTTCTCGAATACAAAATAAAAGGATTTCTGTTCTCTGGACCTGATAAATCTGCACTCAAATTTATTGCCCTTAATGTAACCGGATACCATATGGTATCCGTCAAGACTCTCATATGTCACATCATCTCCAATAACTGATACAGGAATTCTTATCCCGTTATAGAGTGATGCGAAAAATGGATTGGCCATAAACTGGCTTTCCATCTGATTTAAGAGGAAAACATATGAGAGACCGTAACTGGAATTTATAGATTCACGGATTTCAGAATTGTTTTCATCTATAGTAATTTTTATTTCTGAATTTAAAATTGTAAATGGGTTGAGAGAAAGGAATGCCTCCATTATTCGTGTACCGTTTTCCACATCCTTTTCCATCCCTAATTTCAGATCTGCAATCTCCGAGAGTGCCTGATGTGAATTCCTTGTAAAGAATTGATCTGTATATGTGTTAATGGATTCCATTATATGATCTTCATAGATCCTAAAATCTTCATAGTTTGTAACAAAGTGATCCATTTCTTCCTTGATTTTGCCTTTCATCAGTTCTATGGATTTTTTATCATTTTCAAGCATTTGTGTGATTTCCTCGATATGTGTGGATTTGGTATCTCTTTCTACTTCATATGAAAACGAGTCCACCAGATACGAAAAAATATTTTTCAGCTCGTTCAGGTCGTTCTCGTTCATTATTACCTATCATTTCATTATATTTAATAATTCATTGATTACTTCAAGTATAATTCTTAAAGTTCTTCTGGGAAAATTAATAAAAGGACAAAATATTACCCATGGAACTAAATGGAAAGGATAATTATTCTAGGTGGTGGTATCGCCGGAATCTCTGCGAAGTTGAGAAATAGGCAGGGCACACTGGTTGACGAAAATCCGTATCTGACCATGGCACCGAGAATTATTGATGTTATATCCGGGCAGAATCCAGATTATCCTCTCATACCAAGGCCACTTGATTATACGGGAAGTGTAAAAAGCATAGATTTTGAAAATAAAACACTACATCTTCATAACAGGGACATTATGTATGATAAGGTTATAATTGCCCTCGGGCATTCGCAGGACTATAGCTTTATCAAGGGATCAAAGTATATAAGTGGATTTTCAGGGTATCACGATGCACTGGAACTAAGAAATAAAATAGCAAATAAAAAACATATTATAATCATAGGAGGCGGATATCTTGGAGTTGAGCTTGCTGGTGCCATTGGTAGTAATAGGGTTACAATATTAGAAGCCGGAACACAGATCCTTGCAGGATTGCCCGGGAAGTTTTCAGAAACGGCCTCGAAGTTATTATCCAGTTCAGGAGTCAGTATAGAACTGGAAAGCCCCGTTATTGAGGTAAGAAAGGACATGGTAGTTACCGGTGGAAAAAATTATAAATCAGATCTTACAGTGTTCGCCGGTGGTTTTACCGGAAACCTTCCAGATACCATTCAGGATATAACTACAAAAAACTCCAGGATGGTTGTTAATTCATACCTCCAGTCCGTAGATTATCCTGATGTTTACGCCGCCGGTGACATAATGGCCATTGAAAACGGAGGCTTCATTCCCATGTCTGCCATAATTGCCAGATCCTCTGGTATAACAGCCATGGAAAATGCCATGGGTTTTAAAAGCAAATTTAAACCCAATAATTTTGCAAATATAATACGTGTGGGCAAAAATTATTTCGGAACCGTTGGAAATACATTTATACATGGAATAGGAGCCAGAATAATAAAAGAGGCAGCAGTGGCACTTACCGTTAATCATGTAAAAGAGCTATAATATATAAATATTTGTATTATTAATTTCGTTTTCCTGAATATATTTTTATATAATGCACAAAATATGCTTCTTATTGTACTTATGCGAGAATTTCTGTGAATTATTACATAAAATTTAATAGTCATAAAGAATATAGATAATTCATGAAAACAACAATTTCACATATTAAGGCAGATATAGGTAGCCTGCCTGGGCATACAGTTGTATATCAACCAGTGGTTGACACCGTAAAGAGTTATGTCAAAAATCATTCTGAGGGTTTAATTTCAGATTTCCATATATCCCATATAGGGGATGATATACAAATTACCATGGTACATACTAGGGGTGCAGATAACGAAGAAATTCACGGTCTTGCATGGAATGCATTCAAGGCAGGAACTGAAGTTGCAAAAAAGGTCGGTCTTTACGGAGCAGGCCAGGATTTGTTGAAGGATGCATTTTCCGGTAACATTAAGGGGATGGGACCTGGTGTTGCCGAGCTGGAAATTACACCGAGAAAGGCTGAACCGTTCATAATTTATATGATGGATAAAACTGAGCCCGGGGCATTCAACTATCCAATATACAAAATGTTTGGCGATCCATTCAATACGCCAGGTCTGGTAATAGACCCGAATATGCATATGGGATTCAAGTTCGAAGTATGGGATATATACAACGGGAAAAAGATATATCTATCTCTTCCTGAGGATACATATGACCTACTTGCATTCATAGGGTCAAAGAGCAAATATGTCATAAAGAGAGTTTTTACAAGGGATAGCCATACAAAACTCCCCGATGAAAATGTTGCAGTTATAACAACGGATAAACTTTCATTCATAGCAGGGGAATACGTAGGCAAAGATGATCCGGCAGGTATAGTGAGAATACAGTCAGGATTGCCTGCATCAGGAGAGGCCCTTGAGCCTTTTGCCAATTCGTATCTTGTATCAGGATGGATGAGAGGATCGTTCAATGGCCCCATGATGCCAGTTGGACTTAATAATGCACAGATGACCAGATTCGATGGACCACCGAGGGTTGTTGCACTTGGGTTCACCATGAAGGATGGAAAGCTTGCGGGCCCGGTTGATATGTTCAACGATGTGGCTTTCGACTATGCAAGAACGGAGGCATTGAATATGGCCAATTATATGAGAAGAATGGGCGTATTTGAACCACACAGGCTGCCAGATGAGGATATGGAATACACCGCACTTCCAAGAATACTCGAAAAACTTGCTCCCAAGTTCCAGACCATAGAGGACAAAGGGGCACAATCAGAAATGAAAATAGAAAGTTGATTTTTTTAATTTTTCTTATATTTTTATTATATGTTTTCTTAATTTTACGTCAATATTAATTTTTTTCTGTTATTTACCTCACGTTCATTCGATTTTACATATATTGTCTTAAATATATATGTGTCTTTCATTGGTCAGAAGAACAGCTCTTGATGGTTAAAAAAAGCTCCATAAAGCCATAGATATACGAAAAAATTCCTATTAATGCCAGTATACTGGTTTCTAAACATACTAGATGACACATATAATACAGCTGCAAAATAATAAATAATGGATGATAAAGAAAGGACTCGATTAGTATGTTCCGATTCTGCTTAACTTAAACAAATTATTGAATAAATTATTCCTTGAGCTGTATTTATCAATAGGATAAGAGAAGTGAGACTACCTGCATTTGAATATATCCGCATGATGCCGGAGTGGCGGTCCGGCCCCGTAGAAATAAAGATAGATAATAATTTAATAACAATAAAAAACTGAAAATGATAGCCAAATCTCATAATATACGAACACAATAGTACACAACAAAGTTAAAATATGCTTTAAAGATAAGGACTAAGTGATTTTATGCCGTTCGCAGAAGCAATAGAAAGAAGACTAACACGTAAAATATGTATGAGATGTTATGCCAGAAATTCGATTAACGCAACAAAATGTAGAAAATGCGGATATACTGGATTAAGAGTTAAATCAAAGGAGAGAAAGAGTGCCAAATAATGAGTTAAAAGCCGGAATCCTCAGAATGGAAGGTACCAACAATGAGGAGGAGGCTTTCTATTCCCTGAAGAGATCCGGTTTTAATTCTGAATATATACATATCTCCCAGATAGGAAAAAAGAAATTTGAAGATTATGACCTGTTATTTATTCCGGGTGGATTCTCTGCAGGAGATTACATAAGGGCAGGATCTATTTTTGCAGCAAGGCTTTTGCCTCACATGACTGATCTGGAAAAATTTATAGATTCAGGAAAGGTTTTAATTGGTGTATGCAACGGATTCCAGGTTTTAAGTGAATTGGGTCTCTTACCGGATGTGGATGGCAGGAAAAACAGAAATATGGTTCTTGCAGTAAATAGCTCTAACAGATTTGAATGCAGATACACCTATGTAAAATATACATCCAAAAATAAAATTTTCAGCAAATATTTTTCAGGTAAAATAATGCAGGTTCCTGTAGCCCATATGGAGGGAAAAGTTATTTTCGACAGTGAAAAAACACTGGACAGTGTACTGGATAATGACCAGATGTTATTCCAGTATACAAATGAAGACGGTACAGATTCCTCATATCCATGGAATCCGAACGGTTCAGTAATGGATATAGCGGCATTAACCAGCAAATCAGGAAATGTAATAGGTTTAATGCCACATCCCGAAAGGGTGTATTACAACTATCAGCTGATGCATGATGGAAATTTTTACGAAAACGGTACTGGAAAATTATTTTTTGATTCTCTTTATAATTATACCAGAAAATTACCTGCCTGATTTTTCAGGATTTATTTCAGGATGTCGTTCCATTATATGTGAAAGCAATAATCTTACATTCTTGTGGTACTCTTCCAGGGTTGAATCGTTTACAATCATGAAATCAGCTAATGATATCACCTTGCCTATACCCCATGACAGTTCTCTGGTATCACGCTGATGCATGCCGGAATAATCGTGGCCATCGTCTTCACGATCCCTGTTGAGTATTCTTTCAAGCCTGTCAGATTCATTTGCAAAAACAGCAATTACAAAAATATTTTGGAAATTATTTTTAAAGTATTCAAGTTCTTCTTCATTCCTCAGTCCATCTACTATGGTTATATCAGGGTTTGAGATATATTCTGCAGTTCTCTTTGCCCATATATCCATTCCATATTTCCTTCTCTCTTCCGTGGCATATGTGCCAATACTTTTGTCATCCATATTTATACCATGCTTTAGGGCGTTCTTTTTTACCGTATTTCCCATATGGGCATCTATGAATCCTAAGTCTCTGGCAACCTTTACGAATTCATCCTTTCCTGATCCTGGCATACCTGTTATTATTAACATATTCATCCGAAAATAAAACCGAGCCCATCTTTGGAATTGTTCTCCTCATCCGTGATTTTTTTATATATCTCTTCTTCCTTTGATTTTTTGAGTTCTTCCAGTGTTCCTTTTGCAACTGAATCCACATTCTTGAATATATTTTCTGAACCTTCTATGATAATAATATAGTAAGAATCAAAACCGAAATTAGAACCATCCTTATACAATACTGTCTGGCGGCCTATTATATCATCTGAAAGCAAACTGTCGAGTGTTTCCCTCTGAGTTTTTGCCAGTTTATATACTTTAAACATAACACCATATTATAAATGCATTATTAAATATTTTTAAATATTATTTGCCATCAAAATCTCCATTTTTATAGGTTTCCACATATGCATCAAAATTTGTTCTCAGCTTGGATTGTCTTACAATTTTAGACCCCTGAAAATTAGAAAATGCTGGATCCTCCAGTATATAACCCTGTATGCTCTGTATGGAGCCCATAACACGTATAAACTTCATTCTTCCATACCTTCCAAGTGATCGGGTATTTGTTGTCAGGAGGCCTGTATCCTCAAGATCCGAAAGCAGATCTGAAATTCTCCTCATCGTTAGCGGCTGGAATCCTATTTCAGAACATATATTTCTGTAATTTTCGTATATTTCTCCCGTAACAGATAGGTCTGCGTCTGTTTCCTGGGTGAGGCATGCACTTAACAGTACCATTTTTGAATGTATGGGCTGTGTTTTTATTGATTCCTTGAGTACGTTCATCTCAAATCTATCCCTTGCGAGGTAAACATCTTCAATGGATATGGATGACTTTCCATCCTTTAGTGCCGAATCAATAGCAATTCTTAAAAGGTCAATGGACTTTCTTGCATCTCCGTGTTCCTGGGCACCCAGTGCAGCACATAGGTTTATGGCTGCGTCAGTTATAAATTCCTCCTTTATTACTCCATTGACCCTAAATTTTAATATATCCCGGAGTTCCATGGCATTATACGGTGGGAATATTATGCTTTCCTGATTCATCCTGCTCTGAACCCTTGCATCCAGGGAAGAAACAAATGATGCATCATTGGTAATTCCTATCATGGATGCATTACTTTCAGTCAGAATTTTTAATAGAACATAAAGAGCATCACTTCCATTTTTCTGGATTAATTTATCGATTTCATCCAGTATGATTACCGTGTATCTTCCAGACTTATTAATCCTTTTAACAAGCTCAGAATATATTTTGTCTTGCGGGAGTCCCAGTATCGGTATTGGCGAATCTCCAGATTCTATAGCATTGGTAAGATAAACAAGAATGGAGTACTGAGAATCGTATATCTCACAGTTTATATAAAGGATGTTAATGTTTCCATTGAGCGTTTCTTTCAGCATATTTGTAACATAAATGACAGAGGATGTTTTTCCGGAACCTGATTTCCCATATAGAAGCAGATTGGATGATATACCTCCTGTAACAATGGAACTCATCACCCGGGCAATTCCATCTATCTGTTTTTCCCGGTGTGGAAAGTTATCAGGTATGTATGAACTACTCAGTCTTTTAAGGTCGCCCGTCACGTAATCGTTTGATTTGTTGTATTTTATAAAAGGATTGTCCATAGTTACCAGTAATTAAAACATATATATTCTATATACAAATATGTTTTTTAACTGGGTTTGTTACCTACTATTTTACCGATAGATTAATCCGTGTTAAATGGTCTGACTGACGAATTCAGATATTTTTTTAACATGCCCACAAGATACATTGATCCTGTTACAAGAATACAGTCAGAATTTGACCTGGCATAGTTAAACGCTTCTATGGGGTCCCGAATAACTTTTGTTTCTGGGAACATATGTCTGATGCCCTCTTTCAGCAGAGCTGGATCAAGGAACCTCCCCGGTTCGTCTGGTGTTGTAAGAACAACAGAGTCCGAAATTTTCCTGAGTATTGACATATATGAGAAATAATCCTTGTCGTCCAGCATGCCGATGACCAGCAGTGGCTTTCGATCAACAAAATTTTTATATGTTTCCACCAGAGCACTTGCAGCCGGAGGATTATGCGAAGAATCCATTATGATTAAAGGTTCTCTGCTTATAACCTCAAATCTTGATGGCCATCTGCTTTCCGATATTCCTTTCTCAATTACGGATTTCTCCGGTTTTCCTTCAGGGAGGGTCTCTACTGCAGATATAGCAGTGCATACATTTTTTACCTGGAACAGCCCGAGGTTAGAGGTATTAATATTATATTCATCATATGGGGTTTTCACAGTAAAGGTCATTCCACCCAGGCTGTACTTCAGGTCAGACACTGAAGAGTAGTTGTTTACCATGATTAGTTTTGAGTTTCTCACATCTGCTATCTTTTTGATTTCCGCAACCACTTCTGGTTTATCGTCCAGTAATATCACCGGCGTGTTACTTTTAATTATTCCACCCTTTTCATGGGCTATGGATGTGAGCGAGCATCCCAGACGCTGATAATGTTCATAGCCTATCTGAGCAATGACACTTACCTCCGGGATAATGATATTGGTTGAATCAAGTCTACCACCAAGGCCCACCTCAATAGCAGCATAATCAGCATTATTGTCTGCAAAATATTTAAATGCCATCACAGTAGTTGTTTCAAAAAAAGTGGGATTCCTGTAATTAATTCCGAGATTATCTATGTATTCTCTATTAGAATTGATGAAATCTAAAATATACTGATCCGGTATAGGTTCTGTTCCCAGGATTATACGCTCATTGAAATTTAGAAGATGGGGTGATGTATACATTCCAGTACTGAATTGCTGCCTGAGTATATTATAGACATAAGAGGCTATGGAACCCTTTCCGTTTGTTCCCGCAATGTGAATACTCTTAAATTTATCCTGCGGATTGCCCAGATGTTCAGCGAAGTCTTTAGTTGCCTTCAGATCCAATTTTATACCTTCCCTCTTGAGACTATAAAGGTAATCCAGAGTCTGTTCGATCATTGTATGGCAATGTTTAACCGGTATTTATTGCTTGCCAGGTTTTCATTGAAAATATTGTGTTTGTTGTACCGTAATTATAAACTCTCAAAACTATTTATAGCATTCATACCAGTAATTTAATTCATATTCCAGCCCGAATCTTAATATCTGCTCCTGGTATTCGCTGAGTTCTACGTTTCCCAGTATTTCTATATATTTGTCTGTTATAGATCTGTATACCTGTGAATGGTAAAAATCAAACCAGAATTTAAATTTCTCTGAAGGTGCAGGAATAGCTTCTGCTATATAACCATAAGACCACTGACATGGAAACATGGAAAGCATGCCATTGACATCGGAATCTCTGGACCACCTGATCAGGTGATTAATGTATGAATAGGTTGTATAATTGGCATCCGAATCTTTTATATTATTACCATTCACATTGAACCTTTCCAGCATAGTTGTATGAAACACGGGTTCTTCGCTTCCTATTTCCATGTAAAGTTGCTTCACTGTTTCTTTAGGCGACAGCTCGCCTATTGTGGCGCCTGCTTCCTTGTAATATTTTAAATATATATGATCCTGGGTTAGATAATATCTGAATTTATCGTCCTCCAGATTCCCATCTTTCATAGCCTGAACAAAGTCAGAATGGACTATATTGTTTATTATGGTCATAACCTCGTCTGAATTCAGATAGCTTCTCAGGTACATAGAGTTATATCAATGTTTATTATTTAATTTTTATCTAGTATTCCCTGTACTTTTCATCAAATATGCCCATCTCATGGCAAATTTTACTGTAATACCTTGCAGCTTCGGTTGCTTCATACTCACCATTACT
>JAKAAA010000098.1 GCA_021797295.1 Thermoplasmata archaeon
CTTTAAATGGTCCATCGAAAAAGATTCAGGGTGTGGCTTTATAGTATCGTTAACAGAGAATACCACAGTGAGGTTGATTATACTCTTTGTAGTAACAGGTTCTCTTGGGTTTTTTTCCATAAGCTCCCTTTCTAAAGATTCAGACGCCGACGTGATAATATTTTTTAGAAATCCACATAGAATAAAACAAACTGCATTGGGAGTTCTTGGGTTTGTTTATCTGGTTGGCATAGCATTCCTCTTATTGAACCTTGCAGGTGGTGATCATGGAATATATATTGGTTTTCAGATTTACAGGATCAGGACAGGAATTGGTTCATTTGATTTGACAGGTTTTTTTATGAACACCAATCCGGCCCCGGGTTTTTATAAAATTGAAAGTGGTGGTGTATGATCAGTGAATAAAATTATCCTGCCTCTCCATATTAAATATATTGAACTGAAATCCAAAATAAAGAAGAAAAAATACTACTTCATTGTGTTGATAAACATTTTTGTGTGGGCCATGGGTTTGTATTACCTGTACTATATCTTTACAGGGTCTATTTCAAATTGGGATTTTGAAATTATTCTGCCGCTATTCAGCATGCTTGTCTCCTTAGGTTCGAAAGGTAAGGAAAAGAAGCTTAAAGAAAATAAAAAATTACAGGGTACAAGGCATAATATTGGAAAATGACTTTGTTTCTTTCAGTGGATTTTACAATAATAAAAAATGAGGCATTATTAGATTTATCTTCGTTGATTGTGCAGGGAAATTACCTCCTTCAAACGTGGGTTTTTGATCTCACACCTTTTATTATATGGAAAGTAATTACAAATATGGGCAATTCCGTTATAAATGAAAAAAAATCATATCCTGAAATTAACGAAGATAAAGATGTAATTTACATGCAGGTTCTCTGTCTTAAAATAAGGGAAAAACTCTGGAAAACCAATGAAGATATTATAAAAATTTTCAAAGAATTTACTACCCTGCCTGATGAGATAAAGGGAATCATACATACCAGGATATACCGATCTCTCAGATACGATTCAGATTTCATAATCTGGCTGTCATCAAGAAACCCGTCAATTATAAGGGATGCAATGGATGTCATTTATTCAAAATCCGGGCATCTGGCCAAATCCACATTCAGCATGCTTTCCATTTATGTAAAATCTCCATATCTAAAAAATGCAACACATATTGAAGAAGATCTGAAAAAGAAGGGTCTGAAATATTTTGTAGGATATCCCATGAGTAAGGACCCTGAGTGGTATCTTATTGATTATGAGACAAGAAAGAAAATAATGGATGAACACATAAAAACTGCAATGACACACCCTATGAACCAGGGAATCCTGTCTTATACAACATATTCTTTCAGCATTGCAGACCAGGAATTTGCTGTTTTATATGAAGTAGATTCGCTGTACAGATGGATGAAAGTAGCTGAATCTCTTCGTGAAGTGACGGCAAGAAAGTGGATTACAAAGGAAGAGCCAATATTAATTGGGGTAAACATAGAGTAAGGAAGAAGGAATGTACATTATAAGATACTCAGAGATAGGCCTCAAGGGAAAAAGTTCCAGAAGACAAATGGAATCAAGGTTGGTCAGCAATATAAAATATGCATTGAATACAAACGGTCTTACCGCGGAAGTTAAGTGTGTGTTTGGCAGAATATATGTTGAATCAGATGAAGATTCAATTGGCAATATTTTGTCTAGAATTTTTGGGGTAAAATCATATTCTAAAGCTAAGAGATTCAAATTAACGGAATTCGAAGATATAGTAGAAACAGCATATGAGCTCTTTGCAGAACAGGTAACAGGAAAAACCTTTTCTGTAAGAACAAGAAGAATTGGTGATCACAGTTTTAAGTCAATGGATGTATCGAAGGCGATTGCTGACAAGCTTTATGAAAAATCATCAGGAGTAGATCTTGATAACCCGCAGGTGGAGGTTTACATAGAGATACGGGATAATCAGGTATATTATTTTACAGAAAAAATGAAGGGCCCAGGTGGCTTACCACTGGCAACTGAAGGCAGGTATCTTGCATTGGTTTCAGGGGGGATTGATTCCCCGGTTGCAGCATGGATGATGATGAAGAGAGGTTCCCCTGTGGACTTTCTCTTTATATCGATGGCAGATCCAATTGATACCATGGAGTTTTACCGTGCCATTTCCATATTGCATAATCGCTGGTCATATGGATACAGCTCAAACACCTTTATTTGTGATTTCAGACCTTATATACCGGAAATGATAAATAGAAAATCAATTAAATATCCCAATGTGACTTTCAAGAAGATAATGTATTCCATTGCAGAGGCAGTTGCCATAGAGCACAGATACAATGGAATAATCACCGGAGAATCGTCCGGTCAGGTATCCTCGCAGACCCCGGAGAATATTAAAGAACTGAGCAGTGGCATGACAATACCTGTATTGAGGCCCCTCATAGGATTCGATAAGGATGAAATATCCGATTTGGCCAGAAAGATTGGTACGTTTCCGACCTCACCAATGGGTGAATTCTGCTCCCTGTTTGCGGAAACACCAATTACGCGGATAAAGAAAGAAGAACTGGATTCAGATATGCAAAATGTTAATTTTATTGAAAAAGCAGTTTCATCAATACGCGTTAAGAAGACAGCCAGGGCCATCAGGATTCTTGATGAAATTAATATTGAGGATTATGATATTTCAGGGTCAGAACTCGTAATAGATCTCAGGAATCCAGTTGAATATAAAAACTGGCACTATGGGAATTCACTGAACATTCCATTGCCTAAGGCAATAGATTTGATCAAGTCTAAAGATCATCCTGACAAAATGATATTTTATTGCAGCATGGGACTGCAGAGTGCGTATCTCGCGTCGCTTGCAAGAGATTACGGAATAAGATCAAAATATTATTCTGCAGAAAAATTAAGAAAGATTGAGGAAACAAAGAAGATCATTCATTAACTGAACTATCTTTTCTTACATTTTT
>JAKAAA010000020.1 GCA_021797295.1 Thermoplasmata archaeon
GATCCCGAAGATTTTCCATTATTTCAGGCGCCATTCCAGCCCCGGCATATTTATTTACCAGTATGTGTATCCTCATGAGTACCCCCCATTTTTTTCCTTATGCCATCTTCCATAGATTTTCCGGAGTCAGTAGAATATATCCTGACTGCTAATCTTCTTCTAAGTATATCCTCGGATTTTACCGGGCATTCGTATTTAATGATATGATCAACATCATCGGATTCTCTTGAATAATCTATATAAGGCATATTTTTGATTTTCATTTTCTTTCCCAGCAATTTAGATACTATCTTCGCAGTTTTTCTGGCACCCACACGGTAATCGGTAATTTTGCCACCAAGCACCGATATAAAATTTCCGTCTGCCCTTATGCTAAAATCCCGGGATATTTTGCCAGGATCATTTCCATATCCGAGGAGCACCCTGATTCCGGAAAAGGTAGCAGTAATCTTTTCAGAGGTAAAATCCGGAAATAAATCCTTTACACTATCAATAAGATACTCTATATCTTCCTTCTGTACCGAAAAATCTTCGGGATCTGTAACGAATACATCTGTTGTGCCCAGATATGCCACTTCTCCGGAGGGTATGATAAATAGCTGCCTTCCATCTATAGGTGATTTGATTACCACCGCATTTTTTCTGTTCCATACTGTGAATGGAAATACAAGGTGTATGCCCTTGCTCAATCTAAAATTTTTCTCTTCCGGCAATGCTGCAAGTTTTAATATGTTATTTCCCCAGGGACCTGCAGCATTTATCAGTATTTTTGATGAAATATTATAAAATTTACCTGATAGAGTATCCTGAATTCTGACCCGGTACCTCTCATCTAATTTTTCTATGGAGGTTACCCCGGAATAGTTCAGGCAAATAGCACCATGCCTGTATGCCGATATGATATTGTATATTACCAGTTCAGAATCTACTGTGATTCCATCAATATATGAATAGAATCCACTTATTTCTCCGGGGTATTCACCATTATTGTGATGATGCCTTACTAGGGGATTTTTTCCAGACATAGCATTATAAATGCTTATGCCAATCCCCAGTTCCACAGGGCTCCACATTTTTGCCCCTGTTAAAATATGGAATTCCAGGGGCTTGACTATGTCTGTATGGTTTATTAGATAGTTTCTTTCATGCAGCAGCCTATATACCTCTACAAATCTTCCGGATTGAAGATACCGAAGCCCCCCGTGTACCAGTTTCGAGGAACCGGAACTGGTCCCGTTTGCGAAATCTCCCTTTTCAAGAAGTAATGTTGTTATCCCATTTTCAGCCAGAATATTTGCTATTCCGGCACCTGTGATGCCGCCTCCGATTACTGTTACTTCAAAATCTTTTCTATCAAGATCATTGAGCGCTATTGTCCTTGTAGAAGATGAAAATTCACTGTCCATCCTGCCACCCTGTAAATAATTCATCGTTCAGCATATTCTGCATTTTTAGCTTTTCCGGATTTTTATATATGCTGAAGAGTGTTCCTGATCCGTGATGATCGGTGATTGCACCCCCGTTCTTTAAAATGCTATTCATGATAGTTTTCCTGACGAATAAAAGGTCTTCCAGAGAATTCTCAGACCTGATTATATATGTAAAATATATACACGCACCGGTGTGGTAAATATGTGAAATATGTGCCATTATGATGCCCGTGAAACCCTTTTCCCTTTCAGCAGCCCTGAAAGACTCCACAGTGTTATTATAAAGTTCTGTAATTTTATCCCACTGACAGGATGTTTCAAGAGTGTCCGGTATATATCCATGTTTCCAGAGTATATTGGCAAGTGCCGGTCTGCTGTATCGATCCCTTGCCCACATCTTTGCAGGATAAGCCGTGGTAGGTATCCCTCCGATCAATTTTTCTTTAAATTGGTAATCGTTGTTTACCATAATCATCATAGCCCCATTTTTTACGCCGCGAAGACCAAGATAATCCATAAATATTTTTTTCATTCCAGTATTTTTTCCAGACATCAAGGCTATCATGGTTTCTGTTTCATTTGAAAGTCTAAGTACCGTAGGATATCTTTTCATATTTTTTATAGCCTCTATGCCTTCCTCAAAGGTTTTAAAAGAATAAGAGGAGAAGTATTTTTTATCAGGAAGTTTGAAGCCTTTGATAGTTGCACCGAGAATTATGCCATATTTTCCCTCGCTTCCGGTTACAGCCGTTTTCACCTGTAAGCCTGCTGCCTCTCTGGGGACTTTATTATCGGATATTTCGCCCTTAGAAGTAAGAACTTTAACGGATATTACTGAATTTTCTATGCCTCCATACTGATTAGATTCCTGGCCATTTTCCATTGTCGCTATCCATCCTCCAAAAGTTGAATAATTGAAAGATTCTGGAAAGTTCCCACATGTCAGTCCGTGAGCGTTCGCTACTTTCTCAAGTTCAGGTCCTGTTATGCCTGAACCGGCACTTATGATATTACCGGTAATAGAAATATTATTTAATTTTGAAGTGTTTATTGCTATTACTCCCTTTCCCGGTTTAATTCTGAAACAGCCGGAAACATTTGTTCCGCCACCGTATATTAATGCTTTTTTGCCAGAATTTAAAATGCCATTAATTATTGCATTTATATTGCTGTTATCAGGAAAAACAACTCCATCCACAATTGGTATGTGTAAACCAATCCTTGATTCTAATATTTCAACAGATGATTTGCCGATTGAATGCATATACCGTGTTGCAAGATCACTTTTAAATGACTCTTCAGGAAAATATTTGGCAAGTTCTTCGGTATTTTCTTCTTCTTTGTAACTATTCATATTTCCTTCTCCATCCCATACAATTTCACTATGGATCGAAAAGAGTTTTTCTATAAAATTAAATTCTTCTGTAAAATCCCTATCTATATTTGCCCCATAAAGAACGGATACTGACACAGAATACGAATATGAACGTATACTTAAAATTATGTAATAATACAAGAAATAGTGAAAAACCATATTTGGGCTCAGTTATATGACAATATTCTGTGATAATCTGGGGCGCTTGTTAGTATATTTGAGCTTCGAGGCAGTTATTTAGAATAGTCACCACTCAACTCGATTTCATACTTCATTAATAGTTAATAAGGTGAATAGGAGTTCTTCGAGCCTACAATTCTAAATCTCACAGAATCACCTAGAGGTGATTAAATTGTAATCCATTTGGTTCTACGTAAATTCCGTATATGGTACTGCAATAGAGGATAATGGAGATATTATAGTACGAATGAAATAATATGGAGATGGTCGGTGGGTTGTTATCTTTATATAAGGATCATGATGCTGTAATAGATTCTTCAACTTCTGGTAAATATCTTAGTAAGGAACTGTCAATGCTTGGTTATATCGTTAACTTGATAAGTCCTGCAAAAGTTCCGAGGGATATCAATCAATTATACGAAAACAGACAGAAAGAATTCTTTTAACTTGCTGATGAATTAAGGAAGTGTGGGTTAAAGGAAATATATTATTTCAAATAAGATTGATAATATAAGATCACTGGTAAGATATAGGCTATCCATTTATCCGGTAATTGCTCTCTTCTAACAGTTCCCTCCATCTGCTTAATATGCTGTAATCAAAGAAATTATCCATTGCCGGGTTATAACTTTCTGAATAATCCTTTCTATAATTGTAGTACCTATATCTTATTATATTCCTATTTAATCCAAAAGTCATTGCTTTTGGCGCCATAAAAAATTAATCAATCCATGGAATTTACAATGAATTGAAATTTCTGGCAGAATGAATTATCCAACATACCTTACTTATTATATAGTAATTATTAAATATAAAAGCCTAATATCATTTTAATGATGATGAAAAAAATGATGATGCATAATATTAATAATAAAAGTATTACACGGGCCATTTTTATGATGATTGCCGTGCTTGTATTACAGTTCTTTCTTGGTATGTATGTTAATTTATTTGTTTCATTTAATGTAATAAATTCGCTATCCATGATTGTATTCAATATACCGATGATAATAATGATTCATATGATGGTGGGATTCCTTATTTTAGGATTGTCTATTTTCATATTCATGTCATCTGTAATGAAACATGATAATATGCTATCAGTTATGACCTTTATATCGATTATATTGGTTATAGTTGCTGGTATTTCAGGTATTGAATTTTTATTTTCAGAAAATAATATATTTTCATATAGTATGTCCATATCCTTTATTACCCTATTTTTGATACAGTTTATATATTTATATAAAATACTTACAATAGAAAATAAACAATAAAAACTATTTTTACAATTAAAAATTTAATACAATATTTTTAGAACCCTGATCAGTAAATTCGCACTTTAGCATATAAAGGAAAGGAAAAAATGATAAATTATGAGGTTTGTTTCATATAGTTAATATTTTGTCTTTTATAGGATTATAGAAAAAATAGGACGCAATAGAGATTGAGCCCGCCGGGATTCGAACCCGGATTATAGGCTCCGGAGGCCTATATGATAATCCGTTACACCACGGGCCCTCAGGATTTATAACCGATATCCCTCAGAAACTTTCTGCGTTTATTCTTGTCTGCGTCAGATTCTATACCCACAGGAGAATATCCATCCGCAACCCCGATTATTGCATTAGTTTTCTCTGTTTTTGCTATTATCACTTTCAGAGGATTTGCAGTTGCTGCATATATGGTTCCTATTTCCTGGCTCATCTTCAATTGAGGTAATATGCTGATGGGAAATGCATTTTTAAGCATTATTATAAACGTATGGCCGGCAGATATATTTTTAATGTTATTTATTCCAGCATCTATTAATTCCCGGTTATTGCCCTCAAATCTTATCAGTTTGTCTCCGGATGCCTCTGAAAAGACGACTGCATATTCACAGTTAGGTATTACGGTTTTTATGATTTCGTTGAGGTCCTCAACAGTCTTTATGAAATGGGAATACCCAATTATTACATTAACACCCTCGGGACTTTCTATCTCAACCTCAGAAATATCCATAGTTCATTATTAAACAAAGAGATATTAATTTAATGCAAATATTCACGACTTATTGTCTCATGAACCGGAACAGCATAATTATGGCAGCTATGCCCAGTATACTTATAACCATTAATGGAATAGCTACAGTGGCACCAAGAAACCTGGAAAAATAATAATAAATATAGACGGTTATAGCACTCTGGACAGAAAAAATTGATGTAAAAGTTATAACCTGAAGGTATAGTTTTGCACGGTATTTTCTGTAATATATGGAATATGTTGCTGCCAGGACAATAAGGGCAATCAGCTCGAATATAGCAATTATTATATCAGATATCCAGAATATTTCCATATTTTATCACAGTATACAAATTAAGAATAAAAATATATTAATATATTTTTTTATTCCAGACTAGAAAGCTTACCTGATCCAGTTATTTTGAATGTTTCATTTATTATTTCGTAATTAACATTGTTACTTGATGTATGATCCATATTATAGTACACAAGAGTGTATGTAGTGTTGATATACTCAAATGCATGTGTGGATGAACTCTGAACAACAAACTGCGTGAAATTTGCGGTAACCGTTGCCGTATTTCCATTTATTGTGACTATGGGATTGCTGGTAGTTCCTGTAGATGCATAGAACCATACTGCCTGCCATGCCGTAAAGAACTTACCCCAGGTAGTGTTGATTGCTGAAGTTCCGTGATATGTTCCATTGAGTGGTCCACCTACCCAGTTCAATGTTGCATTTCCCGCATATTCTTTCATGATCAGTGAAGAATTCTCTATTGCTATTTGATTCCAGTGTTCCGTTGCAAGTTCGGTAGCATCATTTACTTCTAATTGTTTCTTCTCTTTAGCTATAGCAGAGCTGTCCAAATAGTACACACCTATAAATGCACCTGCGAAGATTATTGTCAGTGCAATAAATACTGCTGATATTACTTTCCAATTCATTTTAATCTATTGTGAATTAACTAGCAAGGATATAACCATATTTCAATATTATATACAATTCATATACAAATTAATTGTAAAATGAAATAAACAACCATAAAAATTATTACTTTTTACTCCCGATCATTTTGATAATTATTTCATAATTTTTCTGGTAATAATCAGAAAGAAAATAAATGCTTCCATAACCCTGGCCCTCTCTCCTGATTATACCGTTATCAAGAAGTACTTTTATATGGTGCTCCACTGTTCGGTAATTGGCTCCCAGATCCAGCGATATCTGGTTTATATTACCTGGTTCTTTATGAATATACTCAATAATTTTTACCCTTGTATTTCCCCCGCGGGTTGCCATAAGAAGCCACCATAGTATTCTGTGATATTCATCAGGAAAATCCATTGAATTTGTTATGTAGGTTTAAATATAAATATTTTGAATTTTCAACTTAAGATAAAAATATAAATTTATTATTGCTGGGTTTTCATATTGAATTCACCGGCATCTTTTAGTATTTCAGGATGCTTATTCTTATAATATAATGTCACTATAAGACCACCCGCAAGTATCCACACTATGGTTACAATGAATGATGCGAAATAGGCATCGTTTACGGCACTGGGCGCTGTCAAAAACTTTGTGAAAATATCGCTCATAGTGTAGTAAAGAACTATAAGGCCTACTATTGTTGCCACCGTGGGAAGGATTCCATGTTTTAATAGGCTGAATTTATTGACCCTCTTGGTGTATATTGTAAGGGAACTATTTGCAAGCATATGTACGATGATTATGGAAATACCGGTTCCGGCCTCCAGAACAAAAGCGGCACTCAATGGACCGTAAATCAACCCCATGGTCACATCAAGAACGAACGATAGCAATGCCCATATCACAACCGCATTGGCGGGCGAATGATGTTTTGGATTGATCTTTCCTACCGTTGCAGGGAAAATAACATTATCCCTGGCAGCTGAATACCACCACCGGCTAACGGCAGTAGCCTTTGATACTCCGTTTGAAAAGTAACTGTTGATTGTAAATATTATCAGCAGTACTAGACCAACTGGCCCAAGATAGTTATAAAACACTGTTAACCCCGCGTCGTGATGGGCAGAAAATGATGTTATACTACTTACACCCCAGCCAACTGTCAATGCATAGGCTGCAGGAATAAGTGCTATTGCTGTAAGAATCATTGCAAAGATTATGGATTTCCCTATATTCTTTTTCGGTTTTGTAATCTCTTCTGATACCGTTGTAACAACACCGGAACCTGTAAAATCAAGTATGGAGAATACAGAAGCAAACATGATAGATGAAAATCCGATACTGTATGGACCGGATATTTCAAATGGAATGACTGAATTGTGCCCGCCCACTTTTATAATTATAATTATTGAGCCTATTAACAGGAACATCACTTCAAGCAATCCCGTGATTGCTGTATAGTTTAAAGAGGGTCTAATTCCAAGATATGTAACAACGATGATGAAGGCAGTAAATATACCTGCAAAGAGTATCCAGAGATATGGAATCGACGTTACCTCAGGAGCCATCAGGAATATAAAACTGGAAAGACCCAGTATTCCGAATGCAGCACCGGTAATATCATAGTACATGAAACTCAATGCCGTAATAGGTCCAAAATGCCCCTTATCAGTAGCACCGGCTGCATAGGCATAATAACTCCCAGAGTTTGATTTTAACTTAGAAAATTCATATGGAGTTATCATCCATAATGCGTATATTATCCAGCCAATTATTACAGAAAGCACTGTCTGAGCGCCCGAGATGGAAAATGACGCTACAAGAAGTATAGCTATATCGGCTGCAGGCGCCACCTGCCCCAGAGATTGAAAAGTACCCTGGAGAAGCCCGACAGAGTTTCTTTTTAATTTGGTGTGCGTTATAACCATAAATACACCTATATGTACTATATTTAAATAGTATAAAGGTTTTTCGTTTTAGAAACAAAGATTTTATATAATTATAATAGTAATATAATCTAAAATTATGACATATATTAATTGCGTGTATAAGGAATTTATATAATTAAAGGATTAAATGCTGTGATGATAGAATTATAATAAAAAAATTAGAACTATGGAGAATACAGGATTATTTTAGCTTACTAATGTTTTATAAGTTTCCAGTCACTTTTTGCTGCAACCTTGCCCTTGAGATTCTGGACATAATTATATGCAGATAATGCCGCAGTTGCTCCCTGACCAGCAGAAATTACTGCCTGCTTATAGGGTGTATCTGTGACATCTCCACAGGCAAATATTCCAGTATGTGAGGTTCTGCCGAATTTATCCACGACTATTTCATTGCCTTTGTTCAATTCAACAAGGTTCTTAACTAAACCTGTTTTTGCTATATAGCCCATTTCGGCAAATACAGCGTCGATTTTCAGTTCATTTGTTTTTCCTGAAGATTTATTCTTAAATGTCACTGATTCAACGGATTTTTCACCGTTAACTGATTCAAGGGTGCTGTCAAAATAAATCTCCTTATTTTTAATTCCGTTGACAGTATCCAGCAATAATTCGTCACCGGCAAGTTTCTTAGCGTTTGTGATATAGAAAACTTTTCTTGCAACTGAAGATAGATACACAAGAGCCTCAAGAGCATGACTTCCATTGCCGACCACTGCCACTTCTCTTCCCCTGAACAGTGGTCCGTCGCATATTGCGCAATAAGAAATTCCATGACCTTTTAACCTGGATTCTCCTGGAACATTAAGATCTCGTGGAGTTTTACCGAAGGCAAGTATAAGGGACAGTGCAGAAAATTCCGAATTACCAGTTCTCACTTTGAATCTGTCATCTTCCATATCCACGGAAACGACCTCGTCGTATACAAATTCTGTCCCGTAGTATACTGCCTGTTCCTTGAATTTATTGGTAAGTTCGAATCCACCGATCATATCAAATCCGGGATAGTTCTGGATATCAGTGGTCAACAGCGCCTGTCCACCTATATCCTTGGTGGTTACCAGTGTTTTCATCCCCTGCCTGGCTGAATATATTGCAGCGGTAAGGCCAGCAGAGGCTCCGCCGATAATTAAAATATCATAGGTTTCCATGTTCGATCTTTTATGCCAGATTTTTGATTTTCTGAACAAGGACTTCCTTTGGAACCACACCTATGGACACATCAACAGGTTTTCCATTTTTGAAGAACATAATTGTAGGAATGCTCTCTATTCTCAGGGCCCTTGATGTAACAGGGTTCTCATCAACATTAACTTTACCGAAATTTGCAATCTCTGCGTACTCCCTGGAGAGTTCATCAACAACAGGTGAAATATACCTGCATGGGGCGCACCATGCCGCCCAGAGATCTATTACTGATAGCTTTGGAGAGCTTACAAATGATTTAAAATTCCCATCGTTTAACTCAATCGGCCCTTCTTTTCCTGGATTTTTTCCGAATATATTTTTGTTTTCCATTTTATACACCTCTGAGAACACACACTGTTAATGTGCCTCCGATTAATTCCATATTCATGAAGGATATATAACTGTATTGTATGATATTGTATTTGCTGTGCAATATCATTATATAGAACTTAGTAATATACAGGTATGGGATCATTCAACCAGATTCTTGATGAAAGCGCCACTTGTCGTGACATATTTGAGTATTTTTTTGATCTCTCACCCAGTGATATCAATGTGCTTTATTTACTGGAAACCGGAAAATCTGAGACTGTTGATGATATTGCACTGCGGTTAAAGAGAGACCGTACCACCGTTTTCAGATCTCTACAGCGGCTTGTCAGGTCTGAGCTGGTTTCAAAAAGAAAACAGTGCATGGAAAAGGGAGGATATTATTATTCGTATCTCAGGATCAATCCAGAAAAAATTATTGATCTGGTAAATAAGAAGGAGAGAGAATTTCATCGGGTCCTCCAGTGCCTGTTAAATGATATCAACAGCGATTTCGATAAATAGAATTATAACAACGATAATATACATGTTTTTTATACGATTCATTTCTTACTTAAAGGAAAATCTTATTTAGCTAGAAACCATTGGGTTATATGAAATTTGATGTACAGACAGGGGACTTTCCTGAGACTTTTTATGCTTTTATAGAAATACCTCAGGGTGCAAACACGAAGCTTGAATATAAACCTGAAGTTGACAATATAGTACTGGACAGGATACTATTTACATCCATGGTTTATCCGACAAACTATGGTTTTATATTAAACACCAGGGGTAAGGATGGAGACCCACTGGATGTTCTTGTATTAGCATCGGTTCCCATACCATCCGGTACCATAGTCAAATGCAGGGCTGTAGGCATTGCCCAGATGAGTGATGAGGAGGGGTCTGATAATAAGGTTATGGCAGTTCCAGTTGACAAGGTCGATCCTAACTCAGTTACAATTAAGGATATAGACAGTTTCGGGGATGCCTTAAAAAATAAAATAAAGCACTTCTTCCAGCATTATAAAGAACTTGAAAAGGGGAAATTCATGACTTTCCATGGATATGCCGGTAGGGAAGAGGCATTAAAGGAAATAAAGGAGTCACTTTTATAAATTATAACTTTTGTTCAAATAAAAAGATTTTTTAGCACTATATATTAACCATTCTATGAGCAATAAAAAGTTCCTGATTGGTTTTATTGGACCACTTATTACGATTTTACTTATATTTCTTGATGTTGGTATTTCTCCCTATTTTTCATGGTATAAGAATTCTTTGAGCAGCCTTGGCATACACAGATATTTTTTTATTTTTGATTCGGCGGTGATCATCGGTGGCATATCTATTTTCATATTTGCCTTATTTCTTTATAAATATCTTGCCGTAAAAATGCTTTCCATTGCATTCATAATGACCGGGGCAGTATCCCTGTTCTTGATAGGAATTTTTGATGAGAATTTTGGGAATATACATCTGGCAATAGCAGTGATATACTTCATATTCACACCTATAGGAATAATATTATTCAGCCTTTACAGAATTAAACCATTCCTCAGTTATTACGGCTATATTTCAGGAATTCTGTCACTGGTAATAATCATTTTCGGCATATTCGCACTATTCGGATACATTAATGTGAAAATAGGGCTTTCGGTTACAGAGATGCTCGAGGCAATATTGCTTTCCTCCTGGTCTTCACTAGTAGGAATTTACCTTTGCAGTCATCCCTCGAAATTAATGAAAAATTAGATTTCACTATCAATAAAATTTTCTATTAACCTGGTTCCCTTTCCATCGAACTTCAAACGTATAACAAATTCAGAAAGCTCTCTCATTTTATTCTGTAATCTGTTTATATTTTCCGGTTCTGTTAAAATTAAAATAAAACCTTCAGATCCGCCACCGAGAAGCTTTGCTGATCTTGCTCCATTTTTAAAGGCATAATCTATCATCCGTTCTATTCTCTCATTGGATACACTACTACCAAGAGTTTTTTTAATTTTCCAGCCCTCATTAACAATAGAACAAAACGCATCACGATTTTCTGACATCACTGCCCGGCTCATCTGGAATGCCATATCCCTTATGGATTTTAATTTAGATGTAGTTTCCTCATCTCCATTGGCTGATTTGCTTGCCTGTTCCTGCAACGATTTGGAACTTTCCCTGGTATGACCGGTGTATACCAGAATCATTGATTTTTCAAGTTGACGGACAAATGGTGTTTTTATATCAAACTTTTGAGTGGTTTCTCCCACACTGGTGAATTCCATATACTTTAATCCACCCACAGCTATTGCAAACGGATCCTGTTTTCCCAGTATTATATTGAACTTTTCCTTTTCTGTAATGTATGATTTCCTTGCAAGTTCAAGGCAATCTATATTTTTCCCCTTGATGGTGTATATTGTTTTTATTATTCCATTAAGCAATGCAGAGCTGGAACCCAGTCCTGAACCGGGTGGCACATCACTGTTCATGATTAATCTCCCTGTTGTAATTCCCTCATCCATGAACATTCTGATTATCCTGTTTTCCATGGATGTATTATTTGATGATATAAGTGAAGTCTTAAGGAAATCCCTGGATGATATTTCCAGTGAGTTACCGTCATCTATATAACGTATCATGATTCCACGATCAATGGTTGTATTTAAAACCGCACCACCGTATGTATCGAAAAAAGGTGTTATATCAGATCCACCACCGGCAAAGCTGATTCTTACAGGGCTGTAAACTGTAATCATAAAAATATATGGAAACTTCCTATTAAAAGGTTAAGTTTCAATTTTTGGTTCCGTCTAAGGTTTGACCGGGAATTCAATAAGTATTTATTTCTTTGTTTAATAAGGTATGCAAATTAAAATAATAGACGGTCTTAATAATGATAGTATTCAATGTGAATTCGGGCATAGTTGAAATTAAGGATTCCCTGGGTAAATTATTGGTTAATAAAACCCTGGTAATGAGATCATACAACGAAACAGTTTCATGCGATTCCGGCATGTGCGAGGTGGTTCATGGAATCTCCCTGAAAATAAAAAGGCATTGCAACGATCCGGAAATGCTATATTTTATGAATGGAAATGTAGAGATTGCAATGGATCCTGGTATATATGACCTCCTTGAAACTGAAAACCTCTCGGTGGATAAGGAAAGAAACCTTACTATTGAAAGAAAACACCACAGATAAACTGAAAATCAATTTATAGCCTTTTAAGATACATAATGATGCATAAATACGGAATCCTGGCGGTCACAACTCTCAGCACACTCATGGCCGCAATTGATTCTACTATTGTGTATCTCGCGCTGCCTGCCATGGGTGAAACATTTCATTCAGGTATTTCATATCTAACAATAGTTGTAAGTGCATATCTTATTTCCACAACTGTAATGCTTGTTCCTGCCATTGAAATTACCAAAAGAATAGGAAATAGAAATTTTTATATTATAGGGTTTTCGGTATTTACAATTTCATCCATTATTATAGCAGTTTCTTTAAATATATTTTCTGTCATAGTTTTCAGGTTTACTGAGGGAATAGGCGCAGGAATAATGACATCATCGGATATACCTATTATTCTGGGCGCATTCAAAAGGGGTGAGAGAGGAAAGGCAATAGGGTTGAATTCCATAGCATGGTCCATTGGAACTGTTACAGGTCCTGTCCTTGGTGGTTTTCTGGTTGCAATAAACTGGCGTTATATCTTTCTGATAAACGTTCCCATAGGCTTAGTCGCAATATATGCCGGATTCAGGATTATTAAAAATGATAGGCCGGTTAAGCTTCCATTGAAATACAAATCAGCCCTATCGATGGCCATATTTATTGTTCCCCTGGTGCTGGGAATAGCACTGATAAATGTGTATTATCTGATTATTGCAGTGGCTGTATTTCCATTATTTGTCTATATACAGACCAAAAATCCGGTAATTGAACGCAGGCTGTTAAGAAATATAAGATTCTCCTTGATTACCATAGCATCGTTTCTTGAATCCTTTGTGTTTTTTTCCGTGTTATTTGCACTCAGCCTTTACTTTGAAAGTGACCTCGGAATAGGCAGTATCGAGACAGGATTGCTTATAATGACATACCCCCTGGCATCCATTGTATCGAGCCCCATTGGTGGCATGCTCTATGACAGATATCCGAACAGCGAAGCCATAATGGCAGCAGGTGCTCTGCTGGAGTGTGTTCCTGTGATATTTATTGCCCTGTATTTACGATTTATCCCGGAACTGCTTTTCATAGCTGGATTTGGCGGATCAATGTTCTGGGCACCATCCACAACAATGATCACTGATTCTCTGGGAGAGCGTTACCGTGTCCAGGCAAATAACTCTATGTTCATTATGCGTGATATGGGCATAATCACATCAATTTCCATACTCCCATTGTTTATAATGTATTTCTCCAAAATTAACGTAAGCCTGGGAGATATTTTTATTGCAAGAGTAAGGGTGAATATTTCAGCAGGTATAACTGCCTATCTATTGTTTACATCAATTATTTCATTATCGTCACTTATTTTTATATATGCATACCACAGAAAGACGTCGAATGTACCGGAAAATAGTAGCGCATAGGCTCTGCAATCGAATCAAATACTTAAATAATAAATTAAACATATAGTT
>JAKAAA010000021.1 GCA_021797295.1 Thermoplasmata archaeon
CTGATGGGATGGAAGCGATAGAATAAGTAATGTAAATATGAAAACAAATGCAAACGTGCTTCCTACTAATAACGCATATTTTATCCTGCTTATGAATTGAACCATAAATAAGGAGCTCAAGAATATATATAATATTTTTTAAGTCAGTTATTGGAGCAGGCACCACAAAAAAATCAACAAAGGATTGGTTTAAATCATTGTAAGATCATCAGATTTATTCCATACTTCCTCAAAGTTTTTTCAGACTTGCTAAACTCTTTATCAGCAGTAAATAAATTTTTAATTTCATAATTGTTATTTTTCAAATAAATGCAGTATGAAACATGAAGCAAATCTAGGGTTCTTAATTTTATTTTTCCGGATAATTCCATGGCTTTATAAAATAATGAATTAACGTTCCCAAAACCCATGATAAAGGAGCTATTAACCAGGGATAATAACTTTATATTGTACTTTTGTAGAGTATGATAGGCATACGCAATTGGATTTTCCAAATTATTCCTGCTTAAAAACGATATAAATTCAACCATCCCCATATCGGTCATTACTGGATCTTCTTCACTTACAACTTTATTTGCCTCATAAAATCTAGCATCATTTCTATCTAAGAGGATTATTATGATGCTCGCATCTATGTAATTCAAAATCTATCACGATCCATTAAAAACTTATCTAGTGCATGGTCTAACTGGAATGATACTTTTGCATCATATGAATTATCATAACTCTTGGAAATACTGATTATTTTGCTCCATACATCATAGCTTTTTATGCCATTTTTTATTATTGCATTTATAGCTTCATTCCTTGACTTGAAAAGATCTGATTCTACCATTTCATCTATTCTGTCCAGAGTTATTTTATCTATTCTTAAAGGAACAACATTTGTTTTCATGTATACTAAATTTGTATACAATACTTATATTTTTTTATGAATTATAAAAAAGATATAATTCCTTATAAGATAATTTCCTATCAATTTCAATTATATTCCCTATCCGGAAGCTCTTCTATAAAGGAAGCAAGGTTTATACATATACTGTAAAATTCTCTACCCTTTTCCGTAAATGAATAGTTGACTCTTACCGGTTTCGACGGTATTATAATTCTTTCCAGTATACCATACTTTTCAAGATTTGATAATGTTGATGATAAACTTGTATTGTTTATTCCCTTTACTTCCCTTTTTATTCTGTTGAAACCTGCACCATCATACTTTGCAATGGCTATTACCACCGGAATAGTCCATTGCCTCATTATTTCTGAATATTTGCTCGAATAGTCTTTTCCGGATCCAATTTCCTTTAACTGTAGGTAGGTCAATTTGAATTCACCTGGTAATTAATAAATAACTTTCTGATATATAAATATGTTTTGTATCATAGAATCATGGAGGGAATAGAGGCATTAAATCAAAATATGGTAGAGATAGCAGAGAGAGCCAGTAAAGCAGTGGTAAGTATCAACAGTACCCTGAAGATACAATCATACGGCTACGGAATCGCACCAGTTAAGGGCTCTGGGTCTGGGTTTATCATCACGCCAGATGGATACGTACTTACCAACAATCATGTTGTGGATGGTTCAGAGGAGGTTGAGGTAATACTCAGTGATGGGAGCAAATACGCGGGAACTGTTATCGGCAGGGACCCACAAACTGATATAGCCATAGTAAAACTTCCTGGCAATGGATTCCCTGTACTTGAATTAGGCGATTCCGAGGAAATAAAAACTGGCTCGCTTGTGCTTGCAATTGGGAATGCTCTGGGGCTTCCAGGTGGACACACAGTATCAATGGGTGTTATAAGTGCAAAGAACAGGCCAATGCCATGGGCAGATTTTATCTTTGAGGGTTTACTTCAAACTGATGCTGCAATCAATCCCGGTAACAGTGGAGGTCCACTAATAGATATGTCCGGCAAAGCTATTGGAATAAACACGGCAATAATTGCACAGGCAAATGGTATTGGATTCTCCATACCGGTAAACACTGTAAAAAAGGAGCTCCATGATATGATATCAACAGGTAAGGTCAACAGAAAATACATTGGCATTTCTGGAATAGAGATGAATAGCAGCATAGCCAGAAGATACGGCACTGGAATTGACACAGGAGTAATGGTTGCAAGGATAGACCCATATTCGCCTGCATACGTATCAGGAATTAGACCGGGGGATGTCATAATAGAATTTGATGGAAAGACTGTTAATTCAATGCGTGACCTGATAAAATACGTATCGGAAATGTCCGGAAGCAGTGATGCAGTATTCATGAGAGGTAGATCAAGGTATAAAACCTCCATAACCATGAAAAATAAAAATGGAAAGAGAATAATTATAACTGATTGAGTTTATAATTTAGATTTATTTTCAATTAAATTTTTTATAAAATTACTATCCAGTACATCTTTAATTTTAATTCTTTCCTGTTCTGCTGTATCCCTATTTCTCAGTGTTACTGTATTATCTTCCAGTGTCTGGTAATCTATCGTTATGCAGAAAGGAGTTCCTACTTCATCCTGCCGGGCATATCTTTTGCCGATGGTTCCAGTTTCATCATATAATATGTAGCTGTCTACCTTCTTTAGTTTTGAATATAGTTCTTCTGCCTTTTCCTTGAGATTATCCTTCTTCATCAATGGAAACACGGCTATATGGTAAGGTGCCATGTAGTAAGGTAACCTCAGTAAATTCTTTCCGTCCTTCTTCTCCATACTCTGGGATATCAGTGTGAGAAGTATTCGGTCAATACCGTAGGATGGTTCTATTACGTACGGAATTACATCTTTCTCATTTATTTTGATTCTCATCTGATTGCCTGAGCTGTTTTCATGGTTTCTGAGATCGAAATCAGTTCTGTTTGCAATTCCAACAATTTCGAACCACTCATCATCAATCAATCCCTCTGCATCCCAGGAATCCGCCGCATAATGCGCCCTTTCATCGGGCTCATGCTGCCTGAATCTCAGTTTATCATTGGATATGCCAATCTTCTCCAGGATAACCTGGGTTTTGAGCACAAAATATGCAAATGCCTGGTTGCTTATAATTTTCTTCCCATAGGCTTCCTTTACCGAAATATATAGGTCTTCACCTGTATTAGGCCTGATTTTGATCTTTTTATAATCATAAAGCTCCGCGAATTTGAGATTCTCCGGATCAAGAAATACCTCTACTTCGCATTGATTGAATTCCCTGAGCCTTATTAGGCTCTGTCTGGGGGATATTTCATTCCTGAATCCCTTTCCCTGCTGCCCGACAACCATAGGTATTTTTCCACGATTATAGTTATTCAACAGCCTGAAATTCACAAAAATACCCTGAGCTGTCTCAGGTCTGAGATAATAATCACCTGAAACCCTGTACATCAAATTGAAATCGTAAACTTTTTTGATTACACTGCCGCAAACTGGGCATTTCAGGTTATATTTTTCAACAAGTTCTTCAGCATCTTTCAGGGATTTGGGAATAGATGAAATTTTATTAAAGCCCAGTACGGTTTCAAGCTTGAATTTATTTTTGCATTGATCACATTCAGATGCAAGATCGGAAAATCTTGCAATATGACCCGATGCCTGGAATACAGGTTCCGGCGTAACATTCGGTGAGTCAAGGAATATGGCACCATCATCCAAATACTCTTCTTTCCAAATTTTTACTATATTATCTTTCAGGAGAACTCCCAGTGGCCCATAGTCATAGAATCCTGCAAACCCTCCATATATTGAAAAAGATGGCCAGAAAAAGCCTCTCCTTTTCGCCAGTTCAACTGCATCTTCATACATTTTAATCCTTGAATATTTTCATTATCTCTATATCATATAGCATACCATAAAGGTCACCATGGCCGGTCAGAACCGGAAGCTGGTTATAGTTCTTCTGCGACATCAGTTTTACGGCGTCTTCCAGGTCGGATTCAAGGTATATAACCTGTGGGTCCTTTACTATAAGCTTTTTAACAGGTATATCCGGAACCTTTATGTTGGATTTGGCTATAAAATATGTGAATACGTTTTTTATTCCATCCCATGACCACGGGTCTTCATCATCGGCTATTCCGGATTCCGTGGATTCTATAGTTTCATACATCTTTACACGGTCAAATATATCCCTGTCAGTGATCAGTCCGGTAAACTTTACATTTTTATCAACAACAGGGAAGGAATATATCTCTGAAAGATTCATCATTAGAAGTGCAACTGATAGGGGTGTTTCCTCCCAGCATGGAACAGAACTGTATTCCATCACATCCTTAACTTTGGTTTTTCCATATTTTTCTTTTATCAGGTTCAAAAAATTTTGGGGAGTAAGTATTCCCACTATCTCATTATCGTCGTTGATGACAGCAAGATGTCTCTTCTTCTGTGTGTATAATTGCATTGCTGCAACATCAACAGGGTCATTTTCATTCACGGTAGGTGCTTTTCTCATGACAAGTGCCGTCTGTGTTTCATCGGGTTTGTAAAATATATCCCTTCTGGTTATTATACCCTGGTATTTATTCTGAATATTTTTTATGGGTATGCCTGTTACATTGTTTTTAATCAGTACTTTTATTATTTCTGAAATAGAACTGGGAACTGTATAGCATAGGGGATTTTTTGTCATTATATCTGAGACCTTATAATCCATGGAAGTTAATGTATATCTTATAAATAATTCTTTAGGTGCTCGGTCCATAATGCAATTATTTTTTATGTCATTAATCCAGTGTGCAAATACAATTCTGGTAAACAAAATGGTTTTATTGTATATATGATTTCAGAATATGGAAAAATATTACGTTGAAGTCAGGGCATATCCCACAATCGGAATACTGCTTCTGGGAGGTTTGTCGGATAATATTAAAAGACTTCCCAGGCACACCACTGCAGGCATAGCATATACCAGCCTGAATGATGATATATATGTAAAGACAGACCTTTATCTCTCAAATGAAAGGTCAGGAATCATCAATGGTAAACGTATTTCAGATGATTCAAACAGGTCTCCCTTTATTGTTATAGACAAATATAAAAATGATATACTTAAAAGACACCCTGAATTTAAGGAAGTATCATTTATATCTGAAAATAAAAATGTCCTCAGTGGAAGCTCAGATGCAGGTGCAGCAGCCATAGGTGAATGTATAGAATCAATATTTGAGTATAATATTAACATATTCAATTTCGAGAATGACCTCCAGAAAATATCTGAAAGCGTCGGAAGAAGCCTTTACGGTGGATTTACAATTAATCATGCGAATGGTAAGGAATCACTAACAGATGAAATTCTCGGTCCGGATGATTTTCGGGATTATGTAATAGTCGGTTGCAAGTTTTCTGACAAAAGAAAGCCTTCCGACGTTATCCATGAAAATATTATAAACCATGAAAAATACCAGGAACGTGTTAAAAATTCAGAAATCAGGGCAAAGGAACTGGAAAAGCTTGCCGGCAATCTGGATATCAAGGGAATATTTGAAGCTGGTGAAAAGGATACACTGGAGTATCATTCCCTGCTCCGTGATGTGGGCGTTAATATTATTACAGATGCAATGCAGAAATTTATCAATAAAATTTCAGAACTAAAATCAAATTTCTGGAATGCCTATATTGTTACCGGAGGAACCAATGTTTTTGTTGCAGTAGAAAAGGAAAATATGGAAAAGGTAAAGGAAGCAGCAATGGAATTTCCATGCGAACCTGTTTATCTCAAAGTAGCAGGAAAACCGGACGTTATATCCAGAAATTTTTAGTTTTTCTGCTTAATTTTTTGATAGGTTTTCCTGTAAGGGAAGAATATCACA
Source organism: Thermoplasmata archaeon (assembly GCA_021797295.1). The sequence continues at coordinate 5,789 of JAKAAA010000021.1, forward strand.
GCAAGAAATCCTAAAATTGATAAAATCAGGTAATCGTATGAGTATTCTGGGACATGAGTTGAATATTCGCTGGGCCACTCACCTTCCAGTTTCATTACATTCAATTTTATTAAACCGTACCATGGAATATAACCGTATGCCTTGCCAACAATTTCAGTTAGATTCACCGGCTTTATCCCCCATATGTTCTGATCGGACGCATAATAGGCATTATATGTTTTGTTGTAATATCCGGAGTTCTCAGAGAGACATGCAAGGTTGTGATCGCCTACGGTGATGAATCCGGAATCACCCTTATCTGTGGAAACATTTACTATAAGATTTCTATGGGCATATCCAATATTATCAAGTATTATTGTATCTCCATAAATGTGAATATAGGACTGGTTGTGGTAATCTCCGATTTCAGGTACTGACCCGTTCCAGTATAGATAAAATATTGCCCGGTGAATTGTGACAACACCCAGGGCCGAATTGTGATATAATATAACATTTCCATATTCGCCATAGGTTGAAAAATTATCCTGTTTTCCCTTAACATAGGTTGTTACTTCATTTACATTATTCACTTTTTTTACCAGTACAATTGTTCCTTCATCGATTAACCCATACTGCCATTTGTCAGAGTGCTCCATACTGTAAGACTCCACAACGCTGGCAGGAGGAAAAACACCTGAATATGCTGTGATTGAAACAAGTATTATGATAATCACAATAACCAGTATAACTGTGGCCCGAAAGTACTTTTTTCTATAATAGGGAACGGTCATTGTAGGTTAATGAACTATATCTATAAATAATATATCGAATACTTATTGTGATTATCATATGATATAGAACAAGTTTAAACAATTACCATAATTCAGGCAAATATTTGCCGGTGCATATATCAAAATGTTTAATATATTTCTTATCTTACTAATTTATGATTAGAAGACGGTACTACTTTCTTTCCGTACTCATATTTTCTATCACACTTTCCATTATCATTTCATCTAAATCTCCTGATTTTGGAACTGCTTTCCTTTTTTACACTGGAATATTCTTTATTCTCACTGTTTCACTGTCGGTCTTTCCATATGTATATTATAATCATCTCTCTGAACTGAGTGTATTGAATAGAATTCCGAAATATCTGCCAGGTGATATTATCAACATTGCCGATTCAAAGGCAAAGTTTACAGTATCCATTATGAATAATAATTTTAATGTAGTTTCAGAGCTTATACAGGAAAGATATATAGAGGCAAAGGCTGTATTTCTTGGTCACTACCTGGAATTTTATCAATACTCTTCACCCTGGGTGATATCATATTTACCATTTCTAAAAATAGATTTAAATTCAATAGTTGCAATTTCACAGGGCAGGCGTACATATGAAATTAGCTTACCTGATCTTCCGTCGCTGATTAAATGCAATTATTTTAATATTAAAACCGAAACGGAAAGCTATAAAATTATAGTTGAACAGGAGACAACTGAAAAATTCATATCTACAATTTTAAGTAAAAGAACGAATAACCAAAATCTTTAAATTCCATAGTTAAATTAATGTACACAATGGCAAAGGATAACCAGAATGAGAACTTCCAGTCAGGAGCTGGATTAATCCGATATTTTAATGAAGAGGAAATTAAAGGTCCCGCTCTGGATCCCAAATTAATAATTTATATAGGTATAGCGATGGGAGTTATAGTTGAGCTTGCTAAGTTTTTCTGGCCAGTTTGATTTAATATTAAAATAATAAATCTTAGTCTTTTTCCCAGTTATTGGAAATAAATTATATGTTTATTGAGTATACTATCAAAAATATAAACAAATATTATATAATGTCTAGATATTAGAATTAATGACTCCCTTTATTGAAAGGACATCCGGTTTTACTGTAATGCATTTTCCCGAACTCATCGATGCTACCTTTATTTCAAGGCCTAATAGATTTCTTGTAAATGCATATGTAAAGGGTGAGAAAATCCCGGTACATGTGCATGACCCGGGAAGACTGGAAGAATTATTATATCCCGGAAATGAACTGAAAATACGAAGGGCACCCGGGAAAAAGACCATGTACTCTGTGACCTTCTGCAAAAATAATGATGTCTGGACATTTAATGACTCAAGGTTTCATTCAGATATTGCCTCTTTGTTTTTGAGAAATGGCACCAAAAGAGAGGTTACAGTTGGTAATAGCAGGATCGATTTTCAACTGGATAATTCATTTATAGAGGTAAAATCAGCCACACTGGTTGAGAACGGAATAGCATTATTCCCCGATGCACCTACTCTGAGAGGAAGAAAGCATCTTGAAACCCTGATGGAACTCATTGATAATGGTTACGACTCCTATGTCCTGTTTTTGATATTTAATGAAAATGCCACATGCTTCCAGCCAAATAATGTGATGGACCCGGAGTTCTCAAAGGCATATTACAAATCCATTGAAAAGGGTGTAAAATTTAAATTCCTGGTGTTTTCAATAGTCGATAATAACGTTGTATTCAATAAAGTGGTGAATGATTGCAGTGGTAAATGATCGTTAATAACTATTATATGAAGTGTAGCAATCAGCCTATATGTCTACCGTGGAAAATTCAGATAGAGATTTTATAATTGAATCTGCAAGCAGATTATTATCCATAAAGGCTGTATCCCCTTCATCAGGTGGAGAGGGTGAATATAAAAAAGGTCAGGAATTAATTAAAATATTGAAAGAACTGGGCTATGACAACTTTGTTGAATACAACACTAAGGACAATTCCGGGCATGTGAGACCGAACTTTGTCCTGAAAATCGGTAATTTCCAGAAGACTTTATGGATTATTTCACATATGGATACTGTACCGGAGGGCGATATTGAACTGTGGAAGTATGAACCCTATAAGGCAACTATTGATGGCGATAAAATATACGGTAGGGGTTCAGAAGACAACGGGCAAGCACTTTTTACTACCCTGCTGCTTCTAAAAAATCTTGACAAATCAAAATTGAAGATCAATCTGGGAATTGCCTTTGTTTCAGACGAAGAAACCGGGAATGAATACGGCATAAAGCACATACTTAAAGAGGATATCTTCAAGCAGAATGATTTAATAATAGTGCCTGATGCCGGAACCAACGAGGGCTTAATAATAGAAACAGCGGAAAAAACCGTAATGCAGTTGCAATTCGAGGTACGCGGTGTACAGGGTCATGCGAGCATGCCTGCCACCTCTGTAAATGCATTCAGGGTGTCCAGTAAATTTATTGTTGATCTGGATTCCGTTCTACATAAAAAATTTAACAGGGAAAATACACTTTTTATACCTCAATACTCGACTTTTGAGCCAACAAAGCATGAAAAAAATATCGATAATATTAATACAATTCCAGGTAGGGACGTATTTTACTGGGATTTCAGAATATTACCGGAATATCCCGCGGATCAAGTATTGAAGGAAATAGATAATACCATATCAAAATATTCAAAGGATTCAGGGGCAAAGATATCATATAAAGTGGTAGATCGTGTAGATGCACCGGCGCCTACGGATGAAAATTCAGAGGTCATTGTCAGATTAAAGAAAGCCATAAAAAATGTAATAGGAGAAGATGCTATAACAATAGGAATCGGTGGGGAAACATTTGCCTCTTTTCTTCGAAGCAGCGGTTACAATGTGGCTGTATGGTCCACTACAGCAATTGAAGAAGCACATATGCCTGATGAATACTGTTTAATTTCTCACATTTTACAGGATGTCAGTGTATATAGGGAATTACTTTATAACTAGTTTTAATAATATATCATTAATTTAGAACCAGAAGTAAATTCATATGTCCTCTGATATTCTATTTTTGTGCTAAAGTATATCGGAAATTTTGAGTACTTTATATTCGGGCATCATACTTACGTCCTTGAGAAGATGGCCGGTTAAAATTGATGTCACAGTATCTCCTGAATCAATAATTCCAGATTCTCTCAGCTTTAAAACGCCTGCAAGTGAAGCAGCAGATGCAGGTTCACAACCTATGCCGGAACGGTCTATAACCCTTTTTGCATCCATTATCTGGTCATCTGTGACCTTTTCCACAATTCCATTGCTGAATTCCATAGATCTTCTGGCTTTCTTGTAATTGACAGGATTCCCGATTTTGATAGCAGTTGCTATTGTTTCTGCTTTTACTGCTTCAATGTGATCCTTATTTCCATGTATGTAATCATAAAATGGTGCTGCCCCTTCGGCCTGAATTGCCAGAAGTTTCGGAACGTAATCTATTATATCAAGTGACTTTAAGTCCATCAGTGCCTTACCGAAAGCCGAGGTATTGCCCAGATTCCCTGCAGGAAATGATATGAAATCAGGTTTTGATTTCTCCATAATTTCATATATTATGGTTTTCTGTCCTTCTATCCTCCATGGATTAAGCGAGTTGAGTACATAGAAATCATTGGTCTTATCAATAGTTTTCTTCACGTCTGCCATGGCATTGTCAAAGTCTCCTTCTATATCAACTATATTTGCACCGTAAGATACAGCCTGAAACAGTTTGTTTGTAGATACATTTTTTCCAGGTATCATTACATAGCTTTCTATTCCAGCAAGGGCACTGTAGCTTGCAGCTGCTGCGGATGTGTTCCCAGTAGATGCACAGAGTGTTTTATTGAATTTTAATCTAATGGCTTCAGAGACAGCAACAGTCATACCCCTGTCCTTGAAAGAACCTGTAGGATTTTCCCCCTCATGCTTCATGACTATATTATTTATTCCAGCATATTTTGAAATTCTTTCACTTCTGTATAGATTTGTATCGCCCTCGCCTCTAGTTATAATTTTATCTTCAGAAATTGTGGGATGAACCATATTTTTATATTTCCAGACACCTTTGAATTTTGTCGTCTCATACTTCATATCATAATGGAAGACATCCAGTATGTTTCCGCATTTGTCGCATGTATACTTATTCCTATTAATATTATATTCTTCGCCGCAATTAGGGCATTTTAAAACGGAAAACGTCATTGACAGTTTAATGATAAGTCATATAAATTATTTATGAATTATTCAATATATAGGGGATGAAAGGGGATTATAAATAAAATATAGTAATATAAAGGCTTTAAATAATGTTTTTATCATACATTTACTCATTTCATATCATTGTAATAAGTTATAAATAAGCAAGTACTATTACGTAAAATGAGCCTTCCCCAGAATACCAACTCTGAACGCAAAGGATTGGTGGAGATTTTATCCTCAACGGTAATATGGGGGTCAATTCCCGTTTTTGCCATATGGGCAGACCTACCGTCGCCGGTATTTGTGTTCTTCAGGGTATTGATTTCGGCATTTCTTCTGGGTTTAATACTCAGACGTGGACTGAAGAAATCTCTAGTAAATTTATTAAATCCGTACGTCCTGGTATCGGGTATACTGCTTGCACTGAACTGGGTGTTTCTATTCTATGCAGTCTTCATGATTCCTGTCTCAGAGGCTATCATATTCTACTATACTGGACCGGTTATAGCAATTTTGCTTTCTCCTTTTATAAAGGAAAAAATAAGCAGAAAAGGATATGTCAATGTTGCCATAGCCCTGGTCGGTGTCATAATAATGTCCGTTGGAACGCTTTCTGTTAATCCTCTTGGAATAATCATAGCCCTGATGTCTGGTATAACATACGGGATGCTATCAATCTTCAGCAAATTTTCATCCAGAAATACAGATGCCATAAACCTGGTGTTTCTCCAGTCTATAATTTCCATGATAATCCTATCCCCCTTTATGTTTCTGCTTCCGTTCCGCTTCGGATACCGTGTGCTGGTGATAGTTATAATCTCCGGGGCAGTGCAAACCGTGCTTGCCCTGTTTCTCTGGTATGATTCCATGAAATACATCAGCATCCAGCTGGTGTCAATACTTACCTACCTCGATCCGGTATTTGCAATAGTTTTTGCTCTTGTGCTTCTGGATCAGATTCCCGGTATCTATACACTTATGGGAGCTATAATGCTCATAAGCAGCGGTGTATGGGCTGCTTCAGGGGCAATAAAAAAGAAGCCGACAATCACGGCAGTTTCATAATTTTTTTAAAATTTATAAAATCCAGATCAATCAATTTCAGTTTCTATATTTCTCCTTTAACATTTTCATAAATGCACCCATCCACTGCGGATGATCAGGCCATGCTCTTGCCGATACCAAATTTCCGTCAATTACAGCGGCACCGTCCACAAATGTTCCTCCAGCTATTTCAACATCCGGTGCCAGCGCAGGATATGCGGCTGTTTTCCTGCCCTTCAATACCCCGGCAGCTACGAGCCCCAGGGGCGCATGGCAGAGTTCAGCCACAGGCTCTTCTTTTTCAAAGAAATACTTTACTATTCTGATGAAGTCCTTATTATTCCTTATATATTCAGGAGCCCTGCCACCAGGAATTATAAGTGCATTGTATTTTGAAGGGTCAACATCCTTGAAAGCCATATCAGCCTGGAGCTTATAGCCAAGTTTCTCCGTGTAAGTATCGAAGCCATCTTCAAAATCATGGACTACAAGCTGTATCTTCTTTTTCTCAGGCGCAGCGACTGTGACTTCATATCCCTCTTCCCTCATTCTTTGCAATGGATACATTACTTCCAGCGATTCTCCAGCATCTCCGGTTAGAATTAATACTTTAACCATAATTATAATAAACCAATTGCATATAAAAAATTTTCCGGTAGGATCCTTTATTCTCTTATGTATTATTTTTTTATAAAACAGTAACAGGGGCAGATGATGATTGAACTGGATAATATCTAATTATTTATTTCAGGTATTCTTTTATATTCGTATAAAATTAAAATAAATAATATAATCACGGGAACTGCAAATAAAAGGAATGTATATCTCAATCCTATGGAGTAAACCATTAGTCCTGAAACGGAAGGAACAACAACTGCAAGGAACATCATTAACGCATAGAAATATGTATTTGCCACTGATATTTCATCTTCCTTAAATGATCTTGATAAGGCAGTGAGTGATGTTGGAAATGTTAAACCGTGAGGTATTCCCAGAAAACAGATAATAATAAAATAAATAATTAAACTGCTGGAAAAATATATCATTATTAAACCTACAATGGTTATACTTATGGCAACGGTTGTTGTTTTATACAACTTCTTTGTAGGTCTGTATGATAGAAAAAACCTGGATAAAAACGACAGTCCAAAGAAACCAGCAAGCAATAATTCAACAAAGGAATAAGGTGCATTGAATTCTGTTCTTGCAAATATTCCCCCGAACGTTAGTATTAATGCAAAGGGTATATCGTACGATATATTATTAAAAACAGATAATTTAAAGCCATTATTACTGAACACATTTATTTTCTTTTTTGTTTTATTTTTATTTTCCTCTGGAAATCGTATTTTAAATGATAATGCTACTGCCAAAATTCCAAAAGGTATAAAGAATAAAAATAACTGGTATAAATTAAAATATAATAATATGTATGACTCAATCAAAGGTCCTATTACAAGGCTGGCACTCAAAGACAGTGTGTATAATGTCAGTGTTCTTTCACGTGTTTTTTTATCCTTTATAGTTCCTGCGGAACTTATTATATTCGGCATTACAGATCCGAAGAAAAATCCAGATAATAGAACTAATATCCAGATACTGTATCTATTTGAAAAATAAAATAAGGGCTCAAAAATGGAGTATATTATAATGGAGGAGATGAATAATTTTCTTCTTTTCCTGGGGCACAGTCTTGAATTTATCAAAGCGCTCATTAAGCCTGTACTTCCAACCGCAACAGCGGCTAATAAACCGATTTCTATGCTGTTGAAATTTAAATAATATTTTGAAATCAAAGGTATTGTAGTAAGTATTAAATTATTATTTGCCCGCACTGAAAATGTCAATGTCATTAATAATATTATATATATAATTATACCACTATTTTTATTATTGAAAAATCTCAGCATCCCAACATTATTAATGAATGATAAATAAAAGTTTTTTATGATGTTAATGGAATATATAATAATTTGAAACGGGCCCGCCGGGATTTGAACCCGGGTCATCGGCTTCGAAGGCCAGCAGGATATCCTAACTACCCCACGGACCCGGAACTATATGTTTAATTTATTATTTAAGTATTTGATTCGATTGCAGAGCCTATGCGCTACTATTTTCCGGTACATTCGACGTCTTTCTGTGGTATGCATATATAAAAATAAGTGACGATAATGAAATA
>JAKAAA010000099.1 GCA_021797295.1 Thermoplasmata archaeon
AAAAGCAGTAATGGAGGAGGTTAAATCACTGGCATTACAGTACAATATGGAAATGTACACCGGCATAGACATTTGTGAATTGAGAATACCCGGTGTTAATAAGGGCAGGGCAATTAAAATGGTGAGAAATGCTAACAGGCTGGCAATCATTATTGGGGATGATGCCACAGACGAAGACGCTTTTCAAATGAATCCCGATGCCATTACAATAAAGGTGGGAAATCAGGATACCTTGGCCAGATACAGTATAAGCTATTCCTCCGTAAGATCATTTTTGCGGGCGCTGATCACTGAGCCATGATATGTTTCCAATATTTTATCTCATAAAATTCAGGAAATCCATGTCTTCCATCCCTGTAAATCGAATTTTATACATACCCTTCACCCTATTTGAGCTCATACTATAATTCAGGGGCTGTCCATTATTTACACTTATAAATGGGCATCTATCATCACGAATAGAATCGTAAAGATGTTTACCGAATTGATACAATGTCATGGCATCATTTCCAGCCACATTAATGGTATCATGGTCAATATCATCCATTGCCCTGCCCACTATCATTGATAGATCTGAATTAAGTACAGGATTCAGCACAACCCGGTTATCCAGTTTCAGCGGGATATTTCCCCTTATGGCAGTAAGTATATCGGTATATATGTTATAGGTACATTTTCCGTAGGCCATACCGCTTCTTACTATGATATAATGGTCATTATTCCTAACAAGCTCCTCAGCATTTAGCATCATTTTCCCGTATGTTGTTTCCGGTTCTGTAATGGATTTCTCTGTTTTCGGTTCCGGAGAAGATGAATAGACCATCTGGTTTGATATAAGTACCTTTTTACCATGTTCAAATCTGGAGTTTATGAGTTCCTGAATCACTTTAATCATTTCCACATTCATGATATTAGTTGAATAAAATGGAACATTGAAGTTATTTATTATATAATCAAAATCATCATGAAGTGCCATAATTGATTCTATAAAATTTTCCATTCCTCTTCGTGGATAGAGTAAATATATTTTATAAATATGGGCAAAATCTTTTGCAAATCGGAAACCGAAGCTTTGATCGCCGTCCAGAAGCAGAATACTTTTCATATATACAAATTCAATTCCGGGATATAAGCATGTATATATTTTACTGATAAACATTTTATTAAAATATAATTTGTAGATAAATATTTATATATTATTTTGTAATATTAGATAACAGATATTCATGGAAAAGAAAAATATCAGTTTTATATATCTCGCCATTACAGTAATAATAATGACATTCTCGATGAGGGCAACAAATAATATGATAATTACCACTGTGCCACTTCTCGCAAAAATAGACCTTGGTTTTTCAAGTTTTCTGGTGGGAATCATATCTGCTATTATATATTTATTTACTTTCACAGTTACCTTTTATATTAACCCCAGACTTAATTCTGGCTTAAGGAGGAAACTGTTCATCGGTGCCAACATTGCCATACTGGTAGCGCTGGTAGGTTATTATTTTGCCAACGGCATTACCATATGGCTAATTTCAGCCTTTGCAGGACTTGCTTACGGTATTATGATGCCCAATCTCATCACTTCATCCTCATTATTGAGGGATCAGAAAGAACGTGAAAGATTAATCTCACTTTATTCAGTGGGGCTCAGCCTTAGCCTTATCCTCGGACCAAGTATAGAGGATTATGTACTGACCTTCGTGACATACAGGGATGTATTCCTGGTTTTCATACCGGTAGTCCTTGCAGGGATAATTGTATCCACCATGATAAAATTCCCTGACACAAAGAATGAAACCAGGACAAATGTAATGAAAAACGATGGCCTAAGGGCAAGTATATTTACAGTAACAACATACAATATTCCATTTGCAGCTTTAAGTATTTTCCTGACCCTGTATGCGATAACCAGATTCCATGTTTCAGGTGCAGTTGCATATTCTCCATATATCTATTTCTTCTCAGTATCATTCCTTACAAGAATTGCCATCACCATACACCCCTTAAAGCATATAAAAATCCCTCTGATTATTTCAATAATTATAACAGGATTTGCACTTACCATGTTTCCTTTTCTCTCCACGTTTACTGAGTTCATCCTTCTCATGATGTTGCTTGGAATTCCACACGGTTCAATATTCCCGATGTCCACAATCATGATCGCCAGGGGGACAACGGTTGAACAGAGGAGTGCAGCAAATTCGTATTTTATGGCATATAACAATGTATTATTCATGGTTATCCCCCTGGTATTTGGTTATATTTTAGGATTCATCGGATATGATTATTCATTCTTCATACTCATAATTCCGGTTATAGCATCGGCAATATACCTCTTCAAAAAATACGGAAGCAATTCAACAATATTTATTTCAAATCTGAAGCATCAGAAAAATATAGCAGTAAATGAACGACAGAAAGCATAAATCAAAAATTCAAAGGATTTTGTTGAATAATGTTACGACTTTAAATAAATTTATATTTCATATTAACATTGTTTTTTGATTTTATGGATGAACAGGATAACAGCACACTGGATGCCATGTTTCAAAAGTTGAATGCAACCCCTGATGGGCTGACCACTGCCGAGGCTGAAAACAGGGTACAGGAATATGGATACAATGAAGTTGCTGAAAAGAAGCAGAGCAGTATTATTAAATTTCTGAAAAAATTCTGGGCCCCGATTCCATGGATGCTTGAGCTTACCATTATCATAACATTTTTTCTTCATAAATATGATGACACAATTATAATCCTGTTCCTTGTTCTCTTCAACGGAGTTATATCCTATACGCAGGAATCCAAGGCAGATAATGCTGTTGAATTATTGAAAAAGAAATTATCGGTTCAGGCCAGAATCCTAAGAGATAAAAAATGGGTTGTACTCCCCGCCAGAATGCTGGTTCCCGGTGA
>JAKAAA010000100.1 GCA_021797295.1 Thermoplasmata archaeon
ACCTTCTGGATATAATAGGTAGAAGGCCTGTAATAATGATAACATACATAGTTGCAGGGGTTGTTGCAATAATTCTTGGTGTTGTGGTGCATTCCATAGATTTTGTGGTATTCATTGCCATTTTATCCTTAATGTACTTCTTCACATACGCAGCCGCAGCACTGCTGTATCCCCAGATAGGTGAAATGTTTCCCACAAGGGCAAGGGGTTCAGGACTTGGAACCGCAATAGGCTTTGGAAGGCTCGGCGGGATAATTGGCCCATTTGTGCTTCTGGCCCTCCTTAATTATGGATTACTGTACGTCTTTGTTGTTACAGGAATTGTTCTGATTATAGGAGGGATAGCAGAGGTTGTGCTCGGCCCTGAATTAAAGAGGGAAAGCCTGGAGAAGGCTTCAAATGATACCTAAATTTTTAAAAAATCCATTAATTTTTTTTCTTCCTTGAAATTATTAAACACAAGGTCTGACCCTGTTAAATCAGAGGCTTTGTACACTCCGGTTGCCACTGCTATTGCATTCACAGATGCATCCCTTGCAGCTCTTATATCCAGCGGTGTATCCCCTATTAGGTAGATATCCTCCCTTTCAATGGATTTACCAAATCTTTCTATGGCATAGTTTACAAGTTCTGATCTTACCCTGCTGTCATCACCGTAGCCACCGGCCACAAAGTATGATGATATGCCTGCCCTCTCAAGCCTGAGAGAGGCTATTGCCTGTAGATTTCCTGTAAGAATTCCCAAACTGTATGTGGTATTATGAAGCCTTTCAAGGATATGGCCAACGTTTTCCAGGAGCTTGTAGTCGTCAGGTTTCAGATTCGCAGAAACGTATTCAGCCATTGCCGAGAAGGCTTTTTTCATTCCATTCCTTATCTGGTCATCCTCAACATTTTCCTTTTTTAAGAGACCATACAGTATTCCTGTATCGGTCATTCCATGCCTTGGAAAAGAATCTATATCCGTTGTAACTCCGTAAATAGAATTGCATACATAATTGAATGATGCAGTATGTGTTGGGGATTCCTCCATTAATGTTCCATCAATATCAAATAACAATAATTTTGCCATAAAAGTAAATCATGGTATAAGATATAATTGTGTTGCCTGAACAATATTTCTTTTTATTTTTCTATTTACGGAACAATACAATTTAATAGAGTTTGAAAACTATAATATACCTTTTTCAGTGAATTATTATTTATATGAAAATCTCTATTAACTCCTTCAGAAAATTTTAATCCTACTGCGGGATTTTTAACTCTATGATCGCACGCAACTCTATAAATAGATAAAGTTTCTATCTCCCTATCAACTCCTTTGCCTAACATACAAGTTTTAAATTCCCCCATCTGGATATCATCATCCTGATCTGATCTTCCCCTTCTATGACTTCTGCCATTGCTATATTCTATTGCACACCAGTAGTTGAATAATGCCATGTACATAGCGCTTATGTATCTCCTGATTAAAACCTCGTTAGTTTCATTGATGTTAATATAAGAGAGCATAATGCTGGGTTCCAGGGTTTCTACTCTATCAGACCCTGAAGACAAGTAACCGCCACCTTTCCCTTAATTGAATTCTCTTTTGATAGAAACTCCAATTCTAAATCTTTCCATTCGTCCCAATTGCAGTTTTCAAAAATGATCCGAATATATGCTATTTCGTAAGAATCTTCGTAGTAAACAGGATTCAGTACAGGTTTTCCGTAATTCGGGTGGATGCTCATCTCTGTTAATAGAATACTGATAAGTTCGTTAATTTCATCAGAACTAAAATTTTGTAAAAGAGAAATAGCCTCCTCATCGCTGCAAAATTCTTTTAAGATAACTATGTCACCATTGAAGTCCACTGGAAGTACTGTATAGTATTTCATGTCAAAATCTATTGTTGAGGACATAATTTTTATCACATCATTATTTTTAATATTTGTGTAATATCCCTGATAAGCTTATTAAGGATATCTTTATCAAACTTTTCTGATCTATGCGTAATTATCAGCTGGGATTTCTCCGGCTGAGACAATTTTTCTATTTTTATATCTGTTATGAATTCTTCACGTAAATCTTTTTTCCCTGTGTCTCCATCGATAATACGTAAAGTTGCGTATTTCGGCGATTTCATAGTTTCAAATTTAACTTTTTTATTAAAATGTTTATATTCCAAATTATCGATAATCGTGTTTATGTACAGCTCATAAGCATATATATTATTGTAACAGAGTTTTAAAACCAGTTCATTCAGATTATTGTATAATTCCTGGTATGATACTGGATTATCTGTATTGGGTACTTCCACCTGAAATCCGCCCCTTTTTGTATCACTGTAAACTAAATTAAATACTGATAAATCATATCCATTCAGTATTTTTTTAAAACGTAAGGCAGGAAAACCTGGTGTGATTGATATAGTACCGGGTAAGGCATTGCCAATCCTGATTTCAGGAGTTTCCAGGTCGAAACCATCTATTTTTGCCTTTTCTGCCCTCTTAAATAAGTTAGATAAATGAATCGGCCCATTGAGAATAATAAGAAATCTTATATTATATCTTTCGTTCATTTTTATACTAAAGAGTATTTTCTGATAAAATTTAAATCTTGCTGTTTAGATATCTTTGACCATTCAATACAAAATAAATTTATTTATAACTGTAAAAGCCCTTTCCTGTCTTTCTGCCGAGATATCCTGCTATAACCATATTCTTGAGCCTTTCCGGAGGTATGTAGGCATCACCATATGCCCTGTTGAATGATTTCAG
>JAKAAA010000001.1 GCA_021797295.1 Thermoplasmata archaeon
CGAGTCGAAGGGCGGCTATTCTTACTAACGGCCTCAAGGGTCAAGTTGCATAACAACCGCCTCCGATTCTCACAGCTATATCGTCATATAGCTGAGGCTAAATAAGGTTTTTCATGATTTCTTACTTCAATAAGAGGTACCCTTTATAAATACACATAATATGTTACACGATCACAACATGGTTTCTACTTTAAATATTTTAAATGCCGTTCTTACAATAAAAATATGGCTAGAAATAACAAAGCTTGTATAATTATAAAGATTATATTATCTTTTTTCCTCTCTCAGAGCCTTTTTATCTATTTTGCCTACCAATGTTAAGGGTAAACTGTCCCAGAATTCTATGATTTTTGGTATTTTATAAACGGAAAGCTTTTCCCTGCAATATTTCTTTACCTCTTCTTCGGTAAGACTTTTATCTAAGGGAACTATAAATGCCTTTACAGTTTCCCCCCTATGCGCATGAGGAATTCCTATTACAGCACAGTCTGAGATTTTAGGATTTTCATACAGGACCTCCTCTACCTCTCTTGGATATATGTTGTAACCTCCCGCTATGATAAGGTCTTTCTTTCTATCGACTATATAGAAATAACCATCATTATCCATTCTGGCTATATCACCTGTATGAAGCCACCCTTCTATAAGAGTTGATTTATTCTCTTCAGGCCTGTTCCAGTAACCCACCATAACCTGGGGGCCTTTTATGAGCAATTCTCCCTCTTTTCCAGGCGGGAGCTCCGTAACACCATCATTTACATCGACTATTTTTTCATAAGTATCAGGGAGTGGTAAACCTATTGAACCCTGCCTTCTTTTGCTTTTATACTCTGATTGTAGAGGGGATATATTTGTAACCGGAGAACATTCACTTAATCCATAGCCTTCAACCAGTGTTCCCCCTGTTATATCCTCAAATTTTTTCTGAATTTCCTGGGGTAGCGACATAGCACCTGAAATGCAGAGTTTAATGTTATCTATACCATATTTTTCAACTCTGGGATAATTAATAATACCGTGATACATGGTAGGTATCCCTGGAAATGCTGTGGGCTTCTTTTTCCTGATTGTTTTTAATATCATTTTCTGATTTCTGGGATCCGGGATGATAATAAGTTCTGAACCCTGCAACAGTGGTGTCAGCATAGCCGTCATCATACCGTACACATGAAAATATGGAATAGATGCAAGATATGATATTTCCTCCTTGAAATCTTCGGGGAACCATTCTATAAGCTGGTTTGCATTTGCAAGCAAATTTCTGTGGGTGAGAGTGGCTGCCTTTGGAATCCCGGTTGTTCCGCCTGTATACTGCAGGAGTGCAACACTACTGGAAGGATCAATTTTAGCATTCCCAGCAGTTGTTCCCGGAATTCCATGCTTATATCTTATAATTCCACTTTCCTGCTGTATTTTAATATTATTTTCTTTATCTACCAGTTTAAACAGAAGGGCCTTACCAGGTGAAAGATAATCGTCTACTCCAACTATTATAACGTTGTCCAGCAGTACGGTCTTCAAAGGCATAACTTTCTTCAGTGAACTTGCCATTATAACAATATTTCTTGACCCGGAATCTTTGAGTTCATATTCTATTTCAGGGGTAGTATAAAGCGGATTCATCTGTACAACGGTGATGCCGAGTTTCGCAGCTGCCATGAAAAATACAACGTACTGGGGTAGGTTTGGAAGCATGAGCGTTAAACGTTCATCCTGATGAATACCGGTATTATTTAAAAATGCTGATGTTCGTTCAATTTCATTTTTCAGATCTCCATAACTGATTTTAGTTCCGATAAAATCTATGGCAATATTATCACGGTACTTTTCTGCAGACATGCTAAAGGCCTCATATATACTGATATTAGGTATAATTATGTGCCTTTTAGTTTCAGGTGGGTAAGATTTCTCAACTAATTTATCGAATTCTTCTTCATTGTTTGAATATTCCACATTGCCATCTCCATTCAATTCTTGAAATTATATCCTATTAATCGAATATGAATTATAAACTTAATAAGTTATCTGTAAGTACAAAAATTTGTTGCTAATACAGGAATACGTACATAATTTTAACTTAAAGAGATATATTCAATCTCATAGGTAGTGGCTTGTTTCTGGAATTAACCTATAGCAATACCCCCATGGCAGGATTGAGCCGATAGAAAATTATTACCATTTCATACCGGTTATTTTTTCATACATGTGCACGTAAAGATCTGAAACTCTTTTAATCATATTTTCAGGCAGGGGTCCTATATCAGGTTCCTTTTCATGCCTGTCCCTGGCATCAAAAAGTTTTTTATGGTAACCGGATTCACGGTAGTACTGCCTGACCATTTCCTTGCTGAGTTCATTTATCTGGCCATTATCATAATCGGCTTTATCCCAGAACCGGTCTTCATCAAGTGTCCCGAATGTATCGATAATAACAGGTGTTCTTCCGGTCCCGAGGGCGAATTCCTTCTTTCCGTCTGCATGCAAAAGCCCCCTGGATTCTACAGCACTGTTAATGCGGCGGTCTATTCTGAAAATGATTTCCCGTATATCGTAAAGTTCACTGAGTTCAAGACCAGAAATTTCCAGTGCCTCTTTCATGTCAAGATACCTGTCAAATTTTTCAAATTTGGTAGATACCTCAAAAAATGGGTCCGGGAGCTGATCACTATACTCTGGCATATTCTTGAAACCCAGAGCATGATAATTTATTTCTCCCGATTTAATTCTGTCGAATAATGATCCGGCAAGGTAATAACGGGTAATAAACTCTAGTGGAACCATGAAATTGGATAGAAATGGATATCCGTAATCAAGCTGTTTATATTTTTTCACACGCATCTCACTGGGAGACAACAATTCTATAAGGTCTGTATCAATTCCCAGGGATGATACCATATTATACCAGTAGTTGGAGGTTCTGCACAGGGATTCACCCTTATGGGGTATAGCCGATGGAATGATTTTATCAAAAACAGATATTCTGTCTGAAAATTTGAAAATTAAAGTATCGCCATCATCATAAACATCCTTAACTTTACCTTTACGTAACAGTTCCATATCTGTAAATAGTTAATGTAGATATAATTTTATCCAATCCTGTGTTCTATAGAAAAAATATACAGTACTCGTCTACGGTTAAATTGCTTTTATTTTGATTTACCTGCTTCTCCCCGATTTTCCTTTCCCCTGAATGCAGATAATATTATAGCAACAACGATTATTGCGAACGACATTATCAGAGCGGAACGAATTCCTATCATGAACTTTGCGGCAAGTGTGCCTACTATATCATGCAGGCCAAGAAATACTTCAAATGCAACATTTCTCGGAACGGTGAGTGAGGCAATGGTGATGGCAAGAACGTAGCTTATCAAAGTGCCTATATTCGCAAAGGTGCGCAGCATCCCTGAAGATAAGCCGTAGTAGCCCTGGGGTGCATTTGCCATGACCGCACTGTTATTGGCAGGATAGAAGAGAGATGAACCACTGCCACCCAGAATTGAGGCTATTATGACAAAATATAAAGGAGTAGTAACGGAGAAGGTCGCATAGACAAGTATACCTGTAAGCATCAAAAATAATCCGGATGTGGCAGGAATCCTTGCACCTATCTTATCCGTGAGTCTACCGGCGAATGGTGCTATGCATGCGCCCAGTACATAGCCCGGAACAAGGAGTAATGAAGCAGCAAGCGGGCTCAATCCTCTGATACCCTGAAGATACATTATGATTATAAAAATAACAGATAAATATCCCATACTCTCAAAAAACGAGGCAAAAAGCGAGAAGTTGAATATTCGGTTTGAAAAGATTTTCATATTTATAATAGGATTTTTAACTCTTTTTTCCACAGAAATAAATATTCCCAGTATGATAAGACCGGCCACTATTATAGTTATATTGAAAGCATTGACGCCCACACCGGTTATATCAGCAGCTCCATATGTTGTAAGTGTCAGGGCAGCCAGTAATGATATCAAACCGGGTATATCAAAGTACGTCTTTGTTGTTTTTCCACTTTTTATATTCTTTATCCCCAGTACAGTCGCAATAATTCCTATTGGAATATTGATATAGAAAATATATTCCCATCCGATAAAAGTTGTAATTACACCACCGACCAGGATTCCAAGAGTCGCTCCCGTTGTATAGCCAATTGCAGTATATCCATAGGCCCTGCCGCGTTGATTGGGAGGATAAAGATCGGCTATCAGGGCACCACTATTGGCCTGCATGAGCGCCCCACCGAAAGCCTGCAATGCCCTGAATCCGATAAGTTCAATAATATTGAAAGAGGTTCCTGCCATGGCAGAACCAATGGTAAACACTATAAATCCCGAGTTGTATATTTTCGACCTTCCGAAGGAATCTCCGAATCTTCCGAGCTGTGTGGTCATAACTGCTATTATGAGCAGATAAATGATAATGACCCAGATTGTTGTATCCAGATTTGAATGCAAATCCATGGTTATATCTGGTAATGCCAAAATCACAGCGGTAGTATCAATGCCGGTCATCATCAGACCGAGGACTATAACAAACAGTCCCACATTTCTATTCATTTGTTTATTATCATATACATATATTTAAGAATTATTTAGTCCTGAAGTTTTTTTTCCTATAGAAAAATTGAGAAGTATCTAAAATATTATTTAGTAAGGTCCAATACTGTGCTATGTTGCTTTATTTTGTAAGGCACGGGGAAACTTACAACAATGTTGAGGCTGTATTTCCCCGGGATAACACAGAACTTACCGAAAAGGGCAAGGAAGAAGCTTTTGAAACCGGTAAATATCTGAAAAAAATTAAATTCGATGCTGTTTTCAGCAGTCCCATTCAGCGGGTAAAGGACACACTGAAAATAATGGGATATAAGGAATACACCACAAATCCCTTATTACGGGACGTTGGTACAGGTGATCTGGAAGGCAAAAAAATGTCAGAAATAACGGCAAAAGATCCTCAATGGTACGAAACATTCCAGGATGGAGTTGCCAATAAATATAATGTCGAGAAATTTTCCAGTGTTAAGAAAAGACTAATAGAGTTCACCTCATCTATATCTGATCACGATTACAAAACCGTGTTAATAGCCACCCATCTGGAACCTATCAGGGCCATGTTTTCCATAGCAACGCTTACTGAAGGCTTTCCGCTGACAAAACTGGAAATCGGAAACTGCTCCATATCGATCTTTTCACTTTACGGAAATGTAATAGAAATGAAAGGTTTCAACTGGTATCCTCTCAATAGTTATAACGATTCAAAAAATAAATCTTTCAATTAAATAATTCCTTTTATTTATTAATTGACTTATGGAAAACACAGAAATATTATAGAATTAATATAATAAATCAGTATTAACAGTATTAACCACCTGGAATATTAACCGGTCAAGTTTCATATTATATTGATTTTTTTATATAATATTGCGTACTTTGAATAATCATCCGGGAATACAGTAACCGTACTTCCATATCCTACAGAAGACTTTAATGATGCTATATAATTAGCACCCGACGAGGGGCCGACAAAGTAAATTATACTTGGCCTGGAGTTCCCTGACTCCACTATAGGCTTCTTCATCGGTTATTGTGATAATTTCATCAATATAATTTCTGTACTCATCAATTAAAAACCGGTGAGTGGATTTGAATGGATTCCGCAGTCCTGGTATGTACGAACCCTCTGCAGGCATTACACCCGTAACAGTTATATTCCCTCTTTCTTTAAAAAATCTTGACAGTCCTGCAATTGTTCCGCCGGTACCTATGCCGATAACAAGATGGTTGAGGTGCGGAATTTTTTCGGCTATTTCCGGGCCGGAACCGTAGTAATGGGCATTAGCGTTCATTTCATTTTCATGCTGGGACGGCCTGAAATACCTGTCAGGATATTCAGCTACCTTCTGCTCAACATAAGTAATAGAATTATCAGTACTGTTACCTAGTGTTAGAATTACGGTTGCACCGTAACTTTCCAGTGTTTTTACCGTAGCTTCTGGTACTGATTCCGGCACAACTATTTCACTATTAAATCCCAGAAGATGGGATATCCCGGCTAATGCAATTCCCGTATTGCCCGAGGATGCCTCTATCACAGTCATATTTTTTTTCAGTTTCCCCGTTTTTAATGCATAATCCAGCATGAAAAATGCAGCACGATCCTTTATGGATTTGAATCTATTATAATACTCCAGTTTGGAATAAATTCCTGAAAACCCGATCCTGAAGAGGGGTGTATTGCCTATACCAATTTTATTTGAATCTTTTGCAATTTCATTTAACAATGACATGTCTGTTAATTGCATTGATTATAATTAAGATTTACTCCTGGGATTTGTACATAATATAAGAATTTTTTTTATTATATGTTTATGAGGTCTAATACAGAAATTTATCAAAATATAAGATTAAATAATTTCCTGAACTTACTTTCTATCATCCATTTTTACAAAATCCCGCTTATCCGGACCGGTATAAACTGCCCTTGGTCTGATCAATCTTTCTTCTTCCTCTACGTATTCTGTTATATGAGCTAACCACCCGAGGACCCTGGAAAAGCCGAATAATGTGGTAAACATGTAAATAGGGAAACCGATTTCATTGAACACAATTCCGGAATAGTAATCTGTGTTTGGGTAAATGCCCTTTGCACCGAATTCTTTTACACCGAGATCTTCCAGTTTTTTGGCAATTTCAAAGTATTTTTTCTGTTCCTCATTCTGATCAAGCTCCGTGGCAAGCCTCTTAAAAATTTTCATTCTAGGATCATATGTCCTGTACACCCTGTGCCCGAACCCCATGAGCCTTTTTTTGCCATCCAATATATTTGTTTTAAACCAATTATCAACGTTGCCAGGTGTTCCTATATCAAGAAGCTGTTTATATGCAGCCTCGGCAGCTCCACCATGAAGCGGCCCCTTTAGTGCTGCAGTTGCCGCAGTTATGCATGAATACATATCTGAAAGCGTTGAGGATGCCACCAGCGCTGCTGTAGTAGATGCGGGTACCTCATGATCAACATAAATAACCAATGCAGCATTCATGGCTTTTATTCTTTTTTCATCTGACTTTCCGAAGCAGTTCATCAGGAATGCCTCAGCATAATCATACTTTGGATCAGGATTCTGTAGCTTCATTCCCATCTTATGCCTGTAAATATTGGAAATAATCCCGAGATTTTCTCCTAATATAACAGGAACCTGTTTACTATCATTTTCCTTGCCCCATTTATAATCTCCCGATGATAAAGATGCAAATGCAGTTTCCATCATGGTGAGCGTATCTGCATCCCTCGGAAGAACAGAAATGAGATCAAGAACATGGTCTGGGAGTGTATAATGCTCCTTTATTGCGGCCTTGAACTCATCAAGCTGTTTTTTATCAGGTAGTTCACCACGTGTCATCAAATAGCAGACCTCCTCAAAATCAGTATGATCCACCAAATCGTTGACATCGTAACCACGGTACCTAAGTACCCCTGCATTGCCATCTATATATGTTAATCCGGTATATTTTATAAATACATCCTCGAGTCCCAAACTTACTGCCATTTTAATCACTTCCGAACCAATCTGAATTCTTTACATTTGCAAGTTCTTTCAATGTCTGACTTTCCCTCATTAAATCCCTGGTAGATAAAATTCCGGAAACATTTCCACTATCAGACTTAACAATAAGGTGCCTTATGTTATGCTTGCTCATTAGTACAGCTGCCTTGGTAATTGAATTGTCCTCATGAATGAATATGAGGTTTTCTCTTGTGGCTATGTTCCCCAGAGAGGTGTTCAGTGATTTTCCATCGGCAATTGCCTTAATAATATTCCTTTCTGTTATAATTCCGGTCAGGGAGGAAGGTTCTCCGAGCAGTATAGACCCCTTATTTGCCTCTGACATTTTTTTAGTACCTTCATATACGGTTGCCTTTTCATCCATATATATAGGCTGCCTCTGCATGATATTTTTGATTTCTAAAGTCATGTATTTAATATAGTACGATTTAATTTAAAGATTATGTTCGGGAAGAATGCCCCTTTACCTAAAAATATTCTACGTTAAAATCGTCAATTAATGAATATTCCATAAACCAAAACTATTATGTAATTTATAAATATTCTAATGTTAATGCGGAATAGAAATCTTATAATTTTAATGGTAGGCATTTTACTGGTTCTGAATGGATATGAAATATATTCCAGATTTGGATATTTATTTTATCCATCACCCTATAATTATTCAGTTACGGTTAACCGGGCCAGATTTTATACATCGCTGGATGATGGTATATTAATTGCAGGTTCATTTCTTATAGCCCTGGCTGTTTACCTCACCGTTAGGGAAAAGTACACTCTACCCAAATTTAAGCACTTCTATCCTATTCTTGCCATCTATGCTGTAATCCTGGCGATAGCAGGTGGGATGATACATATTATACCATCAGGATACCATTATCCGCATAATGTGGCATTTTTCTACGGCCTTCCTATGTTTACCCCGGATTTTCTTGTTTATTATTCCCATATTGTAGGATTATACATATATCCATTTCAGATAATTTCATTAATAGCAGCTGCACTGATTGGAAGTGCTATATTTGCGTTTTCATTTGAAGGCTTGAAAATGAAAAAGGCAACGCCCATGTCCATTATCGGTGCAGTTGGAGTCTGCCCGGCATGTGCCACTGGAACTTTCTTCGGGATCGTAATAGGGGCAAGCCCGTTTCTTAGTTCCCTGTATCTAAATCAAATTTATGGTAGCACTTTAAATGAAATTGCTATAAGCATGGTATCAATCGCCCTTCTGTTAGGGGTTTTTCTTTACATGATAAGGAAATATCGCATAACATTTAAAAGGCAATAAATTACTATTTATCTGTCATTTTGACAGTAGTCTGTTTATATATTTTTATACAATGAAATTTATTATTATTTCCTTTCAAAAAGATTTTTAATAGAACTTTGCATATACTGTCATGAAAGGCATTAATATTGTTGTTGCTGTAAAGCAGGTTCCGGATGCCGATGATTTAAGGATCGATCCGGTAACCAATAATCTTGTCAGGGAGGGAGTGCCAGCTATTATAAACCCTCCTGACCTGCACGCCATAGAAGAGGCACTCAGGCTCAAGGAAAAATATGGCGGAACGGTTTCTATTGTTTCAATGGGACCACCAAAGGGAGACCTGACATTGAGAGATGCCGTGGCGATGGGTGCAGATAATATATATCTTATAACTGACGCTGCAATGGTCGGATCAGATACATGGGCAACATCGTATACAGTTTCACAGGGAGTACATAAAATTGGCAAACCGGATATCATATTATTCGGCAGGCGTGCTCTTGATGGTGAAACACAGCAGGTGGGCCCACAGACAGCAGTGTGGCTGGGTATACCAGAAATAGCATATACCGATAAAATACTCGATATAAATATGGAAACAAAGGTTGCAAAACTCCAGAGAACTACTGAATTTGACACAGAAACCCTGGAAGTCAAAATGCCATTTGTTGCAACTATTACTGAAAATTCCAACACGCCAAGGGAGGCAACACTTGAAGGTATGATAAAGTCCATGACATATCAGGTTACAAGGCTTTCTAAAACTGATATAGATGCTGATCCTAAAAAAATTGGCCTGGCTGCGTCACCTACAAAGGTTATCAGAGTAAGACCACCCCCGAAAATGAGGAATCCAGAAATCATTAAGAATGATGACCTGAATAAAACTGTTGAATTTCTTGTATCAAAAATAAAGGAATCCCTGAAGGGAATGAAAACAATGGAAAATGCCTATGAAAAACCCGACCCCGTAACAAAGGTGGATGACAGTATATGGGTCTACATAGATCATTTCAATGGTGAGCTTAACAAAACATCACTGGAAATTCTGGGTGCAGCCAGAAGGGTTGCTGATTTAATGGATACAAAACTCGGTGCCGTAATAATCGGAAACAAGGATGAACAACTCATTGATACATCATTTAAATATGGTGCTGATGAGGTTTACTACTGTGAAGCAGAGAATGCGAAAAAATATGATAATGACATATATACAGCGGCCCTGGAAATGATGATTAATAAATACAAACCCAATTCTCTGTTCTTCCCGGGAACATCAAATTCGAGGGAATTAGCATCTACAACAGCAATAAAGGTCAATACAGGGCTTATTGCTGACTGTATTATATTCGATGTGGATGAGAAAGGTCAGCTACAGGCTACTAGACCAGATTTCGGTGGTAAGGAAACCTCTACTATTATATGCCCGAACAACAAACCGATAATGGTAACAACCAGGGCTGGAGTGTTTTCAGCACTTCCTGAAAGAGATTTCAAGGGAAAAATCATAAAAGAAAAATTGCAAAAGGTTGATACAAGATTCAAAATAACGGATTATAAAAATATTGAAAAAACAAATGTTCTTGCAGCTGCCCAGGTTGTTGTGGGAGCCGGAAGGGGTCTTGTCAATAAGGATAACCTGAAGCTAGCTGAGGAACTTGCAGATAAGATTGGAGGAATAGTAGGAGTTAGCAAGCCACTGGCTGATGCAAACTGGTATCCACATGACAGACAGGTTGGGCAAACCGGCACTACCATCAGACCGAATCTCTACATAGCTCTCGGGATATCCGGAGCCATCCAGCATCTGGTTGGAATCCAGGGTTCAAAGAGGATAATTGCAATAAACAGCGACCCCGAGGCACAGATATTTGAAAACTGTGATTACGGGGTTATCGGCGATGTATTCCAGATAGTTCCTGAGCTTATTAAAAAAATTGGTGATATAAATGCTTGATTATGATATAGTTGTTGTAGGAGCTGGACCAGCCGGTTCGGCTGCAGCACTGAAGGCGGCATCTGAGGGAAAGAAGGTACTGGTTATAGAGAGAGGCCCCGAACCCGGATCAAAAAATGTTTCTGGAGCCATGATAAGGAAGGATTATGTAACATCGGTGTTTGGGGAGGACATGCCGTTTGAGAGAAATGTGGAAACCATTAAGCTGTCTCTTTATAATGGCAATAAACCGGTAAATATAGAATTTCACCCCGAAGGTCTTGTAACAACCGGCAGGTTAAAATTTGATAAATGGTTATCTTCTGTTTCAGAAAAGGCAGGTGCCATGGTAATTCCTAAAACCACTGCTCTCAAACTTAACTGGGAAAATGGGGTTGCAAAATCACTTACAACAGACAGGGGAGAAGTATCGGCTAAATCCTTTGTGCTTGCAGAGGGAGTAAATTCTCTTGTTTCCATGGAATCTGGAATAAAGGGGGACTGGACTCCTGAGAATTCTGTTCAGGCAGTAAAGATGGTTTACTCAATAAAGAAGGGCGACCTGAATACACTATTTGATTTACCGGATGATAATACAGGAATGTCATGGAGGATGATTACGTCAGATCCTCTTGTTGCCGGGTTCATGTACACATACAAGGACAGCCTTGCTGTTGGGATCGGTTCCCCCATAAAGGAACTTGTTGACAGAAAAATAAGGCCTGAAAAACTACTTGATGATTTCCTTGAGATGACCGGTTTAGCAGAAAAGGTTAAGGGTTATTCCCTCAGGGAATATTCTGCGAAGATCATTCCTGAAGGTGGATTCCCTGATATTAATGTTGCAAAGGGTAATGTCTATCTCTGCGGAGATGCAATCGGGCTTGTTGATCCCTTAACGTTTGATGGAATTACTCCAGCAATAGCATCCGGAACAATAGCCGGTGAGGCTGCAGTTTATAACTATGATAAGGAAATTTATAGATACAACTTAATGAAGAATCCAGAAATTTCAAAGATTGCAAAGGAGAGGAAGCTGGAAACAGATTTCATGACCGGCAATAAGGCTGGAGAATACATAAATATGGTATCATCCATGCTTGAGGGCTGGGCATCAGGAGATCTGATGGGAATAAGGAACACCATGGTCAGCAATTACAGGAATCTAATACCTGACCTGATGACTTTTGTTATGAGGATGAGATAAATGAGAACAGAAGAAAAATTATACACTTTGAGATATAAGAAGGACGATAAGTCGCATCTTGCAATAAAGGATGTGAACACATGTCTGGAATGCACAGCTAAATACGGTGAACCACAACCCTGTGTTTCTATATGCCCTGCTAATGTATTTTCATGGCAGAATAATAGAATAGTGATAGGTTACGAAAACTGTGTGGAATGCGGTGCATCAAGAATTGCGTGCCCCTATGAAAACATTGACTGGAATTATCCCCGCTTCGGAAAGGGCATAGCCCTGAGATACGCATAATACTATAAATATTAATTTATTTATAATTTTTTGATGATCGTGTACCATATTATGTGTATTTATAAAGGGCACCTACTGTTGAACATCTCTTTAATCTCATCTCTGAGTGATTGCACATAAAAATTTATGAGTATTTTCTGAATAAATAATAGGATTATGATTAATTACTATTTAGCCATAATAATTAATTTATAATAACTCAGTTTTTCTCTTTATTACTAGTTCCTTTTATCTTTTTTGTGTATACATCAACATAATAATCACAGCATGATGAAACTGGGCATATATCACATTTTGGAGATACAGGTTTGCAGATATTTTTTCCGAATTCTACCATAACCGGGTTGAACTCCACCTGTAATTTTTCCGGTACGATTTCCTTAAGTGCCGCTTCTGCCTTATCCGGGTCCTTTGCATTTATAATTCCGATCCTGTTGCAAATCCTGAAAACGTGGGTGTCCACTGCTATAGCCGGTATGCCGAATCCCTGCGTCAGGACGATGTTGGCTGTTTTACTCCCTGTTCCCGGAAGTTTGACCAGTTCATCATGGTTGTCTGGCACCTTTCCACCGTATTCATGGTTTATAATTCTGGCAATATCAATAATCCTCTGTGATTTTACGTTGCTGAAACCCACATATTTTATAATTGCCTTAACGTCAGAGGGGTCGGCACCCTCCAGGCCATATGAATCGTGGTATTTATTGTAAAGTCCCCTGGCGGCTGCATCAGTTACAATATCCTTTGTGCGGTGTGAGAGTATGGTTGTTATAAGTATCCAGAAAGGTGA
The DNA here is from genome assembly GCA_021797295.1 of Thermoplasmata archaeon. Next base: position 13,065 of record JAKAAA010000001.1, read on the forward strand.
GTCAGTAAACTCAAAATGATGTTCCGGTGAAACCGATTTTATTCTCTCATAAATCTTTTCAAAATCTTTCATGTAATCCTTATAATATAAGTATTAATAAAACTATAATAAATTTTTTAATTATTATTAATAATAATCTCCGAGTTCCCTGATTCCGGTCTTTTTTCCAGACAATATGGCGTCAACAAGCTCCCCTGCAAATTTTATGTTCGTAATCAGGGGAATATCCTTTTTTATCCCAAGGTTCCTTATAGAAAAACCATCACGGATAGACCCGTAGGATTCTGAGGGTGTGTTAATTATCATCGATATGTCCTCGCTCCTGATTATCTCACTCAAACCGGGAAGTCTCAGGTCTTTTACCCTGTAAACAACAGTTGAAACCACACCAGCAGCTTTCAGGCTGCTGTATGTCCCTGGTGTTGCGTAGATCTTAATTCCATTCAGGCTTAATTTTCTGGCTATATCAATTGCCTTTGGCTTGTCAGAATCCTTCACGGTGATTATAACAGATTTAAGCTCGAAATTATGTTTCATTATGCGTATAACCTTGGACATTGCCTCGTGGAAGGTCTTGCCACAACACATGGCTTCGCCAGTTGATTTCATTTCAGGCCCCAGTATAACATCCATATCCCTGAACCTCTTGAATGGAAATACAGGCACCTTGATAAAATATGAGTTTGGTTCTTTATATGTTATATCAGGCTCGATTCCGATTATGGCCTTTATGCCGTAATCAATCCAGTTTATGCCGGTTGCTTTGGCAACGAATGGAATCGATCTGGAGGATCTGGCGTTGAGTTCTATTACGTATATTTCTCCATCCTTTACTGCAACCTGCAGATTTGAAAGACCCAGCAAATTAAAGTTAACCCTCAATTTTTCAACTATATCCTCTATTTTTTTTATCGTTGAGGTTTCTAGGAGATGTGGCCCAAGAACCATTGTAGCATCGCCTGAATGGGTGCCTGCCTCCTCAATATGCACAGATATGCCGGCTATAACTGACTTTTTACTGGATGAAATGAAATCTACATCTATTTCTACGGCGTTCTGAAGATATTTGCTCACAAGAACCGGAGAACCCGGTCTCTCTATGAACAGTTCACGGACACGTTCCTGAAGTATTCCATAGTCATATATAATATCCATTGCCCTTCCGCCTATGATGAAACTTGACCTGATTATAACCGGCAGTTTAATGCTTCCTATTTTTTCCTCAAGCTCATTCATGTTTGAAGCTTCAATAAAATCAGGCTGTTTTATTCGGAGATCTTTAAGGGCGGCAGAGAATTTTGTCCTCTCCTCAATTCTGAATATATTATCTGGTTGGGTACCTATCACAATATCCTTAAAAATCTTCGAAAGTCCGTCTGCCATATTTTGGCCTGTTTGCCCGGAGAACTGGATTATGATTCCCTGCGGTTTTTCCACTGAAACTATGTTTGATATATGCTCCAGGGTAATAGGTTCAAAGTAGAGCTTGTCTGAAATGTCGAAATCTGTTGATACTGTTTCAGGGTTGCTGTTAACCATTATTGCTTCAAAACCCATTTTCCTCAACGAAAGTATGGATTTCACAGCTCCGTAATCAAATTCTACACCCTGAGAAATCCTGTTAGGGCCTGACCCGATTACCATAATTTTTTTCCTTTGTGCTATCTTATTATCGCTGTATCTATCATATGATGAGTAAAGGTATGAAGTTTCTGATTCAAACTCAGCTGAGCAGGTATCGATGCTTTTATACACAGGAATTATACTTTCTTCCAGCCTGTACTTTATTATTTCCAGTACACTGATTTTAGAATAATATGAAATGGTTTCATCTGAGATACCGAGAATTTTCAGGTATTTGATATTTTCAGGCATCTTTCCCGGTTTGATTGTTGATATGCCATCGGCTATGTTCCGCATCTTTTCCACAAAAAATTCATCGTAACCCGACAGCTGTGATATTTCCGCAGATGATATGCCCTGAAACAGGGCGTCAAAAATAGCAAATATTCTCTGATCGTTTGGAATTTTCATTAGTTCACGGGCTTTGTCAGTCGATGTGAACAGTCTCATTGGCACTGCCTGCTTTATATCCAGCGAAGATATGGACTTCATAAGGGCTTCCTCGAATGTCCTGCCAATTCCCATGGCCTCTCCGATAGACTTCATTTCTATTCCAATTTCCCTTTTTACCGAGAATTTATCAAAGGGCCATCTTGGAATTTTTACTGTTATGTAATCCATGGAAGGCTCGAATGCAGCGTACGTATTCTTAGTTACAGGATTTTTTATTTCGTTTATATTATAACCAACTGCAATCTTTGTGGATATTCTTGCTATCGGATATCCTGAAGCCTTGGAAGCAAGTGCAGATGACCTTGATGTTCTGGGGTTCACCTCCACAACGTAATACTCATTTGTTGCCTGGTTAAGGGCGAACTGTATGTTGCATGATCCAATCACGCCAATTTCATTCACTATGTGTATAGCTGAAGTTCTTAACTTCTGGTAATCATCGTTGCTTAATGTTAGGGACGGAGTGGTTACAATGCTCTCTCCGGTATGCACACCCATGGGATCCAGATTCTCCATATTGCATATGGAAATGCAGTTACCTGCATTGTCTCTCATCATTTCATACTCTATTTCTTTCAGTCCGAGAAGTGATTCGTCCAGTTCTACATTATCATCATGGACTGAAAAATAGTCATCGCAGTATGAAATTAATTCATCCCGGTTTCTTATTATAACACCACCTGATCCACCGAGTGAAAAGCCTGTTCTAAGTATTAATGGGTATTTTTTAATCCCGTCAATCATAGTTCTGTAATTTTCCTTTATAAGTGTATACGAATCGATTATGGGTTCTCCTATCTGCCTCATGAGATTGAAGAATTTTTTTCTATCCTCAGCCACCTCAATAGATGTTACAGGAGTACCCAGAACCTTTATTCTGTTTGATTTGAGTATACCAAGTTTGTCAAGCAGAATTACAAGGTTGAGTCCAACCTGCCCTCCCGTTGAGGGTAGAATTGAATCTATTTTTTCCTTTTTAATTATTTCTATTACACTTTCTGGGTCAACAGGTTCTATGTAAATTCTGTCAGCTATTTCAAGGTCGGTCTGTATAGTAGCAGGATTTGAATTAAGCAAAACAGTGCGGATTCCTTCCTCCTTCAGGGCAAGGCATGCCTGAGAACCGGAATAATCGAACTCGGCTGCCTGACCGATAACTATGGGACCTGAACCTATGACGAGTGTGCATTTTATATCTATTTTCATATCATTCACCTACAGCTTCCCTGACCTCATCAAAGAACCACGAACTATCATATGGACCTGGATACGCTTCAGGATGGAACTGCACTGAAAATACAGGCAATTCCCTGTGCCTGATCATTTCAACCGTACCATCATTTATATCCTGACCCGTAACCGCCAGTCCTGTTCCCGATAATGATTCCTTATTCACTGCATAACCGTGGTTATGTGACGTAATATACACTCTATTGCCTATACCAACAGCGTGATTTATCCCACGATGTCCATATTTCATTTTCTCAGTTTTTCCACCAAGGGAAAGCGCGATGAGTTGATTGCCCATGCAAACGCCCATTACAGGCATTTCCGAGGCTTTTTCCTTGATAAAAGCCCTCAGCGGTGCCAGTGATTCATGATCCGGATCTCCCGGCCCGTTAGGGAGGAATATTGCATCATAATGGAATTTGATGGAATAGAAATCATAATTATAAGGAACAATATGGAGTGATGCGATTTCGCTCAGGCGCTTTACTAAGCTGTTTTTGGTTCCCACATCTATGAACAGGAATTCCTTTTTTCTGCCAGAATTATAATACTGATACTCCTTTCTTGATACTTTAGAAACAAGATCCAGCTGCATAGTATCCTGAAAATTATCTGGAAATTCATTTTTATTACTGATATGAGCTCTCACGGTACCGTGTTTTCTGATTTTCTCCACAAGTTCTCTGGTATCTATTCCATCTATTGCAGGAATTTTATTTGCCTTCAGAAATTCATTGAATTCGATTCCATGGTTCCCGCCCTGCAGTAAAATGTGCGCATCCTTTGTTATAAGTCCGGAAACCTGTACTTTATCTGACTCCATATGTTCCATGCTCACACTGTAATTTGCAATCTCAGGAAAGGCAAAGATCAGAATTTGCCCGGCATATGATGGGTCAGTAATTGTTTCTAAATATCCAGACATTGATGTGGTAAAAACAAGTTCACCGTCTGTATCACCATCATAGCCATATCCATAACCCTCATAGACCGTGCCATCTTCAAGTAACAAGTATTTTTTCATTTAAACCTTAAAAAACCTAATCTCAACATATGATATATTATTTTTCATTATATTTTATAATTATCTTGCTGTAACTGTTAATGAATTGCAAAAAATATATAATATATAATTTAAACTAAATTCGTTTATATTTACGACATTACTGACATTGATAATAACATTAAGTTAATAAACAGTTTTTTAATAAACATTTATGAAAGTTATTGCAGCTCCTGGACCGGTTTGCTACCCATTAGTGGCAGCCATGATGGAAAGAAAGGATATAGAAATAGAATTCAAAAAATCTTCCGATATGGGAGATAAAAAGCCCGATGTTGTGCTTGATTCCACTGTTTCCCTTGTAAAAAGTGGATTGCCAATAGATTATGTGACAATTGAAAACCTATCCAGGGTCGCTCCGAAGCTCGGCTATAAAATAGGAATGACCAGAAAGGGTGGTGCCTCTGATATACTCTTCAGGGCGTACGTTGGCGAAACTGGCAAGGATGTAAAAATACAGTATTTCGAGGGCATGGGTGAGCTCATGGACGCAATGAATGGTAACCAGGTGGATACAGTAGTAGTGCCTGCAATGGACAGTGCCGGAATAAGTATAGAGGAATACTTCAAGAAAAACAACATAGTTATCCCTGGAAGTTGCGGTGCCACGGTGTACAGTAGCGAGAAGGACTTCGTGGATGCTTATAATTTGGGAATAAAACTTATCAGAGAAAAACCAGAAGAAGCCGCTAAATTTATTGTGGCCCATTTGCCAATGCAATTCCCGGAACAATTTATAGTGAATACTATGAAAAACTCCGATCTTAATGTGCATAAACCGGGAAATTATGATGAATTCGCGAGATTGGTAAAAAAATATTCGTCAGAATGAGATAAAATTCTTAAAAAGAACAAATAGTTTTAATTTGTTTTATTGAATTATTATATACTTAATTCACATTAGAGGTTTTATGTGGGACTACATCAATGAAATATTCGAGGGATATCCGGCTGAAATGAAGGTTATACAGAGAATGACAGAAATTGGGATATCTGTAAAAATATTATATGACGAGCCAAAGCTGTTCTGTGATGAAATAGAGATAAAGCCTAATTCCATTGCAAGGGCATATCATGTTGATAGAAGGGTAATTGTAAATCTTATTCAGAAAGTTATCAGTGATAAGAAACTTTATGAATTTTTCAGCAACCTTTCGCCTGTTTCAAATTTTGAAAATTCAGGGTCAAAAATTGGTTTTGGAGTTATAGAGATTATTCCCGTTGATGCTTCAAAACCTGGAATAATATCCGGGGTGATGAATATTCTTGCAAACAATAATATTTCTGTTAGGCAGGTAATCACAGATGACCCGGACCTCATAGACAATCCCAGGGCAATAGTAGTAACAACCGAAGCTGTTACTGGTACAGTGCTCAACGAAATAAAAAAAGTTAACGGTGTAAAGGCTGTTCTTTTACTTTAAATAAAATCTTTCAGATTATCTCCATATAATATGCCCATTATTTCCTTTATTTTTTCCTGAACTTCCACGTATGTATCGCCGTAAACGTTAACATGTCCCATCTTTCTCTTGCGCCTGACCTCATTTTTATGATACCAGTATAAATTAGTTTTACCAAGTTCCAGGATTCTGGATATCTTTCCATCCACACCAGTGCCTATAATGTTTACAATGCCTGAGGGTACAAAAAGGTCTGGTCTTACAGCATCCATTCCCGACACCGCAAGTATATGCTCCTCAAACTGTGAAATTGAACTCCCGGTAAGGGTATGATGGCCGGTGTTGTGTACTCTTGGTGCATATTCATTTATTATCACATTATCATTCTTTACGTAGTATTCAATGCCCATAACACCTATATATTCAAGAGATTCCATGAGCCTTTTTGCTATATCAATCATTTCAAGGGTATTTTTTACTGGAGATATGTTGTATATGAGAATACCATTCTGGTTATAATTAAAGGAGGGTTCAAAATTGTAAAACTTTCCCTTTTGATCCCTAACAGCAATTATAGAGGCTTCATAATCATAATCGATGAATTCCTCTATTACATATGGCATATCTGGATGATTTTCATATTCTGTATCAGGATTTATATAATACTGGTTTTTCCCATCATATCCGCCCATGCAACTTTTTATTACGGCTTTGTGAAATAATTTCGCCTTGCCAAATGCTTCTTTGTAGGTTTCAGCATATTTATAATTGGCTATGGGAAAATTATGCTCATTGAGGAATTTTTTTTCTAGTGACCTGTCTTTTTTTAGCTCAACAGCTTTCTTTGACGGGCGCAATTTACCCTGCTCTTCAGCGTAATCAAGAATTTCACTGCTTATATGTTCGAATTCGTATGTAACATAATCACAGGCATCCACAAATTCTTTATAATCTGAAACATCGTAGAATTTATCAGCTATCTCTGAAGATGGCCCTCTGTTATCATCTATTACATAAAATTCTATAGGATACCTCCGCATTGCGTTTATCATCATGTATCCCAGCTGACCTGATCCAATAATTCCTATTTTCATAATTTATCACTGAGTACAGAATCTCTTTGCTTTGATACGAAGTCATCAAGCATTTCCCTGATCTTTGGATATTTTATTGATAGAATTCTAAGGGCAAGCAAAGCTGCGTTTCGAGCTCCATTGATTGACACAGTCGCAACCGGTACCCCGGGGGGCATCTGAACAATGGAAAGCAATGAATCCATTCCATTAAGTGATTTTGACTGAATAGGAACACCTATTACCGGAAGTGTTGTCATAGCTGCCACCATACCGGGCAGATGTGCTGCTCCTCCTGCACCTGCTATTATTACCTCTATATTGTTCTTTATTGCGTCCTGTGCATACTGGAGCATAAACTCAGGTGTCCTGTGAGCTGAAACCACCCGGTATTCAACCTCAATGCCAAAATTCTTTAATTCTTCCACAGCTGTCTCCATTACAGGAAAATCTGTTTTGCTTCCCATGATTACTGCCACTTTCATAATGGATTATAGAGACGATATTTATAAAAATTTAGAAAAACTAAAGAAAATAACTTTCGTTCCTTAATATATATGCCTCAATAGCTCTTCTTCCACTCTTCATAGCCTCCAGAATATCATACTGATTTTTGTCATATAATTTTATATCGTATGAGTCAAGATCCATGAACTCAATGCCCGCTTTTTCTGCTATTTTCCGGTATCCCGGTATTCTTGACCGCTCAAGTGAGTTTAAGGAACGGTTGCTCATTATTACATGATTCCTGGCTGCGATAATTAAAGCATCATCAAAGTATCTATATATATTAGTATCAATATTTATATCGCCATTATTTCTAATATCTGGATAAACTTTATCAGGTGTGCATATTATACCGCTATCCTGTGATTCATACCTAACCTCTACCTTATATCTTTTCAGCATGGTCCTATAATATTCAATCAGTGGCATAAAATCTTTTTTCTTATATTCATCTATGATTTCATTGAACTGCCCGCCCAGGGAGTATTTTTCATAAATTACCGGTTTTAATCCCAGTTTTACAGCATAAAGAGATGCTTCCAGTCCTTTTATACCGGCACCGACTATGATAATCTCTCCACGGTATTTGCGGTGATTATATTCGGTTAACTCTAGACCAGTATAAGGATTTATCGTGCATCTGACCTCAGAATTCGACAGGTTTCTGCATGCCTGATTACATCTAATGCATGGCCTGTACGGAATTGAGTTCTGTAGTTTGAAAGGTGTATATGGATCAGCGAGAGCCTGCCTTCCCAAAACGACGAAATCTGAGACGTTCAGAGCTTTTTCTGCATCCTGGAGGGAATTTATGGATCCGACAAGCATGGTACTAATATTCAACTTTCTCCTGAGTTTTTCTCCTATATGCATATGGTCATAGTAGAACGATGCTGAAGAACCCGGAGGTGCAAATCTTCCAGCAGAGAAGTGAACATAATCAATATTCTTCAATGAGGATGCAATTTCAATTCCGTAGTGAGCACCATAGCCATCCGCATCATCCTCGTAAAGACTCAATCTGATTCCAACAGGAATATCGACCTTTCTTCTTATATTCGATGTGATTTCATTAATTATTCTTACTCTATTTTCAACGGATCCGCCGTATTCATCAGTTCGGTTGTTCAGTGCAGGCGATATGAATTCCTGAAAAAGGTATCCGTGTGCGCCATGGAGCTCTATGCCATCAAATCCTGCCCTGGCAGATATTTCGGCTGCATTTACGAATTTTTCTTCAACTTCCTTTATATCGTCAAAAGACATTTCGACAGGAGTGGTTCCAAGATAGTCAACACTGGACGGGGCGAATACTTTACCCTCATTATAGTGCGGATTTGCCTTTCCTCCCGCATGGACCAGCTGTACAAAAATCTTTGAACCGGATGCGTGGATTCTTTCAGTAAGCCTGGATAGTTTAGGAATTTGCTCCCTTTTAAAAATGCCCATCTCATTGGGTGATCCCTTCCCGTTAGAGGAATCAACGTATGCATACTCCGTTATGATGAGACCGAAACCACCTCTTGCACGTTCATTCAGATATGCAATGTGGTTATCATTTGTTGTACCATCAATATTACATAAATTTGAAATCATCGGTGCCATGACAAATCTATTTTTGAGTTCAACATTTCCTATTGTGCCTCTTTCAAAAGGGTTCATCGTTCATTAGCAGTATATAAAAAATAAAGTTTTTGTGGATAAAAAATATTCAAAATTTTAAAATTTAATTTATGATAACTGATGCGCTCATATTGAATGTATGGCTACTCATCTGAATATTATTAGACAGATTGAAATCCGTTACCATGGATGTAGTAGCGTGTGCTGAAACTATGAGAGGGTGAACAAAGACCACAACTGCGAATGCATGTGCCAGATGTAGGCTCATACTAGTTGAGCTCGAAAAGTTGAGATACCCTCCCTTTATATACACTGAAACACTTTTTATATATATTTTCATCATGTTGTAGCTACCAGCGTGTACTGAAAGGTTGGACAGAAATGCTGCATTGCTGGCATTGATATCCATTATATTAACGGTTTTATCATGCAGTGAGTAATTTGTCCACCCGGTGGAATTGGAAGATGCCTTATCAGAATGCAGTGCAATGGCGCTGAATGTAACATTTACATCTAAAATTCCTGTAATACTCGGCGGAGTATCTGCTGCGCTTACTTTCAATGTGCCAGTCGTTTCATAATGGTAGGCATAATATCCTCCACCTGCAACAACTGCAACTATAATTACAATTACGATTACCGACATTAACTTATTCGATTTCATAATCATTATGCTAAAAATTTATACTTAAACTTTTGCAGATAGTATGATTGATAAAATATTTTCATTAAGAACAATTCCGCCACTCTTATCATTGAAATTATTTAAATAGTTAGAGTAAATATTTATTTTATGAAATATAATGTAGCAACAAGTCACCCATTAAGCTCACAGGCGGGAATTGAAGTGCTGGAAAAGGGCGGTAACGCATATGATGCCATGCTCGCAGCATCATCTACCCTGGTAGTTGTACAGCCACATCTTAATGGACTGGGTGGAGATTTATTTGCAACCATAAAGGATGATAAATATTACTGCATAAATGCAAGTGGATACGCTCCTCAGAGGGCAAGCATAGATTTTTACGAACAGAAAGATTTTAAAGAAATACCTAAGACTGGACCTTTATCATCATTTTCCATACCCGGACTTGTATCCTCGTGGATTATTGCAAATGAAAGGGCAAAACTGGGCATAAAAGAGGATTTTAAAAGGGCAATACAGTTTGCGAGAGACGGCTTCGAGCCCAGCAGGAAACTTGTTAAGGCAATCAATAAATTTGAAGGGGGAGATGAAGACTTCAACAGCATATATAAAGATACAGATAAATGGCTTGTACAGAAAGACCTGGGTAATACATTAGAATTACTTGTGAATAACGGACTGGAATCCTTTTACAATGGAGAGATAGCAGATGTAATCGATAAGGATATGAAAGAAAAAGGGGGACTCATAGCAAAAGAGGACCTGGATAAATATAAAGCAGAACTGAGAGATCCGGTCAGGGTAAAATACAGGGATTATAATGTATATACAAATCCACCAGTAAGCCAGGGATTAGCAGCTGCAGTATGGTTGAGGGATTTGAATAAATACGAACTTTCTGGTATGGAACACCAGAAATATTATGATACACTCATAAACACAATGTACGATGCCTACAATATTAGAAAAAATTACATATATGATGGTGTCAAATTGCCTGAAAACATCGATGATTTGAAATCAGATAGCTCACATAACGGTAATGGTAAATCAGAACTGTCGGATACCACCGCATATTCCATTTTCGATGGAGATATAGAAATCAGTGCTATACAGAGCAATTATATGGGATTTGGTTCTGGGCATACGATTAAGGGCACAGGAATAAATATGAACAATAGAGGTAGTTATTTTTCACTGGACAGAAACAATAAAAATTCCTTAAAACCGGGAAAGAAAACATTCCATACATTGATGAGCACATTGGCATCCGGCCCAAAGGATATTATTCTTGGAAGTATGGGCGGGGATGTACAGCCAGAGGTAAATGTTCAGATTCTCTCAAGGATTATAGATCTGGGTTTCGCAATGCAGGATGCCATAGCATATCCCAGGTTTGCATATCCCGCCTCAATTTATGGTGATTCAAAAATTTATTATGAGAGTTCTCTCAGACTGGACCATTATGAACCCGTCGATGATCTGAATGATATGATGGGGCATGCACAGGGAATTACGGTAGATAAGGATAAAGAAACCGATAAAGGGATAGATCCGAGAGGAGATGGGCTTCTGCTTTATATGAAGGGAAAATACTTTACATGAATTCTTAACCGCCACTTACAGGAGGGAAAAAAGCCACTTTATCTCCATCTCTCAGTGGAAGCCCGGAATAGTATTCATTATTTACTGATATGAGAAGGTTGTTGATATTTCTAAGGTCAGGGTACACTGAAAATATAGTTTCCATAAGTTCATCCATACTTCCACGATTTATTGTCAGGGACTCCTCACTTTTTCCGGTAATATCCCTTACCCGGGCAAAATATAATACTGTTACTCTCATAATTCATCTCCAGTATGGTACTCTAGCGCCTACAGCCTTCCTGTACACATTATCTATTTCTTCACTGTTATCAAGGATACCACTTATATTAAAATAGTCATTTTCACGGAGTAAACAGGTCTTGAACTGCCCATTCGCAGTTACTCTCAATCTTGTACAGTGCCTGCAAAAATCTGCATTTCTCATTGGCTTTACAAACTCAATTTTAACCCTGCCATAATCAGTATTAACAGTATATCTTTCCCTGTTATGAAGTGGATTATACTCTATGTCTTCTGCTTCTTTCATGATTCTGTTTTCAATGGAATCAAGGGGTACATGGTATTTTATATATTCTTCGCTGTGTTCCTTATCCCTGTTTGCCTCAAATTCAATCAATTGCAGGGTGTATCCATTGATGGCACAGAATTTTATCATGCCGTCTACCTGGTCCTCATTGATATTCTTCATTAGAACAAAATTTATTTTAATAGGACCTAAACCTGCCTCCTTTGCTGCCTCTATACCCTGCTTTACTATTGGCAGAAAATTCTTCTTTGTGTCTGTTATGAAATGAAAATTATACTCATCTATGGCATGCATGGAGATGTTGACACGGTCCAGACCTGCTTCCTTTAAATCCTTCGCAAGTTTGCGTAGTTCAACACCATTTGTGGTCAGTGATATATTACCTGTTATATGTTTTCTGGTTCTTCTCACTATATCCAGTATATCCTCACGGAGAAGAGGTTCACCCCCGGTAAATTTGATTTTATTGACACCGTGGCTGGCAGCAACTGCAACAACGTTTTCTATCTGTTCTGGTGTCATATACTGTATGCTTCTTTCTGTACCCTCCATATGGCAGAATATGCAGTTAAAATTGCATATAGCGTTTAGCTGAATTCTCAGGCTATTAACCGGCCTGCCGAATTTATCATAAAGAAGTTCGGAATTCATTGGGTTTAACATATATACTCATATGGCAGGAACTCTATTTAAGCATTTCTTTAACTTATTTTTCAATAAATAGATAAATAATAAGAATCATCTAATCCTCTCTCCACCGTACCAGAATTCTTGCCAGCATTGCATATATGGTAGTTTCAACTACGAGTATATATATCATAATATTAAAATTTGGAGAGAGCCCAAATGCCCCCTGTGCAATCACTGCAGCAGGAGTTGTCGGGGATAGTGCGATTATATAGAGAAAAATCTTTGGAACATAGGTATATGGATAGAATGTTGGAGGGAGTATACTTGTTATAATTGTAAGTATGCCTGTTATTCCCCATATATTCCTGAGATGCTTTATTGATCCGGAAATAATAAAAGAAATTGAGGTGGTAGATATTATAAGCAAAAGCATTACAAATACCATCATAAGAGAATCGTATACTGTAAAAAGATGATATATAGTTCCAAGATAAATATAAAGCACTATTCCTGGAATTGAAAAAACAAGGTAGCTCATTGTAAATGCTGCCATATAGTCGAAGGGTGATACCTTACTGGGAACATATAAATCCTGGATTCGTAATTGAAGCCTGAAAAACGCAGAATCACCAGCACCGGAAAGCCCAACCGACCCCACAAATGCAATAAGGCCCCCGACTATTGCAAATTTGACCAGGGCACCATGACTCAAAACAAAGACTAGAAAGAGCAATGTAAGTGGAGTTGCCAGCGATGCTATGAGGTATGATGGCCCGCGGACTACGGTTTTGACCCCATAATACCACGCCATTGCCAGTATAAACTTAAGATTCAAGATCGACACCCCTTATTATAAATAAATCCTCTATGGTTATTTTTTTCAGAGAATAGTAAACGTCATCATAATCTTTAATACTGTTTCTGCTCACATATTTTATATACATATTGCCAACACGGTATGACCCGGACATGAAGTTTCTGGATTCGACCCTTACCTTATCCTGTAAATCCTGCAGCAGCTGATCTGCCGTTCCAGATCCGATAAATTTTCCCGAATCCATCATATAAATTTTTTCTGAGAGTTCTGTGGCTTCCTCCATATAATGTGTGGTTAATATAACATTTCCTGTGAGTTCCTTTATTGCACTCCATGTTTCCATTCTTGACAGTGGATCAAGACCTGTTGTGGGCTCGTCAAGGAAAACTGTCTCTGCATTTGAACCCAGTGCCATGGCAACGAACATTTTCCGTTTCATGCCACCGGACAGTTCATCGGTTGGCACGTTCATTTTGTCACCGAGACCTACACTTTTCAATGCCCTTCTCGAGTCTTCTTTTGCCGAATGAAATGAAAAACCCTTTCCTGTGAGATATAAGAATACCTGTTCATATGCAGTAAGTATGCCTATGGGAGCTGCTTCCTGTGGGATACTGACAATCCTTTCGCGTATCTGTCTGGTATCCCGGTTTATACTTAGACCGTCTATCAATGCATCTCCGGAAGTTGTCTTCAACTGGGTTGAAAGTATCCTGAGCAGTGTTGTTTTACCTGCACCATTTTTACCAATAATTGATACTATTCCATTATCTAAAGTCTGGGTGAGTGAATCCAGGGCTATCTGTTTTTTTCCATACTCCTTTGAAATTCCCTGTATCTGAATCATCTGGCATCATGAATTCAATGCATATATATTTTGATATAAGGGATAAAAATTAGAAAATTCCCATTAATAAATGCGTTTTAAGACATTATTTAGGTTGTTAAATGGATGTCTTTTCCGGTATATTATTGTACTGATTGAGCTTATGATCTCGATATGGCCTGGTAACTGGATATCTGATTCCAATTTAATTTCCAGTTTAATGAAGATTTATGTTTTCTGCTTATTCCGAACATTCTGGAGTTTGTATAGCTTTTATCAATTTATTTACGGTTTATACCCCTGCTATTCTGGTAATTTCCAGATCTTGAGGCATAGTTTTTTGCAGGACTATTTATTTCATGAAAAACTATCTGCACAAATTTTAAGCCAGAATGAATTTGAAGAGAATCCCCAAAATTATAAAATGCCATAGTAAGGTTTCCGGAAAATCCTGCATCTACAAAACCGAATGAAGAGAAAATTCCATGTCTGGCATATCTGGACTTTATATAAAGCGATGCTACAATGTTATCAGGAAGATCCAGTTTTTCGAAGCTAGAAATAAAAAATAATTGATTCTTTTCTACTGTATTCTCTGTATGTTCCCCTATTCTGAGATCGTATCCATTTGGGGTAAGGCAGTCGGGATTATAGTTGTCTGATATAAGTTGCCGCCTTTCTATATAATATAATATTTCATTATCGTTTAACATGCATATGCATATTATATCTATTAATTATTTTTATCATTAATGGATAAAGAATAAGTGCCAAGAGAAACGAAATATAATAGCTTATATCTACTCCCCCGAGAAATAATTTTGATATAATGCCCTCATAGATTATTCCAGGGTCCATGAATGGAATTGAAACGATAAGGGCGAGAAAGTAAGAAAATATTCCTGCAATATTGACACCTGGTATAGATTTAAAATTGAACGCTCTATGTTTATTCACAATGAAAAAGTCTGCAATCATTATGCCCAGCCATGGTGTTATCCAGTAATCAAGCAAGAAGAGGAAATCCTCGTAGAATTCATAAAATTTTGTATAAAGAACTATGGAAAGCAGCACTGCAATAATAATTCCCACCAGGACAGTATGTATCCTCTTCATCCTGAGACCGGTGCTTTTCAGTGAGATTGAATTGGAATAGAGATTTATGGCATCAGCAGCTATACCCCCGAGGAATATTGCAGATAATCCTATAATGCCGTATGGGCCCAGAACATACTTCAGATCACCGGCCGGATTTCCTGAAGGATTCAGAGACATTATTGCAATCAAAAGTCCGGCAATTTCAGCCCAGACAGTAGCAAGCAAACCGCCACTGAAAGTATATATAAAGGAATTTTTCGTCTTATTGTACCGGGAATAGTCAGCTGCATATGGGCCCCATGACATCAGATATGAAAAAGATGTGGCAAGGGTAATGCCGAATGCTATGCCGAAACTGAAAGAAACAGGTTTATATGCATATATCTCGCCGGTATGAAAGCCTGCATTGATTACTATGAAAATGAAGAGTAAACCAAGCACAAATGACATGGTTTTTTCAAAATATGAGATTGCTTTTCTTCCAGAATTTGATATAAGGAATATTATCAGCCCCATTATTAGTATAGAAATTTCGTAGTAGGGAATATGAAATGCAAGTGAAAATGCAAATGATGCCAGTATGAGGTTGACAGTAAGCCAGCCCAGGGTATTGAGCCACTGAAGGCCCGTCATGAATATACCGAAGTGTTTTCCGAATGCCCTTCTGCCCAGCACCATCTGCGGCAAACCAGTAAGTGTTCCAGTTCTGGACATGAGACCTACCATCAATGAACCCATGATGCTTCCAAGTACCATTGAAAAGACGGCCATTTGAATGCTGAGACCCAGCAACACAGGAATAAAACCTATGGCGAAATCACCGATGGTGAGGTTGGAAGCGAACCAGATGGCAAAAAGTTCTGAAGAATTATTTTTCCGCATTCCCTCTGGAACGG
Source organism: Thermoplasmata archaeon (assembly GCA_021797295.1). Next base: position 29,087 of record JAKAAA010000001.1, read on the forward strand.
GGTCAAATTCGTCGAATGCGTATTTTGAATTAGCAATTTGACTCTTCTCAAAATGCACAGCAGGTATATACGAAATAGAATAATTAGTTTTTCCACAGGAGAGTTTGTACTACATAATTCAATAAATTTAAATTCTAATTCCTATATTGAGTTTTAATGAATGATATCTCCAGAAAAATTGAAGCTATACTTTATTCGTCCAGGGAGCCAATGAAGGCATCTGAAATATCCGAATATCTCGGGATCAGTACCCTCGAATTCAGCCGGGCGATAAAGGAGATATCCCGCACCTATGAAGAAATTAACAGCTCTTTAAAGGTGGGTCAGTTCGGAAACAGTTATAAAATAAAGCTAAGCGAAGATATGGTTCCATTTGTGGATCCTTTTATAGAGAAGGAATTTAATGAAAAACAGCTTGCCATGTTATCCTATATTTTTAAAATGAATGGGGAAGCCATATCCGGAGATTTGAGAGAAAATTTCGGTTATGATTACAAGGATGACTTAGAAAAATTAAAAAAGGGCGGAATGGTTTCAGCAAGGAAATATAGAAATACACATAAATATAAGGTCACAACCGAGTTTCACCGTAAATTTAATATTAACAAGAGGACATTACGTGCAGAAGAACAATGAATGTTTTACTTGTAGGCAGTGGTGGTAGGGAAGATGCAATTGCAAGGAAAATCAGGGAAACTGATACACTTTATTCCGTGATTATGAATGATAATCCATCAATAATAAGACTATCAAAGGATATTATTGAATACAGCACTGATTCCCAGAAGATCGTGGATTTTGCCAGAAAAAATAAAATTGACATAGCCTTTATAGGTCCAGATGGTGTCCTTGAGACCGACCTTGTTGATAGACTTACTGAAAACCATATACCTGTTGCGTCCCCGACCCAGAAGGCAGCAAAAATTGAGACATCAAAAGAATATATGCGTAGCCTGATGAAAAAATACAGAATCAAGGGCGATATAGAAAACAGGCTGATCACAAACGGTGTGGATCTGGAAAAATTTTTTCATGAAAATGATGGTGAATATGCTGTAAAACCAATTGGCCTTACTGGGGGGAAGGGCGTGAAGGTGATGGGTCTGCAGTTAAGCGGAACAGCCGAAGCAATGGCATATGCCTCCGAAATTCTGGAAAGAGATGGGAAGGTTTTACTGGAAAAAAGGGAAACTGGCGAAGAATTTTCTATACAGGCATTTACTGATGGAACACATATAGCCTTTATGCCTGTAGTGCAGGATTATAAAAGGTTGTATGAAGATGATCTCGGTCCGAATACGGGCGGCATGGGATCCATTTCAGACAAAAATTTTACATTACCATTTATTACAATAGATACGGTTAATGATGCCAGAAATATTCTCAGGAAGATAGTGGACTCCATGAAGGAAGATGGGAATACCTTCAAAGGAGTAATATACGGCCAGTTCATGGATACTTCCCATGGTGTAAAAGTCATTGAGGTCAATGCAAGGTTCGCCGATCCAGAGAGTATAAATGTATTGACGCTTTTTAAATCCAATCTTGTGGATGTTTTTCTGGATATTTACAGTGGAACCCTGAAAGAAAATCTTAAATTTCTAAATAAGGCAACAGTACTCAAATACATGGTTCCGCCTGGATACGGAATAAAACCTGTAGAATCAGAACTTTTAATTAAAGATGGAATAGAATCGGATAATTTCAAATTATACTACTCTTCTGTATCGGGGACATTGAACAGGGTGAAAACTTCAAAATCCAGGGCACTTGCGCTCATAGGAATAGGGGATAGCATTTATGAGGCATCGGATATTGTTGAAGATAAGTTGAAATATATAAGTGGAGATTATTATGTCAGGCATGACATAGGAACTGAGCAGATGCTCACAAGAAAAATCAGAGGTCAATAGTTCCGAAAACTCTTGGAATTATATTATTGCTTGAAAGAACAGCCCTGCTTTTTGTAATAGGGATTTTTTTGTCCAGTATAATATGATCGTTTTCAAATTTTCCTCTCTGAAATCTCATTATATCTGATATGAAAACCTCAAAATTATCTCCGAGATTTAATTTGAGACTCTTCTGTGGAATTACTTTACCCTTTATTTCCTCTGCGTATTTGAAAGGTTTATCAGATATAAACATACCACGCTCCATATCTGTTGGCTCCACATTTTTCAGGGCAAGTCCAACTCGGGAACCTGCCGGTGCCATGTCAACATCCTCATCATTCATCTGTATAGATCTTACCTCTACTTCCCTGTCCAGATCAGATAATATTAATTTCTGGTGCCTTGATATGCTACCCGATAAAACAAATCCCAGAGCCACTGTACCTACTCCTTTTACCTTGAAAAAGTGATCTATAACCGTTAGATTATCTGTATTATTGCGATTCATTTTTACTTTCTTTATTTCATCTATGAGCTCCATAGGTTTTCCATGAAAGAATTTGAAGCCGGTTAGCGATGTGTTTTCCAGTATTTTTTTGACCGCAGGCTGCTGCTCCTCACTGGTAATTATAAATCCAGTTGTTTTACCCATAAGATCAAGGGCGACTATAACCTCACCCAGATCCCGGTTGATGGCACTTACCTTTACTATTGCCATGTCCGAAGGATATATAGAATCAGTAAGTGATGATATCTTCTCCGGATACTTCACCGGCTCAATAAATGTCATTATGGTATCGCCGTCCTTTCTGTGGTATAACTGTATATCGCTGTTGGTTCCAACCTTGGCAATTTCTTTTATATAATCGGATGCATTGTAGCAAAAGATGCTGTATGATTCCATACTATAGTTATGCATTAAAGCTTAAAAAGATTTAACTTTAAATGAAAGAAATCAAATAGTTGATACTGAGAAAAGCCATCAGTTGTACTTCAAATTTTTATAAGGTTAAAACTGAATTTATATATTTCAATCGTGTAATCCGGTGCTATCCAGTATTATATTCTTCAGAAGTACAGCCATTTGATCCGAATCTGATGGTGTTCTTGCCCTTAAATATTTTATTCCATGCTCTGATAGGAAATCTCTGTATTTTACATCAAGATCATATAATATTTCCAGATGCTCATAGAGAAATCCTATTGGCGATACCAGAATACTGTCAACGTTATCTTTTCTGAACTGATCAAGTAAATCGTATATTGATGGCTGGATCCATTTCCCGTAAGGACCCTGACTGTAAAATGCAGTATAATAATTACCTATGCCCAGTATTCTGGAGATGTTTTTTGCGTTCCTCGCCAGAGAATTATAATAATCGCTTTCATCGTCTATTAATGGCAGGCTGTGAGCGGTGAACAGGAAATTATCGTATTCATACATGTATTTACTTATCTCGGATGCCCACATGCAGGAGAGTATGCTTCTATCCACTCCATTAATAAATTTTAATTTCATATTTTTTCCGTTAAACCCTTTTTCCAGAGGAGCCTCGTAAGATTTCCTTATATTATTGGATTTAAAGGCAAAAAGCGGCAATGCTATTACTTCCTCATAATCTGAATCCAATGATGAAACAACCTCCTCTATGCCCGGATGCCAGTGCTTATAAGCATCTGTAATATCAAAATCACCATACTTTGCAAGTAGTTTCTGTAATTTGTTCATGAGATTTTTTATTATTTCATTGGAAGGGGATTTTCCATTGACCATTTCATATTTCTTGATGTTTTCATTAAGAATTTTTTCCGGCACAGGCTTTCCCTGGAAGATTCCGGATAAATATTCAGGTACATCTTCGACCCTTTCCGGGCTGCCATAACTGAGTAGTATAACTTTTTTCATCAATGCATATTTTTTCCATGGATTTATTATTTTCCCGGCAAATGGTATTGAATTAATGAAAATTATGGTTGTGTACTATTTCAACTATTTCCCTCAGAGTAGCCGGGGATGTTTCAGGGAGTACACCATGGCCAAAATTGAATACATAATTATTTATTCCTGCGGTCTGATTCAGTATTGATCTGGTTTCCTGAATCGCAGCTTCGCCGTTATATTCGGCAATGTATGGATCAAGGTTTCCCTGAATTCCGATCTCGGGATTCAGTATTTTTTCGGCCTGACTTATAGATATTCTCCAGTCCAGGCTCAGCACATCTGGTTTTACATCGTTGAACTGATCAATCATACCTGAATTTCCTGTGGCAAAATAAATCAGTGGCACACTGCCCCTTATTTCATTGACTATTTCAATTATATCCTTTTTTAGATATTTGTTAAACATATATGGAGAAAGCGATCCCAGCCATGAGTCAAAAATCTGCACAGCATCTACCCCTGCCTGTATCTGCATCTTCAGATAGTCTATAATCATATTTTTTATCATATTTTTCATTTCTGTAAATGACCTGTCATTTAACATTGTATTTTTTGTATATATAAGATTATTATCAGATGTACTAGAAATAATATATGATAAAACCGTTATGATTCCACCTGAAAATCCAATTAGCGGGGTTTCTGGATGTTTTGCCTTGAAAAGTTTTATGGCATCCGTGGTTCTGTATTTCAATGAATTTTTATCAAATTCGTGAATTTCCTTCAATTCGGGGTTATTTCTGTATCCATTTTGAATTACAGGTCCACTGCTGTTAAAATCAATATTATATCCCATGGCCTCCAGCGGGAGTATGATATCGGCAAATATAATTGCGGCATCAACATTGAGTTTACTGACAGGTAAATATGTTATTTTCTCTGTGATTGTTGGATCCATGCACATCTGCCTTATGTTAAAGCTTTTTCTGATTTCCTTATATTCACTCATGTACCTGCCTGCCTGGCGCATGAACCATACAGGTATTTTTTCATGTGATTCTCCGTGAAGTGCTGCAAGGAAATTATTCATGGCTTTACCCGTCTAATTGTTCGTGGATATGGAATTGTTTCCCGTATATTGGAAAGACCACAGATCCACATGACAAGCCTGTCGAGACCCAGGCCGAAACCACTATGAGGTATGCTCCCATACCTTCTCAGGTCAACGTACCAGTAATAATCTTCAGGACTGAGCCCATTCTTTTTTATTCTGTCAAGTAGCTCATTAAGATCATAAATTCTTTCACCACCGCCAAGAATTTCGCCGTAGCCTTCCGGGGCAAGCAGATCATGGCACAATATTTCACCCGGGCTATCAGGATCAGGCCTGTGGTAGAAAGTTTTCAATGTCTCCGGATAATCTGTTACAAATATAGGATTGTCGAAGTGAATCATTATTCCGTATTCCTCGTCTGCACCAAGATCGTCCCCGTATTTCAGATTCATCCCGAATTCTTTTGTCCTTTCAATTAAATCCCTGTACCTGATCCTCTGGAATGGAATTTTAATATTCCTCAATTTATCTATATCTCTATTGATTATCTCCAGATCTGCACGATTATTTTTTAAAACTGCGTCTATGATGTATTTAATCATTTTTTCTTCATCTTCCATCATATCCTCATTGTTATACCATGCTGCTTCACCTTCTGCGTGCCAGTATTCGGTGAGGTGCCTTCTTGTCCTTGATTTTTCTGCCCTGAAACTGGGTGCTATTGTAAAAACCTTTTCCAGGCTGAATATCATAGTTTCAAGATAGAACTGAGAACTCTGGGTAAGATTCACCTTTTCACCAAAATAATCAACATTGAAAAGGGATGCACCGCCTTCGGTTGCCGTGGAAACAAACATGGGTGCCTGAACCTGGTAATAATCTTCTCCGTAAAAATAATCTGTGAATGCCTTGAACACTGTTGATCTTATTTTCAATACAGCAGTAAATTCACGGCTTCTAAGCCATAGGTGCCGGTTGTCCAGCAAAAATTCCTCGCCCAGATCTCTAGCTATGGGAAAATTCTCGTTCCTTTCATATATTTTGAAGGTCATTATTGAAAGTTCATAACCGGTAACCGCCCTGGGCTCCTTTCTTATTATTCCTGAAAGTTCAAGGCTACTTTCTACAGTGAGTGATGATATGTCCTTCATGACTGAATCATTCAGGTTCTCTGTGGATGCCACACACTGAATGATATTTGTTGAATCACGTAAAACAATAAATGTAATTTTACCCGAGCTTCTAACCCTATAAACCCAGCCCCTTATGGAGACTTCCTTTCCCAGAAATTTGTCTGATAATATATCCCTGATTTTTTCCATTGTAGGTAAATGGGTATTATCCTTATATTTTTTAGGTTTATACAATACATAAATATTTATAACATTATTAAATTCTTTATCAGTATTTTAAAGGAGAATGAATATGTACATATTGCTTGAGGATGAATACGTAATCAGGGTTCCGCCTGAACTGTTAAATGATGATTATGCTGAGGCTGTTATTGAGGCTTCAAGATCAATTCTGGAGGGGAAGTTGGTAGACATTTTAGAGGGCCAGAAAAGCCTTGGGAAATCATATATAGTATCGGTAAGCAACATTGAAATGAAAGGTGAGGGCACCATAGTCCATGGAGATGGCGGTGTTTACCAACCTATTCATTATACTGCACTTGCATATTTCCCAAAGATGCAGGAGGTCGTTGATGGCATAGTTGAGGGAGTGCAGAAATTCGGGGCCTTTATAAGATTCGGCCCATTTGAAGGACTTTTACATATCAGCCAGATTATGGATGATTCCATAAATGTTGATATGGATAATCAGAGAATTGTGGGAAAGGATACGAAAATGGAGCTCAAAGTAGGCGATAAAATAAGGGTAAGAATAGTTGCCCTGAATCTTGCTTCAACATCTCTATCGGACAGCAAAATTGGTTTTACGGCCAAACAGCCAGGACTCGGAAAACCAGAATGGGCCCCTAAGCAGGATGTAAATAACTGAGGTATAACGATGGTAAAAGTATATAAGGCATGCAAAATATGTAAAAGATTGACCACTGAGGATGTGTGCCCTGTCCACGGAGATGAAAGAACAAAAACTGACTGGTTTGGGTTCCTGATAATCAACGACGTGCACTCACAAATAGCAGAAAAGGCCGATATAAAGGAACCGGGTATTTATGCCATTAAAGTTAGATCATGATATTGTTATCAGAGATAATGCAAGGAAGGCTATAAAAAGCTTTAATTATTCTTTATGTACAGTAGAGGATATCAGGCTTCTTGCGAGAAATAATAAGATTATTTCTGTAGGAGATGTTACAACTGAAAATTTAATAAATGCTGGGATAAATATTAAATTGGAAGTGGTCGACCTTGTGACCAAAAGAGATGCGAAATATTTTGAACATGTACCAGGTTCATCGTCTGTTTCCAATCCTCCCGGTATAATATCTGTAGACCTGATAAATGCAATAGAACATTTTCTAAATGAAAATATAACCGGAAGAATAGAAGTTAAGGGGGAAGAGGACCTGGCTGTAATACCAATAATCTTTTATGCAGATAATAATACAGTAATAGTTTATGGTATACCTGATACAGGTATGGCATTCATAAAAGTTAACGAGGAAATAAAAAAGGAAATTGAAAATATGATAATGGAGATGTATAAGGATGAGCAATGAAAAAATGATAAAAAAATTCAGCGTTGATTCCGAGAGGGATAATAAACTGCTGTTCAGGAAGGAAATAAAATATACTCTTGACTTCAAATCCGGGAAGACAGTTAGCAGAAAGGAGATTAAAGATCTTTTCAGCGATTATTATAAAGCCAAGGAGGATGTAATAATAGTGGATAGAAATGTACAGGAAACCGGAAAAGATTCCTTGAAAGGTTATGTTAAAATATATGATACAAAGGAGCATGCGATGTTATATGAACCGGACTATGAGCTAATCAGAAACGGATTAAAGGAAAAGGAGAGTAAATAATGGAAAAGAGAGAATTATATGCTGTTGAAGAGGGAAAGATCGTGAGAAAGAGGAGAACGTGCCCAAGATGTGGTCCAGGTGTTTACCTCGCGGAACATTCAGACCGTTATTCCTGTGGTAAATGCGGTTATACTGAATTTAAAAAGAAAAAATAAATTTTTTATAAATTATATATAAGTCCTGTTGTTTCGCCGGCCTGCTTTTCTATTGAGTTTATTCTACGCCTTATCATTTCAGACGCTTCTTTATTGTCAGATTTTAAACCCAGAAGGCTAACCAGCATAGTTAATTCATAATCAAGTACCATACTCAGATTTCTCAAATATTCGGCTTTATTTTCAGGTACCGTCTTTCTAGCGGCTGCCACAAAACAGTCCATGTGTACTGGGCCCTCCTTGGTGAAGGTAAATTTTTCACCGGTTTTTATTATTTTGTTACAAATATAACATCCATATTCCATAATACCCAATGAACTTGCAGATGTTAAATTTATCGATGCTTTTGCGCTTACATATATTTTATTTATTGATCCTTTTAACCAATAACTTCAGGCCTGTTCGCCCGGTTACCACAACTTTGTCATATTTCTCAATTACGTCATTGCCTATGTTTGTGACCTCCCATGAAACACCGTCAACAGTTATAAATCCATTACCGTTCTTTTCTATTCTATCACTTGCAATACCTATTAGATTTATCATTGATTCTGAACCTGTATAGTGCCTCCCACGTTGTGAAGAAATGATTTTATAAAGATAATAGACTGTAAATGTTATTATTACTATAAAAGCTACAATAGCGAGGACTACAGCAAATATAAGGCTCCCTGGTATTGCGCCTGCGTAATCAACTGGAAAAAATTTTACTGTGCTGTAAATCATGAATTAATATATCATTCCAGATTAAAAAAATTTCTATTAGAGAAGCTCGTTAAGGAAATAAAAATTTATGGATTTGTGGAAATGTTCATATTTGTCCATATTTATTGATACATATTTTTCGGAGCTGCACCTGCATCAAGAACCTCTGATATGAGTTTTTCAGCATCATCGCTTCCGAGTCCCAGCGAGGACATTAGATAATTTTTAATATCTTCTCTGGATTTCCCTGCTTTAGCCATTTCCTTTATCATCATACCTGTCCGTTCTATAACGCTTGCATTAAATTCGTCTTCCAGATTAAGTGCCTTTACCATAAGATAAAATGACGCAAGAATTGTATTGAGTCCTATATTTAATACATCCCTAGTAAATGTTGAGGCGTCAAAGTCTTCCCTTGCAACAACCTCCTCGTTTATTCCATCCAGCATGAATTTTACAAGTTCTACTCTAGCATTAAGCAGAAGCAATGTTCTATATATTTTCAGCCTGGGTTCATTTTCAATTGTTGCAGTTTCCATTCCGGTTCTGACTATTAAATTTATTGCAGCCTTATCACTATCAACGTAGAGGAATATATCAAATGGGATTTTTTCATTCTGAAGTACTGTATAATCACCTGACTTTGATATAACCCATTTAAGGTCTATAAGTGTTTTCGCATTATCATTTCCTGAACTCATCCATTTAACAATTTCGTCCGAAGTTACCATAAACTAATAACACAGGAAAGTATTTTAAATATTTCATTCCCCCGTATCTTACCCAGGATGTTGGTCATTGTATGTAATAATAAAATGATTTTTCTATTTTTATTAAATAATAAATATTTTATTAGCATGGTATTTATATTCAAAGAGATTGCAGTGAAATAATTACTTACTGAAAATATACTTTTTATCTTTAAAATATCTTGAATGAGCAAATTAGTTATGCCTATTTCTTAGTATTCCACTTTACCAGGAAACGCGAAAGCAAAAACAAAATGACTAATGCTAAAAAGATAATTATTATTAACAATGCACTGTTGACACTTAATCAGTACTCCCAGTTATATGCTATCATAGTTATCCTCTATCGCGTATGCAAATTCTGTTACTTTGAAGAGTGCTGGCATAACAATTCTCAGAGGTGCTTTTTTATTCATGATGATATTAATCCTTTAATATATGTTTCTTGATAATGCCGGTCAGAGATTTAAATAAATATAAGCAAATAGATATGTACTTTTATACTACAAATCAATTTATAAAAATATTTTATAAAGAAATGTTATCTAATTTATTATATTGAATTAAAGTGCTTTGTATCTTTTTAACGAAACCTCATATATTTCTCCCATGGAACCCAGGGAGTTAAGTATTTCATCCACTTTTTCCCGTGGAATTCCGGCATTGGAGCAAGAAATAACAATGTCATCATATTTGCATCCAGGTCCACTGTCATTGTTTTTTATGTAATCAAGCAGAAATGCCTCAACGTTAACTGTTTCTTTACCGGAAGGTTTTTCATCCTCAAGGGTGGACTGTTCAGGTTCTGCCAGATTCTCCGAAGGATTGCTCACTGGAGCAGGTGATTCAAAGTTTATAGATGAAAGAGCGTTCATATATGATGTAAAATCATAGTCATGGTAACTATCTCTGGCACGTATTGCATCATCTGCCTCTTCCGGGAAATAGCCAAGACCAATAAGTGTATCGGCAGTTACATTTTCGTCCTTCAGCGCTTCTGTGATACCCAGCAATTTTCTTCTGGTAACATATGATGTTCTAACTCCCCAGAAGTATCTTTCAGTATCAGAAATCTTTTTTATCAATTCCGGATTTATTGAAAAATAGAAGATACCATCTTCGGTTTTGAATGAACTTACCTTACCCATTATCATTACCGTATCGCTCACATTGTATTTATCCAGGTCTTCCGCCATCTCGCTGCTGAAGCCTGTTTTAAACGCAGTTACATAGAATGACCCGAGATAATCTGCAATTGTCAGCTTCACCATCCTTTCATCGGAACTTTTATACGTTATAATACCGGCTAGAAGGACCCGCTTCAGCTTGGTTCCCAGCGGTGTGATTACATAGGGTCTTTTTTCCTCACCCTCCAGTTTATTCGAATCTTTCAGTTCCCTTGAAAATACCCAGTATGATGCTTCTCTTTTTATGTACGCCATTTATATCACCTATTGACTAACCCTGATATCCTTATCAATATCTTCTTTTGTTATTGCATTAATTGAATTAATCCTTAATGAGAGTTCTTCTTCGTTTTTAATAAAATCTGCATTAATACGCACTGCATGACCATACAGTTTATCATCCAGCATTTTGTATATCTCACCGGCAACTCTCGCAAGGTCCTCATCTTTTATTCCAAGGAATGGCATAATTGCATTTTTTCCGGCTATGCACTGTATATACTTGGTTCCGTCGTCAAGAGTGAAGTATGAAAATATATCAAGTTTTGTTGGTTTATCTGGGTGATCAGGGCATACGCCGGTGGTCAGAGGTTTATTGCATTCACTGCAACGTTTTATAATTCCGCTTTTGGTCCCGAGGGTTATTATAAATCCCAGTATTGTTATTCCACCTGCGGGATTGCCCACTTCAATTAATTTATAATACCTTTCAAAATCCATGTCTTCCTCTTCAGGGAAAACCTCGGTTTTATCGCCTATTGAAAGCTCCAGCTGTTTGTTGAATTCAGATACCCGTGCCCCTACAAGCCTGTAAATTTTTCCGTCCTCTAGCGGCTGGCCGAATGACGAGATCCTGACACGGGAAGTGTCATCCTCTATAAATCCATTGTATATTTTGAATGTATTTCCAGCTTTATTATATTCCTTACTGGACATATTGCTTATCTTTCCTGTTACAGTAACGAAGGGATTTTTAAGGGATAAATCCATCAACTTCGTCTCCTTATATGTCCTTTTTACCTCCATATCTTCACCGGGCTTCAGGATTATTTCTGTTTTTGAGTCGAAGTATAACCTCATGCGATCGTTATAAAGCTTTGATCTAGCATATTTTATCTGTACAACGTCTCCTGCCTTGATCGGTGCTGGAAATTCCCATGCAGTATATGGAATTACTCCTGTCTCGTCTCCAACAAGACCATAATAATAGACCGTTTCACCTTTAGAAGTTGTTACTTCTCTTTTAGACAGTGAAAGAATTTTTACCTTGATTTCTATATTGCCGGATTCTCCGTTGATTTCACTTAATTTCATTATTTCGCATCTCTTGAGTTTATTTAAGAGTTTTCACAACTGTCTGGCCACTTCAGGATAAGATTTCTTGCGGCAGCAATTTCATCTATTCTTCCAACGGATGTATTTACAGGCGAGGATTTTATGGTATCTTCCGGTACTCCTAGAGACTTTTCCATTACATCAATATAATAATCCATGTCTTTCATGGTTACTGATTCGGTTGGTTCAATCATCATAGCCTCTTTTACTATTAATGGGAAGTATGTAGTAGGCGAGTGTATTCCGTAATCCAGTATAAATTTAGATATGTCCAGTGCTTTCCGGCCGGTTCTGGACGTGGATAATACGAATTCATGCTTCTTCAATGATTTATAAGGAATTTCAAATGATTTTGATAATTTTTTTGCCATATAATTTGAGTTCATTACTGCGCGTCTAGCATTTAAACTAAGATTGTTTCCATTTTTCAGTGCATAAGCATATGCCCTTAGTATAACCCCGAACGACCCATTATAGGATGATACCTTTCCGATAGTATTTTTTAGAGTGTAATAAAGCGAATATTTCCCATTTTCCATTACAACAACGGGAACCGGTAGGTATTCTTTGAGATAAGATTTTACAGCCACCGGACCTGCTCCCGGGCCTCCTCCACCATGCGGCGTGGCGAAGGTTTTATGTAAATTAAAGTGTACTATGTCAAAACCCATAATCCCGGGTGTTGTTATTCCCAATATGGCGTTGAAATTTGCACCGTCGTAGTACAGTAGTGACCCATTCTTATGTATGATTTCCGCAATCTCCAGTATCTGATCGTCAAAGATTCCAAGTGTGTTGGGATTGGTTATCATGAATGCTGCTGTTCTTGGGTTAACCGCGGCCTTCAGTGCCTCAATGTCAACAAGACCGTTATCATTTGATGGGACCTCCACAACCTTGAAACCTACCATTGCAGCCGATGCGGGATTGGTGCCGTGTGCAGAGTCTGGTATTATTATTTCGTCTCTGTTTCCAAGCTGTCCGTTGACCTCGAAAAACTTTCTCACGATCAGGATTCCGGTGAATTCCCCGTGAGCTCCAGCAGACGGCTGCAGAGATGCATCATCCATACCCGAAATTTTGCTAAGCAGTTGCTGTAATCTGTACATGACTTCCAGCGTTCCCTGTATTCTTGATTCTGATTCCAGTGGATGTACATTTTGAAATCCCGGAAGTGCAGCTACGTAATCCGCGTATTTTGGATTGAATTTCATTGTGCATGATCCAAGAGGGTACATTCCTATGTCAACGGAATAATTCATCTCAGACAATCTTGTAAAATGCCTGGACACATCTACACTTCTCACATCGGGTAATTTAAGCTGCTTTCTCTTTATTGAATCGGGATATTTATCTTCAACATCTTCCATGTAAAAATCATTTCCTGTGTTGAATGAGTTCAGAAAATCCTCATCATAGTGCGCCTGTTTATACATTTTATTCACCTGCAATTTTTGCCAGTCTGCTAATGCTCTCATCTGAAGTTTTTTCCGTAACAGAAAAGAATGCAGAATTTTTATAGTCAGGATAATCTGAAAGTTCTGACAACTTTACACCGCCTGATATATTGCTTCGTAAGAGTTTTTCCTGTCCGTCAAAATAAAATAGGTTATCAGAGAAATTAATTCCTTTGAATACGGTGTTTATTCCTGCTTTATAAAGTTCATTCTTAAGTTTGATGCTTTTATTCATTGTGATCAAAGCTAGCTTCTTCATACCGTTTGATCCAAGAATTGAAAGATAAGCAAGTGATGCCACGGCCAGGAGTGCCTGATTAGAACAGATATTGCTCATTGCCCTTGACCGCCTTATATGCTGCTCCCTTGCCTGGAGAGTCATAACAAAGGCTTTCCTGCCGCTATTATCCTTTGAAAGCCCTATAAGCCTTCCCGGTGACCGGTGAACATATTCTTTTCGGAAAGAAAATAGTCCCAGTAATGGGCCGCCGTAATTCATATGTATGCCAAGTTGCTGTCCCTCAGCCACTGCAATATCGGTTCCGTATTCTCCTGGTGATTTAATCAGACCCAGGGAAACAGGATCATAATAAGTTATTAACAGCGCTTCTTTCTTGAATTCACTAACAGTAAATGCATTCTTATCTATGAGGCCGAATAGGTTGGGGTTGGCAACGATTATTGAAGATGTGTGATCGGATATTTTCGATTTCAAATCCTCTATGTCAATTAATCCATCCTTGCCGAATTTATATTTTATTATTTTTAAATTTAGACCGATCACGTAGTTTTGAATAATACTCAACTGGCTTCTATATATATTTTCTGGGACAAGAACCTCTTCCTTCCCGTTAATCCTGTATGCCATCCTCACTGCCTCAGCCAGCGCGGTAAAGCCATCATACATGGAGGAATTGGTCACATCCATCTGGGTAAGATCCGAAATAACACTCTGATATTCAAACAAGGAATGCAATATCCCCTGTGAAATCTCCGGCTGGTATGGTGTATAGGATGTCAAAAACTCATTTCTTCCTATAATTTCATCAACTAAGGGAGGGATAAATCTATCATATATACCGTTTCCCAGAAAATTCATGGCAGGAGAAACATTCTTTGAACATGATTTTTCAATGAAGCTGATAAGAGAAAATTCGTCCATTGGTAATCCCAGATCAAGGGATACTCTCAGTTTTTGTGGTATATCGGCGAATAATTCCTCATCATTTTTTATATTGAGATACTGCAGTATTTCATCTGTTTCGGTCATCTTAACTGCCATTATTATAGAATATTTAACATTTTAGTGCTTCTACAATGTTTTTCTTTATTTAGTCTACAGGAAACACATAAGGACAGAACTTAAAAATATAATACTGTTATTATATTAATCAGAAATCATGAAAAACCTTATTTAGCCTCAGCTATATGACGATATAGCTGTGAGAATCGGAGGCGGTTGTTGGTATATTTGACCTTCGAGGCCGTTAATTAGAATACCCGCCCTTCGACTCGATTTCATACCTTATTAATATCTAATAAGGTGAATAGGAGTTTGTCGAGTCTACGATTCAGAATCTCACAGAACCACTAAGAGGTGATTAAATGGTAATTGGTTTGGATGTACATAAACGTTCCGTATATGCTACGGCTATGGAGGATAACGGTACTATTATTGTCCAGAGGAATATGGAGAATAATATGGAGACAGTGAATGGATTTTTATTTATAGTTATTTACTAACATTATTATACTTATAAGTATTACATTTTCATGGCAAAAAAAGAGATGTATCCAATTGAGAGAAAGATGAATGAGGATGATCTGAAAAGCAGGATTAAGGATAGCTTTGAGAAACTCTCATGCAGCCTGACATTTGCAAAACGCTGGATTCCGAGATTCATGAATAAAAGTATAAAAATATAGGTAATAAACTATAATTACAGGGATCATGATATTGTAATAGAATCATCAACATCAGGCAAGTATTTCTCTAAGGAGTTGTCAATGCTTGGCTATAAGGTTCACCTGATAAATCCTGCAAAGGTTCCTGAAATAGCAAACAATTATAAGAAGACAGACAGGGAGGATTCATTCCAGCTTGCAGATGTATTCAGGAAGGGTGGAATGAAGGAGATATACATTCCATCAGGGGA
>JAKAAA010000101.1 GCA_021797295.1 Thermoplasmata archaeon
TCGTCTATGATCCATATCCTTCTTCAACCTTAGTTCCTCTGCTATATATTTCCCTGAAAAAATCCTGTAAAGTTCAATATTATCCTCATTGATAACTATTCTGAATATGCCACCGGTTGATAGCGGAACCTTCCATGCATTTTCTATGCTTTTCATATAAGCATATGCATTAGTTATTATTAAAATATTTCCGGAATGATTATATCACTCTATTTTTGTCTTGGCTATCTGGCTGAATTTGGTAATTTTTCCCTCTGTATCTATGCTGAGGTAAACGGTATAATGAAATCCCGCAAAATCAAACTCAGTGGATACATCGTATCTATCGCTATTGTTTACTATGCTATTTACTGTAAAATTTTCAACTGCATCAGAATACATATCCTTAATATTTTTCTCTGTTATGGTTTTGACATCTTTCATACTTTCGATATCCATAAAAGGTTATTATCATTCTATTATTAATTATTTCTTAATGATTCTTTCCAGCTGTTATTTGACTACATACATATGAAAGCTTCTAAAATCTCTAGTACAAACAAATAGTTATATATAGAAAAAAATAATTATAACCGGATTAAAATGAAATTCTTTCTTGATAGCTGCAATGTTGATGAAATAAAGGAAATTTCAGATTATGGATTTATAGACGGCGTCACAACCGATCCAACCTCAATTGCTCATGAAGTAGCCAAGGGCAACACGACAGAACAGGTAATAACCAGTATTATTAAACTTGTTAATGGAGAAGTACACATTCAGGTAGTTACACAGGATTTTGATACTATAATGTCGCAGGCTCTGAAAATCCATTCTCTTGGAATGAATGTAATAGTAAAAATACCGGCAACCCTTGTGGGATTAAAAGCCATATTAAAATTGAACGATAAGAAAATAAAATGCTCAGCCTCTTCGGTTTATAATTCTGTTCAAGCTATTATGGCAGCACAGAACTATGCTGAATACGTTTCCATAAGGACAGGGATCATAGACGAAAATGGTAAGGATGGCATGGAGTTAGCATACAGCGTAAATGAAACTTTGAAAAATAATAAATTTGATTCAAAGGTTCTCATTACAAATATTTCCAATCCGGAACACATAGTAAGGGCAGGTATAATGGGCGTTGGAGCTATTTCTGTACCCTATAATTTAATAAAAACACTGGGAAGCCATATTAATACAGTAGATGATATAACAAGGTATATGGAAGACTGGAATAAAATCCCTGAAAGCAGCAGAACATTTTTTAATAAATAAATTCTGATAATATAATATTTGATTATTTATTGGCATTCAATAGCCCTCATCCAGCTTAACTTTTGCATTATCGAGTTTTGCATATCAGCAATAATATTATTAATTTTATAAAGAGCTTGTTTGCAAATACTGCCACATCATATTTTTATATACTGATGGTATGCATTAATGATAAATATGGTAAACGAAGGAGAAATAGCGCCGGATTTTGAGGCATTGGATACAGGATTGAAAAGCAGAAAATTATCCGATTATAGGGGTAATGTTACAGTACTTGCATTCTTTCCTGGAGCATTTACATCAGTTTGTACAAAGGAGATGTGTACTTTCAGGGATTCCATGGCAAACTTTAACAAATTGAAGGCAAAAGTAATTGGAATAAGTGTTGATGCACCCTTCTCGCTCAAGGAATTTGCAACGAAAAATAACCTGCAATTCGATCTGTTAAGCGATGGCAACAGGGAAATATCAGAGAAATATGGTGTTTTATACAAAAACTTCCTCAACATAAACAAATTAACAGCTTCAAAGAGATCGGTATTTATTCTTGACAAGAATGGAAAAATTATATATAAATGGGTCAGCGAGGATGCAGGCAAGGAACCCGATTATAAAAAGATAGAAGAAATAATATCTAAATCTAACTAAATTAACCTAAATTATATTTATTAAGATTTTTTGCATATCTTGTACAGAAACTGTTATAATTTTCCTTATATTTTTTCCACAGCGCCATATAGTCATCTGATACTGTACCGACAACCCTGGCAGGCACACCCACAGCAATGGATTTTTCTGGAATTATACTATTATTTTTAACAACCGCTCCCTCGCCTATAGCAGCCCATTCACCGATAGTTGCAAAATCCGAAACCGTTGAATTCATTCCAATTACGGCAAAGTCACCTATTTTTCCGGTATGTATCACGGATAAATGTCCGATGGTAACATGCTCACCTATTACTGTTTCTTCTCCAGGCCTAGCATGAATCACGCAATTATCTTCAATTGCTGAATATGAACCAACATTTATGGTTCCGTAATCACCACGTAGAACCGCCCCTGGACCAATCCATACATTATCTCCGATATGGACATTGCCGATAATAGTGGCGTTTTCAAAAATATAGGCATTTTTACCTATTACAGGGGATTTCCCCTCAAATTCATATATCATAGATGTCGAATTATTACACTCATATAAATATGTCTATGAACCGGAATCTTTACCTGCCTGATCGTCATTGAATTTGAAATAACGGATAAGTCTCCCTTTATCATCATAAATATCCCTGTACTGTACCTTACCTGCCCAGATTAATGAGGTAAGTTCCATATGGATCATCCATTCTTCATGTTGATTCCCGAGATGTTCCTTCAGTTC
>JAKAAA010000022.1 GCA_021797295.1 Thermoplasmata archaeon
GCGCCTTCGATCCTGGATATACAGTACATTTTTTTACAAGGCAGTTCCAAAGGATTATATTCTTCAGGTGGAAAGTATGCACAGTTCACTTACATTATTCCCTGCAGCTTTTTCAAGTCTAATACTTGGTGCAATAATACAGTTTATTAATCTTGAATGTGCATTTGTCATTAGTGGCATTATATTGATACCATCAATTTATGTTATCTGGTGCGGTATGAGGGTAAATAATTATATACCAACATACCGTTTAAAATTATATGAAAGTTAAAACAAGTATATCTATAGATAAACAGATTTGGGCAGAACTCAAGAATCTTGCATTGAAACAGGGGAAGGACGTAAGCTTCATCCTAAAGGAGGCTATAGAAAACGAGCTGTATTTAAATTTAGATAAATCCTTGATGAAATATCCAAATATGGCAAATCTGAACTGGATTTTGAGCCGATTAAACCAAAGGAGAAGGTATCTGACCTAGTAAGGAGCATGAGGGATGACAGAGAAAGTCGCATATCTTGATAGCAGCGCAATAGTAAAGAGGTATGTGTATGAAACTGGCTCGGAATTTATTCGGGCACAATACAATGAAGCTTACCTGGGAAACTTTCTGCTTTCTTTTCATGTTTGGAATATTGGAGAGGTTATTGGGGTATTTGACAGGGCACACAGGCAAAAAAGAATTACAAGCGAACAGTTATATGAAGGTATGGGCAGATTCTCGAATGAGACTGCGAGGCTCAAGAAGATAAGCAGAATAAGGATAACCACCTTATCAGAAAGCATACTGGAAAGCAGCTGGGATATTGTGATAAAACACCATATCTATGTTGCAGATGCCTTACAGATTATAAGTGCCATTGAAGCTGGATGTAACGAGTTTTACACTGGAGATGAAAAGTTTCATAAGTTAGCACTTTCCTCCGGCTTAAATTCTTTTTATTTGGGATGATCATTGTCCCCTCAACATAAACAACCATACTTTAATTCCAGGGTGGCAGCAGTATTCATTTAAAACACTAACCTAATCCGGGTCGCCCTTAACTGTCAGATGGAAAAACTGTTACTTAAATTTCATCTATGACCTTTATACCATCGACCTTTTTGAAAGCTCTATCGTGAGTCAGAAGTTCTCTTGAATTCATAGCTTTCATAGTGGCCAGGATCACACAATCCCTCCCATTAAGTCCGCTTTGTGAGTATGTAGAAAGAAAATTAATAGAAGATAGTAAAATACTGGAAGTAAAATCGACCAAGGTAAGTGTTGAAAGACTGGTTATCATTTTTATTTTTTCATTAAGTATACGTGTTGGAAGACTTCTGAGATAATGCGCTACTTCCATTAAAGTCACAGTATTCACTACCACTCCTTCCCTTATGGCATTCTGCATAGCTCCATTCACAGAATTATGTTCTGGTAGTCTCTCGTCAAACCAATAAATCCAATAGTTTGCATCTATATAAATTAACCCCAGGACAAATTCACTTCCATATATTTTTGAGGTTAATAGGATCT
Organism: Thermoplasmata archaeon; assembly: GCA_021797295.1. The sequence continues at coordinate 1,515 of JAKAAA010000022.1, forward strand.
GAAACAGGGATCTTAGAGTCATTCCGGATGAATCCCTCCATCTTCCCGATAAATTCATCTGGAGATAGCGATTTCTCAATTATTATCCTGTTAGATTCTCTATGCAATTTTACCTTCATACCAGGCTTAAGATCAAGTGAATTCCGCATCTCCTTTGAAATTACTATTCTACCTTTGTCATCTATTCTAGTTTCTTGAGTCATTCCCACTTCAATTCCCACATCATAAATTTACTTGTAAAGATTTTGCCTATGTTTTAAGCTGATGTTGAATAGGGATTGTTAAACAGATCATAGGGGATATATCGACCCCCTGCTATAATTATAATAATATAAGCCCATATTTTATAACATTCCTGACATATTGAGTAGTGAATAATTAGGTGTAATTCTTACCTATACTAGATTTTACAATAAAGAGATGAAATAGTCTCTGAGAAACAAGTTTTTAAATTTTATATTAGTTACAATATTTAACTTGAAAATACCTTAAATGCAAATTGGACTATCAACAACTATTCAGCATATTTATATAGAATGTGGGTTATATATGTCTCTTTGATTGTGTTTAATTTATAATGACCATAACCAGATAACATGAGGATATACATAGCATCAAAACTGATAGGTGGCAATCCACTTTATACCCGTATTGTTAATTAAGACAGTCATACTGGAGGTGATTTTTGATCTACTGGTTAGCTTGGGGAGGATGTCACTTAGATTTCGCTCGCCCCATTCATAGTTATAATCCTTCACACTCCATGCATAATTTTCCCAGTGGTGTGTTATTTGCTATTCATAGAAATTTATCACCATCAATCAGATTTCACCGGTTTCCTGAACGATACTCTTCTTCTCATATAAATTGCATTTCCTTTGGTTACCCTATAGTTGCTGACCACAATCCTTGCCCCACAATCACAGTTTTTTATTACATTCATGGCTACAAATCTTATTATCTTACGCCCACAGTAAGGGCATGTCACTTTATCTCCTGCCTCCAATTCTATTTCCTTTGCAAGAGCTGATCTTAATTCTAAAAAAGTACCGTTAAAGTCTGTGAGAATTCCATGGTTTCCAATAAAAACCTTGATTAAATAATAATGCTTATTTACACGCTCAAAATCATCAATATAACAATCAACTCCGTATTTATCTCCAATATCCTTTAGATATTTTTCCAGTTCATTGCCTAATTCATAATTTTCATCACTCTTGGCGATTTTATCATTAACATCATTGAGAATACTTACTTTTTCTTCCTCTGTAAACGTCTTCATTAAGTCTATTACATTCTCTTTGTTTAGTTCAATTCCATCACTAAAATATTTATACGTCGTATCTGGAAAAAATTGCATCTGGTCAATCAGCCCATCATAGGTTTTTGACTTCTGGCAATACTTGGATAAATAATCGGAAATATTGTTTTTAAGGTTGTTATTTTTTTTCTTCTCAGTTAAATGCCTTCTGCCTTTATAACGCGAAATCCTGCTTTTGAATTCAATAGTATCTAATCCTTCTTCTATTATCAACTTTGCAACCTCGTCCCCTGAGGTCCAGCCGTAAGCAGTTCCAACGGGATCAGTTCGATTTTCTAGAATACTGGCAAGTTCCTTTACCTCTTGATGCGAATCTACTTCTGGGTCCATATGAAATAGTACCTGTGCTGTGACTATGGCTATGGCTTTTTTCCGCTTATTTTTATTCTTACTCAGATTCAGCATTTTGCACTCACCTGTTTATGATTCATTTCTTACTTCATTATAGTTTTTTTCGCATTATAACCACTCATGAGCTTTTGATAAACAAGTTCATAATTTATTCTTGATACTTCATCTTCTGTTCTTTATGAAATCAGCTATACGTGCAATCTGTTCCACTTTATCCGTACTAAAAACATCAAGATCACTCTTAGATATATTCCCCTCAGCAAGCAGCAGTGCAAACAGATTAATGAGCTGGGAATACCTGTAATCATATTTTCTGTCTATTTTATCCAGGAATTTTGTCAGATAATTATTAATGCCGGCGAGGTCCCGAATAGAAGTAGCCATGGCAGCAAAGTCTCTAATTCTCTCTATCATGATATCACATTCCTTCTGCAGGGCTTTATCAAAAATTCTTCTGGCTTCCTTTTTCTCGATTTTGCTCCATGAATATTCCTCCATCATTTTCCACCTCTGCATTTATTTACTTTCGATACGGCATTGAAAATATGCTTTTGCCCTCCATGCCACGTTATTGAATGTTCCTGAATAGAATATTCATGAAATATAAATAAATATTTATCATATTGCATGATCCATAAAAAGCAATTCTCGGAGTCAGTTAGAAGAAATAAGTTTTCTAAGCATTTCTGTGAATTCGCCGACATTATTATCCAGCATGGTAAAGAAAGCACTATCAGTGTCCTCAACTATTTTGATGGCTTTTCCAATCAGATCTCTTCCCTTTTCTGTTGGTGATATCATATGTGCCCTTGTGTCTACAGAATTCTGCAATCGCAGAATAAGTCCCTTTTCTTCAAGGGAACGCAATACCTTGGACACCATCATAACATCAGCATGGGCAAATTTGGAGATTGCTACCTGCGTAGTTTCCATCTCATGGTCATTCAACCACACAGTAGAGGTTAAAAGCACGAACTGCACATGGGTCAGTCCAGATTCCCTCAAAGCCGATCTCATTCTCCTCTGCCACAGATTTGTAGCCTGCCAGAGCAGAAAACCAGGACTATTGTCAGGTTTCCCGAATTTGGTGGTTAACTTATCCTCGGATGACATATGCTCTAACCTCACTTACTCGTACATGTCTTCTCCATGAAAATAGCCATCCTTGCAATATTTTCCATTGTCTGTGGAACTCCGGAAGTTATGCTCTCACCTATTCCCTCTTCTATCCCTTCTTTACTTGTGCAGAGAACTGTTATGTGATTTGTGAGACGAATCTTTCCATCCGGAAAATCAGAAAATGTATGTATGAACTTTATTGTTGCTTTCAAATCGTCGATAACGGTTTCAACTGTGTAGCCCTTATCAGGATCAGCCATGGTAATTCGGTAATTCAAATATTCCTGCCCCTCCATTTTGATTTTCCCGTTAGTTCCTTCCATGAATTCTCCGTCAATGGATATGTCCTCAATTCCGTGGTCCCATAAAGGCCATGATTCAACGTTGCTGTAGAGGGCCCAAATTTCATCTCTTCTAGCATCTGTTACTATGCTGTGTTCAAATTCCCATGTCATTATATCACTAAAAATATATGATATGCGCATATATAATAATTGCGATTATTATTTTATTTTATCTGTTCGGCTAATATAATAATTAGATCAACCCTCAGAAACCATGTAAAAGTGAGATTTTCAATCATATTATATTCAAACTCTTGCTTCAAGGGTTTTGTCCGCTGGAAACCAGAAAATTTGTAAATTATAAGAGCATTCTATATAGGGGAATCTGATGGTAAATGAATGGAATCCAGAGCATTATGATAACAAGTTAGGCTATGTATCAGAATTGGGAAAAGGAGTTGTATCATTACTCGACCCCAAATCCGGAGAAAAAATACTTGATCTAGGCTGTGGAACAGGTGATCTTACTCATGAGATAGCAATGTCAGGAGCGTCGGTCATAGGCATAGACCAGTCAAATACTATGATTCAGCAGGCCCGCAAAAAATACCCACACATAACATTTATAATCGGCAATGCTGAGGAACTTGACATGAATCAGCAGTTCAATGTAGTTTTTTCCAATGCAGCATTGCACTGGATGAAGAATCCCTCAAAGGTCACAGAAGGTGTATATGGTATCTTATTGCCCGGAGGACGTTTCGTGGCTGAGTTCGGGGGAAAGGGAAATGTAGGGGTGGTTATCGATGCCCTGGAGCGCACCTTGAGTGAGTTGGGAATAAATACGCGGAATAAAAATCCCTGGTATTTTCCGAGCATCGGGGAATACACTTCTTTACTTGAAAAATATGGTTTTCAGACAACCTATGCACTTCATTTCAGCCGTCCAACTGCTATGCCTGACGGGGAACTGGGTCTCGTGCACTGGCTCAATGGGTTTGCTGAAAGTTATTTGCAGGATTTAGATCTTCCTGATCGTTCAAATGTAATTCAGAAAGTAATTGATTTGTGCCGTCCAATCCTGTACAGGAATGGCCAATGGTATATTGATTACAAGCGCCTGCGTGTAATGGCAGAGAAATGACGGGCGTTTTCTTGCACTCCATGAAAACTCTAATAGGATATTTAACCCGCTTTTAACTTAATCTCCATTCATATCTAAGTTAAATGATATCATTTTAGCGGCAAATAGTAGTATAAATTTTATTGTGACAGCTATCGTTCCCTCCTGAATATTAAAAACAGATATGTACGAGCAAAATTTTCTCATTTCACCTTTACATACAGATATACATAATTTTCTCCGACCTATTATGAATTGCTAAATATGTACAGTATAGTATACATAAAATATAAGAATATGTACAGTATACTATACAATAATGGTTACAATTGATGATTTCAAATACATTTTAACATTCTGGAAGGAATATAAAACACCAAATATTATAGAGCGTGATATACATATTGATCTGGGAATAGAGAAGATAATTGCAATTGCCGGTTCAAGAAGGTCTGGTAAAACCTATCTCATGTTCCAGTGCATGAATGAACTTTTAAAAAAAGGCGTCAAGGATGATAATATTATTTATGCGAATTTTGAAAACGAGAGACTTGTGGGAGTAGTTGCCTCTGATCTTGACAAGCTTCTCATTGCTCATAAAGAACTCTTCAATCCTGATGGGACTATATACATTTTTCTTGATGAAATTCAGGTTGTTGAAAACTGGTATAAATGGATCAGAAAAATCTATGATACCGGAAAATACAGAATTATTGTCTCTGGCTCATCTTCTGAATTGTTAAGTAGCGAAATAGCTACTTCGCTTGCAGGCAGAAATCTTACCTATACTGTGTATCCATTCTCCTTTAAAGAATATGTGACCGCAAAGGGAGTAAAAATTAACAAATTGCAGAAATATTCTATCGAAAAAGGAACTATATTCAAGATAATGGATGATTTTTTAGAATATGGATCATTTCCGGAGATAGCTATGATACAGGAAGTTTCAAGGAAGCTTGAGCTCCTTTCATCTTACTTTGACGCAATTTTCTTCAGGGATATTGTGCGAAGATACGGGGTTAGAGAGATAGGTGAGTTAAACATCTTTCTCAGAATTCTTTCCAGTAGCTATGCGTCATATTTCAGTTCAGTAAAGGCGTTCAATTATTTTAGAAGTACCGGAAGGAGGATTAGCAGGATAACACTGTTAAATTTTCTTGATTATTCCAGATCGGTTTTTCTTGTGGATATACTTGAGAAATATGAAAAGAGTGCCAGAAAGCGTATAACTATGCAATCAAAGACCTATATAACAGACATTGGAATTTCCAGGCTTTTCTCTGACATTGATAAGGGAAGGGCACTGGAGAACGCAGTTTTCATGGAATTATTGAGAAATGTTTCCACTACAGATCGTATAAATTATCTCAGGCTGAAATCGGGCAAGGAAGTAGATTTTATTCTTACAGGTAAAACCACTGAACTCATACAGGTTTCTTACGAGGTGTCTGATTCCAGTACCAGATCAAGGGAAACATCTGCCCTTGTGGAAGCCGCAACGGCTCTCGGTTTGAATGCCGGGAAAATAATAACATACGATTATGAGGGAGAAGAATCAATCAATGGAATTTTGATACAGTATATCCCATTCTGGATTTGGGCGTTATTTAAATCAAATACTTTAAACAATGCATGATCATTTAGAACAACGGGCTGATGTATAAAGTATACAGGCAATAATATATTGATGGACGACGTTTAAATTTTGATAGCCATCCAGTAGATTTAAAAATTAATCAAATAATTTAAGGCCTACCTCCGTAAAGATTTTAAAGTGATTATCAAGTGTTAATAAATTACTATTATTGTTGATAGCTACCGAAGCTATCATCGCATCCATTCTGGGAACAGCTTTTCCATTATTTTCTGCAAATATTTCCAGGTTGGAGGATAAATTCGCATCTTCTTTAGTATAATTTATTACTGGAATCCCGTGGATTTGCTCCTTATCCTTTGAATATTTATGTATACCATACATTAACTCATGAAAATTGATGGAAGAGGTAAAATAAGTTTCACCAGAATTGATAATTCTGTTCATGAGTTCCTCACCCTTTACTGACTCTTTATCCACAATCTCAATTATAACATCTGTATCAATCATTATCATATTCTTCTCTCCCAACGTCTTTCCTGACTTTCCCTTAACATTGCTTCTTTATCTGTAAAATTTATACTGCCTCTAAGTGATAAAAGAACATCCCCCTTATCTTTCGATTGTACCAGCCTATCAAGCAATTCACTGAAGCTCTCATCCGGTTGTTTGACCTTAATTAGTTCATCATAAACCGCCTTTTTTATAGTTATGGTTTTGAACATATTCTGTTTATGTTTAAACATAATATTAACTTTTTGGTGACTTACTTGTGGCTAAAAAGAGAAAAATCTCGAATAATTATATTAAAAATCCTATAGAACCTCCATCTAAAATTATTGGGGATATATGTATTGAATTAGATCCTAACTGCGAATATGTGAGTCAAGATGACATAAGAAACATATTCAATCTCACCTGGGAAGTTCAATCAGAGATAAAAATTCGGGCAGTGAGAAGTTGCAGAAACTTAAATTTCTATGCACATAGATAGCTGGAAAACAAATGTATTGTATTTTCTGGATAATATAGCTACTTTTCTATCGTCTGTATATAAAAACTAATATTCTACAGAAAGATTTAATACAGGAAGCTGTATATACGGCTATATGGTTAAAACTAAAATAACAGTATCGGTGGATAAGCCGGTGGTGAATAATGCGAAGGTAGTTTTATTAAAAAGGGGAAAAACTTTAAGTGATTATATTGAAAAATCTCTTAGAAGTCTTTCCTCATCAGAGATTATTGAAGATATATGTAATGAACTGGGACTTGACTGCAGATATATAAGTCCAGAGGATATAAAGAAGAACAGACCCAATCTCACCGGAAAAGTTCAATCAGAGACACAAATCAGGGAAATGAGAAATGAAAGAAACTCGAATTTATCTTGATACCAGCATTCTGGTTAAAAGATATGTTAATGAGGAGGGCACTGATATAATAGATAGTTATTTTCAGCTTGCGCATCAAGGGGAAACTGTCTTTTGCATATCTGAAATCAATCTCGGTGAAGCTGCTGTTGTTTTTGATAAGTATGCGAGAAAATTTGGGCTTGATGCCAGGCATCTGTTTCAGGCAATGTTAAGAGAGCTAAATGTTCTTGAACGTTCTAATTCTGTTGAAATATTTCCCGTTACGAACCAGATAATCAGAAAGGCTATAAAAGTGGTTTTTGAGCAACATGTCTATATAGTAGACGCCATCCAACTGGAAACCTGTATAGAAGCAAAAGGAGATAAATTTTTTACCGCTGATGTTGAACTTAACACTATTGCCAAAAAGCTCGGCATTGAAACAGTGTTATAACTTACACACTCAAATATTACTACCAAAACACACTTATTTCATAGAATATGGAAGATTGTATATTTCCAGATATTATGAAAATACCAAAAAATATTAAACACTCTGATGCAATATAATTTTGGCAATAAGGCAGGAGGTTTGAATTATACGGTGAAAAATAGTAGAGTTTTAGTTAAGTTAGATACCCTGTCTTGTGCAGATTGATATTTTTTTCTAATGGACTACAGTGTTGTTATTGGGTTACACTGGGTGTGCCGATTTTATATGTATAATAATATTTCCACTGTCGCATTTAACATCTATAATATTTTTACTGGCAATTCCTGTCATTGCACAAGGAATCCGTGTTTTAACGGGTCCTCCGGGTTAACAATAACTTTGCACAGCTGGGTAATCCATGCTCTTCCGGTAATCTCCGGCACTATGATAATATTTCCATTAACCTTCTCGGAGGAAATTATCCTGCATTTAAATCTGGATCCTATAATGGACTCATTTGTGTACTGGCCGTTTACATCCAGCTTCCCATCATGGACGAGCAGTGCAGCCCTTGCAGCCGTACCGGTGCCGCATGGAGACCTGTCAAAGCTGTTCCCTGCAAAGGTAACAATTGCACGGTAATCATGCCTGCTGTCAGTAATCATAGCCAACGGCTTCAGATTTTTGGTACTATTAGGGTAGATTTCCTGTATTGTCTTACTTGATTTCTCCCTGATAATTTTACCATATTCCAGAAGTTTGTCTATATTTTCTGGATCAACATCAACTCCTATTGAATCAGATTCCACTATAGCATAGAAATTACCGCCATATGAGATATGTACCGGTACAATTTTTCCCTCAATGTCTATATCTATTTTTTTTACAAAATAGGATTTCACATCCACTATGGATACGGAAACCGGTTCTCCGTTTTCTACTTTTACCCTTGCCTTGACAGTACCAGCCACAGTATCATAGGTAAGCACTTTTTCACTGCCTTCAAACTGAACATATCCAAGTGCAACAAGTGCAGTGCTAATACCTATTGTGGCATGCCCGCACATATCCAGATATGAATCCGTTGTTGGATATATTACCGTGTAATCGCTTCCAGGGTTAACAGGTGGAAGTAGTACAGCCCCGAACTGATCCTTATGCCCTCTGGGCTCCTGCAATAGTGTCGTTCTTATATAGTCGTAGTGTTGAATAAAATAATTTCTTACAGATAATGCATCCGGCAAGTTTTTAGGTATGCTGTTCCAGAAAATTATGCGTGTAGGTTCGCCTTCAGTATGCGTATCTATAACATCCAGTGTTAATTCAGATTTAAAGGCCATGATATTGCAATTATTGATTTCTTAAATAGTTTGGGATAAATCTAAAACAGTTTGCCTCTTCTTAAAATATAATAAAACAAACTAATTGTTAAAGCCGCAATTGGAACCAGGAGAAGAATTAATTGCTCTGTTTTTCCCATATTCAACCCACCTGTTGTGATAAGACCTCCAAACATGGACACAGATAAGCTCAACAAGGGCCCAGACCAATTTTTCACATGAACCTTACCCCCAAAAATCTTCAATCGTCTTGAAAGTACTGCAATATAAATTATCACTGGAATAATATATTTAGGCTCATCCAGATCTATATTTATTTCCTTTCTAAAAACGTTAATGAAGGCTACATGCTCATCTCCAGAAGTAATATCAAAATTTATTTTGTTAGAGTTTAAATTCTTCAATCCCTGAGGATCAATTATGAAATTATTTCCTTCATATTCCATAGCTGAATTCTTCCTGACATATCCCTCTTCAAGAAAATTATGCCTGATTATATAAACTCCATTTTCCAGTGACAGTTTTACGTTGATGCTGTCCTCAATAGAGATTTCCTTCCAGTGATTTCCTGGTATAATCTCAGCAGAGAATCCATTTTCTCCCGTAATTTTATGATCGGAATATGTGTACATTTCTTCGGGCATTTCATATATTTTATAATTTCAAAGTAAATAAATTTAATCCAAATTATATGCCTAGCCTAAAAATTTTTATTTAACCTGCAAAAGTATTTAAATAAATATAGAAAAAGAACGTTATTTATTAAGGATATTCATTGCAGTCTCTTTCAGGATTCTGGCTCCTGTATAGAGCTGGTCTTCATCCACATCAAATGTAGGGGAATGATTCGGTGAATTTATCCCTTTTTTAACATTGCTGGCACCGAAGAAATAGTACGCTCCCGGTATTTTCTGAAGATAGTAAGCGAAATCTTCGCCACCCATATCAGGCTTTGGATGATCTATATTCTCATTTCCAATAATTTTCTCTGCAGTTTCTTCTATGTATCTGGCTACTTTTTCATCGTTAATCAGCACTGGATATCCTTTCTTGTATTCATACTCATATTCTATCCCGTATGTTAATTTTAAACCCTCTAAAATGTCTTTTATTCTTTTTATAATCTTTGCCTGTACTTCAAGGCTGAAGGTTCTCACGGTGCCTGTCAGCCTGGAATGTGCTGCTATTATATTATATCTGTATCCTGTATTTACTGTTCCTACTGTTATGACTGCCGGGTCCCTCGGATCAATTTCCCTTGAAACTATTGTATTCAGCATTTCTATGAGGTGTGCAGTAATATATACGGCATCTATTGCATCCTGTGGAGCGGATCCGTGCCCACCTTTGCCATGCACTGTAATATCAAATTCATCTGCATTTGCCATCATCTCCTTATAGAATATTGCCACATGTCCAGCTGGAACCGATCCCATTATGTGCTGCCCTATGATATAGTCAACATTTTCCAGTGCACCGTTTTTTATCATATCTATTGCGCCACCAGGGGGAAGCTCCTCTGCTGGCTGGAATATAAGCCTTATATTCCCATTTAATTTTTCCTTATCAGCAATAAGCATTCTGGCTGCACCCAGAAGCATTGCCATGTGTGTATCATGTCCACAGGCATGCATCACACCCTCATTTCTAGAAACATATGGTACCCTATTTTCCTCTGTAACAGGTAAGGCATCTATATCCGCCCTTATTGCCACTGTTTTGTTTCCTTTTCCCTTAATATCTGCTATTATTCCCGTTTCAGTTATTCTTTTAGGGGTAAGCCCCATTGCTTTCAGCTCTTCCTCAATTTTATCCGCTGTCTTATACTCCTTGAAGCTCACTTCAGGGTATTCATGAAAATACTCTCTTATCTGTAATATATACTCCTTTATTTCCATATGCAATCAATTCAATATGGCATATTAATTATTCCAGTTTAAAACTGGTAAATTAACAGATACGCTCTAAGAATATGTTATTATGCCTTTATAGTGATATTAATCATATATAATTGCTGAGATCTCGTATTATAAATATAAAAAAACAAATTAAAGATAAAAATTATTTTTTGCCTTTTTTATTAGGGTTGTATGCATAATTATTATATTTCGTACGGTACCACACAGCAGTCATGATTATTGTCACTATGACAAAGAAACCCGTTATGGCAACAGAATTACCATTCGGATCATAACCACTGTATGTTCCCGATGTAAGTGCTGCCGTGATAATGGTAATTCCAGTCATTATTATGACAAATGCCTTTATCCCCGATTCACTCCTGCATTTTGGCTCCTTTTCCTCTCTCTGTTTTTCGTTATTTTCTATAGTTTCCATTTTAACCTTAAAGCGGGAAGTCTCCTTCCGTGAGGGAGGAGATGAGAGCATAATTTTATAGGTAATAAATTCATATATATTCTAAAAAAGATGATACTGAGAGCTTATAAATTCAGAATATACCCGAAGAAGAAACAGATTGAGAAAATCAATTCAATCCTGAATTTATCATATAAATTATACAATGCAATGCTTGAACAGAGAAAAATGGCATATGAATTGAAGAA
>JAKAAA010000102.1 GCA_021797295.1 Thermoplasmata archaeon
GATAGCAATGGAGAGGATAGCAAACTTATACTGCAACCTATATGATATGAGCGTATCGGGCATGAGGTTCTTCTCCGTGTATGGCTATAATGAGAGGTCAAAGAAGATATATGCAAACTTAGTATCGCAGTTCCTATGGGCAATGCATGGCAACATTAGCCCTGTGCTCTATGGAGATGGAGAGCAGAAGAGGGATTTTGTCTTCATAGAGGATTTAGTCAATGCACTAATCCTTGCGGCAGAGAACAATAAGAAATTCAATGTATACAATGTTGGAACAGGAAAGAACTACACATTGAATGAACTGGTAGGGATACTTAATAGGCACCTCAACAAGGACATAAAGCCCGAGTACATAGAGAACCCCATGAAGGACACATACGTTTACTACACAAAGGCAGATATAAGGAAGACAGAGGAAATGATAGGCTTCAAGGCAAAGATATCCCTGGACGAGGGGATTGATAAATTGATAAAGTATTATAATTACTGAAATTTTTATTAAAAGAGATTAATTTAAGATTTTTTCTGTTCTTAAAAGGTTATCATAGCATGTATGTTGGATTTTATACCAAAAGATATATGTGCATTTATAATTGCACTTTATGAAATGTCTAATAATAGGCGGTTCAGGATTTACTGGAAGAAATATTATAGAATTATTGAACAAAAAAAGGTCATTATACTTTATCATATGATATAGCAAAAAAGGTAACGAAGCAAATGACCATATAACAGGAAATATATCAGATTATGATAAATTAAACAGCTCCGTGAAAAGTATTGATTATGTTTTTAATCTTGCAGCGGTTACATCCCCACCGGAATTCGAAGATCTAAATTCCAATGGTTATGAAATTAATGTAATGGGAACATATAACATACTTAAGGTAGCGTACAAGAATAATGTTAGGAAAGTTATACTTGCATAATCATCTGCAGTATGTGGGAACATTAATGCGCCTGTTGAAGAAGACATGGTCACTGATGCGTATCCAAATCTGTATGCGGTAATGAAGTATATAAATGAAATAACTGTGAGGTCATCTTCACTTCTAAGGCACTTTGATTCAGTTTGACTGCGGTATTTCAATACCTATGGAATAGGAGAGAACAGCAAGGGAGCTTATTCAAGCATATTTCATAAATTGATAGAGGATTTGAAAAATAAAAAAATCCCAGTAATTTTTGGAGATGGGACACAGAGAAGGGATTTTATTTATATAAAGGATAATGCAAGGGCATCTGTGCTTGTAATGGAAAAGGGCAGGACAGGGAAGGTATTTAATATAGGAACAGGAGTATCAACAGATTTCAATACCATCTACAAAAATAATTACGGAGGAAATGGATTCTAACATTGAACCTAAATATGAAAAAAATCCTTTTTCCAGCTATCGGATGTTTACCCAGGCAAATATAGAAAAGGCGAAGGATGAACTTGGATTTTATCGGGAATATAATATCAAATCAGGAGTAAGGGCTATGTTATCTACTTAACATTCTTTTTTTACTATTGCTTCTAAGAATTAAAGCCTTATATGTTTCCGGTAAATATTTGACATTCGATAAATTATTTTATCCGGCAACATGTTATAAAATTTTGAATATCTAAATTTTAGCGCAAAAATGGAAATGAACATAGCAAATGTAAGTTTAGCCGTATTAAAAGTTGAACCATTGTTATGCCTATAGGTCTTCGAGTTTACCTCTTTTATACTATGGCCATCCCTTGTTGCATGATAAAGAAGGGAAACATCGAAAAATGCCCCATTTACACTTGTTTTGTTAATATCTTGTATTAGGATACGTTTCCTAAAAATTTTATATCCTGATTGGGTGTCATCGATTTTCAACCTTAGGATGCCCTTTACCATAATGTTAAATGTTCTTCCAAGAAATCTTCTCCTAAATGGAATATTATTGCATCTTCCATATCTATTGAATATTAATATGTCAGTTTTATCCATTTTATTAATATTTGATAGTACTTCAGTGAACTTCATGCTATTATCAGCGTCCATTATAATAACTGTATCTCCTAATTGATTAATATTTCCTATTACGGCCTGCTTTATTGCATATCCTTTGCCATATCTTTTTTTATTTACCTTATAAATTATATTAGGAAAAGATTTTTTAAATTTTGATACCAAATTTGCTGTGCCATCATCTCCATCTATTGCAATTATTATATTCCAGTTGAGTTGGTTTGCAGAAATAAGGTTTATTATGTCTTTCAGAACGTATGTTATTCTCTTTTCCTCGTTGTATGCCGGAATAATAACTGAAACACTATTTTTATATTCTTGAGAAATCTGCAAATCTTTTCCATGCTCCATTGTATCTGAATGGTAAGCAATTGTATGTATTTAAACATTAATAAAAAATGTTTATTTTATGGTATCATTAGAATGGAGTTATATCATAAAATTTATAATATATAATTCTGCTGGATAAATTTAATCTCCTGGGTTGAACTATATTCTATTTTTACATTAGTTATATATTTTTTAATTGTAAAATGGCTGTATCCGTTGTCCGAAATTAAATTGTAAGTTTCACCACCTGTAACGAATCTCACATTAGCATTCGAATTTACTGAATAATTTCCAGGAGGCA
>JAKAAA010000023.1 GCA_021797295.1 Thermoplasmata archaeon
GTTTATTCATTTCCCTGCTTAGATAAAATGCATAGTCCATGTAATATAATATGTGCCGGATCTATATAACAATTCGTGTGTGCATTGAGTATTTTACGGGATGCACGGCACCTGCATAGATATAAAACTTCAGTATTTTATATGTTCCTTTTCCACTTTAAAGGCTCTATAAGTATCTTATTTTTATTCTGAGATAAAAAAAATATTGTTATATAAATCAGAGTTGCAGATAATAATAACCTTCTGCCTGTTTTTTAACAATTTCCTCAACTGCTGCATTCACCATGCCTATTCCGGCATTTTTCTCAATATCATCTTCGGTGAGCTTCATTTCCTTGAGAGTATTTCTACATGCATTGATTTTGACGCCAGAATCTATAAGTTCCTTTACATTTGAAATGTATTCACTTCCTTTTAGCAATGTTTTTACTGCAGATCTATTAAGTACAACCTCTATATTTGCATCCGGCATAGAATTTTTTAAATTTTGTATCTGTTTGAATACTGTTTTTGCCATTGAATAGTCATTCCCACAAACGATTACATTATACATAATTGAATATTGCTCGAAATTATAAATATATTAGGTATTTGATGGATGATAAACAAATCAGACCCTACCATATCAGTCAAAATAAATTAATATACCTTAGAAATATTGGTTATAATGAATTCAAATCAACTTTTTAAAATCAGGAAAGGAGAGCCATTTCAGGATGCTGTTCCGGCAAACCTGAAGAATAACATTATTGCTGCCAGGTTAAATGGAAAATTATACGATCTGCTGGACACATCTCCTGAAGATGGAAACGTGGAGTTCATAAAAATTAGCTCACCGGAAGGTGAGAAAATACTCTTACACAGTGCAGCACATCTCCTGGCAAATGCTATAGTAGAATTGTATCCGGATGCCCTTCCCAACACGAGCAACGAGGGGGAGGATACATTTTATTATGACTTTAATATGCAGCCCATATCAATAGAAGACTTCCCTGCAATAGAACAGAAAATGCAAGACCTCGTACATAAGAATATAAAAATAGAGAAAAAAATTCTACCGAAACTGAATCTGCTGGAAGAATTTTCCGGGAATAAATATAAACAGGACAAGATCAATGAAAATGTAGAGGATGGCAGTGAATCCAGTATGTACATTCAGGGCAGCTACAAAGAGTTCTGCAGAGGCCCCCATGTACCATCCACCGGATTCGTGAAGGCATTCAAACTTCTTTCAATATCAAGTACCAATTATGAGGGGGATGTTAACAAGGAGAGAATGATCAGGATTTATGGCACTGCATTCCCTGACGGAAAACAGCTAAGGGAGTTCCTGCAGAGAAGGGAAGAGGCCATTAAGAGGGACCACAGAAAGATCGGCCAGGAAATGGATCTGTTTACATTTGATAATGAGCGGGCCCCGGGTATGCCATTCTATGCTCCGAACGGCGCAATAATCAGGAATGAGCTCATAAATTATATGAAGGAAATAAACACAAAAAGTGGATGGGAGGAGGTATGGACAGCCCATGCATTCAAGGATATTATATGGAAGCAGTCGGGTCATTATTATAAGTACAAGGATGACATGTTCCTGTTTACACTTCCTAACGGAGATAGTTACGGACTGAAACCCATGAACTGTCCCGGGCATATAGCAATTTTCCAGAGAAATATTTACAGCTACCGTGATATGCCAATAAAATACTCTGAAGCAGGCACCGTTTACCGGTACGAAAAATCCGGGGAGATGGGAGGATTAACCAGGCCGAGGGGATTTACCATCGATGATGGGCATGGATTTGTAAGGGAAGACCAGATTTATGATGAAACTGTATCCCTTCTTAAAATAATTCCATCAATTTTCAAAACAATAATGGGCATAGATGAAATTACCTATGATCTAAGTGTTATGGACAAAGAGCATTCTGAAAATTATCTAATGTCATATAAGTGTTCATCCTGTGGTGAGAAATTCATGCTAAGGGCAGCATCACAGGAATACAAATGCCCGAATTGCGGATCAGCCGATCTAGCGGCAGATTTCACCATGTGGGATGATGCAACGGAAAATCTGAGAAAAGCCCTGGACGGCCTTAATCTTAAATATACCGAGTATCCAGGTGAGGCGGCATTCTACGGGCCAAAGATTGATGTGCACATAAAGGATGCACTGGGCAGGCAGTGGCAGCTATCAACGATACAGATTGATTTCTTCATGCCCGGCAACTTCGATCTTTACTATATAGACAGCAGTGACAAAAAGGTCAGGCCTGTAATTATCCATCGTGCAATATATGGGAGTTATGAACGTTTTATAGCTATTCTCCTTGAGCATTTCAATGGAAAACTTCCACTGTGGCTGACGCCAATACAGGCATATGTCATTCCAGTATCTGAAAACTACATTGAATATGCAAAAAATATCCATCAGAAATTAATAGAAAATGGGATAAGATCAAAAATTGATATTTCAGATGGCACCATCTCCAAAAAGATCAAATTAATAAGGTCAATGAGGCCTGCCTACATTATTGTTGCCGGGGAGAAGGAGTATAACAATAAAAGTGTCTCGGTAAGGAATCGCAGCGACAAGACCAGGGAATATGGCATGGAAGACTTCATATCTACGGTATTGAAGGAAATAAAGGATAAGGATATAGACCAGGCATTTTAAGATAATATTATCATGCCTATGTATTTTTATATGTAATATTTATACAGTATTATGTCCATAATACCTGCGGATTTGAAATATACGAAGTCACATGAGTGGTTTAAAGTAGAGAACGGCATAGCTACAGTCGGTATAACCGATTTTGCACAGCATCAGCTCACAGATATTGTTTATATTGATATGCCTGAAAAGGGAACATCCAAAAAGGCAGGTGAAACCCTCCTTACAATAGAATCCGTCAAATCGGCAGAAGATGTATATTTTCCAGTAAACGGTGAGATAGTAGATATAAATCCTGAGTTAAATGATAAGCCTGAGCTTGTTAATGCTGACTGCTATAAATACTGGCTAGTCAAAATCAAAATTTCTGATGAAAAATATGAAGCTATGACCCCGGAAGAATATAAAAAATACATAGGGGAATAAAAATATTTATGGATAGAAAAGATAAATACTATACAAAGGCAAAAAAGGATAATTACAGGAGCAGGGCATCCTATAAACTCCTTGAAATTCAGCGCAAATTCAATATCATATATCCGGACGATTCTGTACTGGAATTCGGATCGTCTCCAGGCGGGTGGACACAGGTTGTCCAGCAATTTACAGATAAACCAGTAATTTCTGTGGATATAAGCAGGATGGATCCCATAGAAAATGTTTTATTTATACAGGGCGATATCAATGATCCTGAGCTAACTTCAAAAATCAGGGATGCAATGGTCTCAGCCGGTATAAATTATATCAATACTGTAATATCTGATGCTATGGTGAAAACAAGCGGCAATTACGATCGGGATCATTATGGTTCGTACCTGCTCTGTGAAAATGTCATGAAACGTTCCATCTCCCTGCTTTCCACAGGTGGTAATGCTGTACTCAAACAGTTTCAGGGGGATTCCACAAATCAATTTGTGAATTTTTGGAAGCAGTACTTCAATTTTTATAAAGTAACCAAACCTAATGCATCAAGGCAGCATAGTAGAGAAGTATATATTGTATTCAAAGGCAAAATTTAGTGATCTTCATCCAGGTGCTTTAAAATACTGTTATAATAGTCATAATCAACTACACACATGACTGTTTTATTGCCGTATTCCGGAAGTAGGCTGTCAATCCTGTTTATCATATATTTCTCTCTTTCCGCATTAACCTTCTTGAATGATTTCAGATCGACGGCACTGTTCCAAGCTTCCACAAATTCTTCCGGTGTTTCCTGGTTGAATTTAAAACGGCTTATTTTCTTTTTTCTCAATGAGTGCCTGAGCAGATCTGTGGTTTTAACATACTTGCTGTAAGTATTCTGATAGTCCCCCTCCTCCATATCGATCCCGATCATTTCTGCGTTATTTTCCATGCAGTACCTGGTTACCTCTATATAGACGGGGGAAGGAGTCATTACCTCGCCATAATTTGCAAGATTTATGCCGTATAATATTTCGTAATCTGACATATCCACTTCAAAGGGGTCTTCGATAAAATTCTTCATTCCATCTACCTGTTCAGGAGAAATAGTTATTAAAACTACTTGTGGCCTTTTATCCAGAAGTTCTTTTTTTAATTCATCTCCATCCCGGACAAGGCCCTTTATTCCCCCAAATAAATATAAATTGTCATTAATCCGGTGCATCATATTCATTTTTCTAACAGTTCATAAAAGCGGTCAATATCATAAACCTTTCTCAAATCGCTAAAACTAATTATCCTGCATCCGTAAACATCTTTTCCACTAATGCCTTCCCTGTTGACTATAATAGGTATTTCTTCAAGTACATCACTTATCTTTTTGATTGCTTTTATCCTGTTCAGATTTTCATTGGCATCGCTGAATGTTCCAACCATCAATCTGGATTCCGCGCTAAAGGAAAGACCGTCAAATGGATTCCTGCTAATATATTCTGAAGTATAGCCGATACTGGTCATTATTCCGAGAACTTCATTGACAAAATCACTTGCAGGACTCACCGGCATATCAGGTTCAGCACTTATGGATATATCAATTTCCCTGCTGATATCGCCCTTGAGTATTGACTCCAGTTTCAAATATATGTCAATAGTTGCGGAGCTACCCGATTCATAGAGGGACACAGACCTTCTTGAAACACCCAGTTTCTGTGCTATATAACCTATTGAGTAATCATTTTTTTCCCTTAAATTTCTCATTTTCTGGCCATTTATACCAACATAAAACCCGCCAGGGGCAGAGTATACAAATGGTGCATTTCCCTCTATATAATCTTCGAAGCTTTCCAGTGAAAGTATAGGTACGCCGTGCCTGAAATATAAAACTCCAGTCTCCAGTTTGCCGTTTCCTGCTTTTTCACCTATAATCAATGCAACGGAATCTGTCATGGCGCTCATCTTGATGAGGGGAACCACACCTATTTTGCTGAATGTGTTGACGTTGTAAAGTATTTTAAGTATATATTTCTCTTTACCCCTCCTGCATATAAGATCAAATGTAACCAATCCGTAAAGCCCTGGCTCTGAAACTGTAAAATCATTTTTCCTAAGAAAGTCGTATATATTTTTTATAAGTTCCTGCCTTGGATCCACGATATACTAAAAATATGGTTACATATATATTTTTCTATTATAAATGGTGTTTTATAGTCCAATCTAAATATTATGCTCTCTCAGACTGGATGATATTTTATGCGGGCATATTTTTATCTCGCATTTATCACAAATAACATCTATATTCGCCGGAGAATTTATAATTATTCTATTCACTCCCTGGATCGCGTCCAGCAACCTGAATACCGGGCTGTCCACTTCATTATAAAAAATAATTCTTATAAAATTTGAATCGTAATCTGAATTTTGTGAATATATCTCTTTTATATTTGAAATATGGTTTTTCAAAATGCCCATAATTTCAGTTATAACCCTTGAATACATACCTTTATCTATATATACGGTAACAACTTCATTTTTCATGAGCAATGAAACCTTTTTTATATCCGGTATCACTGAAATATTCTCCATTATCTGTTTTACTGCAGGGTTCTCATTTACGAATTTAATTGTATCATAGAGGGTTCTCCTGTTGACTTTTATTGCGTTTGCTATACTGCTCAGTGACACTTCTATATTATTTACAAAAAACTTGTCATTGACTATGGATATCCCGTTTGTATACAGCTTTTCAATTATCCTCTTTTTCACCGGATAAGATTTAAAGTATTCACTAAAGACCAGCTGCATAAATCTTAAATCCAGTATACTATAAATACTTTATATGAAATTTGAATCATAATTACAAATACATGTGTATAATCCAGGGCTGTAAATTGATAGCTTTTAATCTATTTTTAAAAATAAATCTCGAAAATCATGAAATGATTACTGTTTTTCACTTATTGAATAACGTTATGCTTGATTTTCATTGCGGGAAGAAATTATTATAAGTAATAATGCCATCACAGTATATGTACGGAAAGGTACTAATATGTGACCCCGTTGACAGTGTGTTAAGGGAGAAATTGAATGCAAAATTCGAGGTAGACTACAGTCCTGAAATATCTGCGCAGGAACTGCTTAACGTTATAGAAAATTATGATGTTGTCGTGGTAAGAAGCAGGACAAAGATTACCAGGGACGTCATATCAAAAGCCAAAAAATTAAAAATTATCGCCAGGGCCGGCATAGGAGTGGATAATATAGATACAGATTACGCTGAAGAAAAGCACATAAAGGTTGTTTACGCCCCCGGGTCTTCCACAGAAAGTGTTGTTGAAATTACACTTGCAATGATGGTTATCGGTGCCCGGTCATTATCCAAGGGCATAGAAAACACGAGAAAGAATAACTTCACAAAATTAAAAGGTATTGAACTTGAAGGGAAAACACTCGGCATACTGGGATTCGGAAGAATCGGCAAGGCAATAGTAGATGCAGCCAGAGTTTTTAAAATGGACTTCATTGCTTACGACCCCATGCCAGTTGAATATCCTGACTATGTAAAAAAGGTTTCTCTTGAAGAGCTCCTTCAGCAATCAGACGTTATCTCTATCAATGTGACAATGAGAAAGGATTCACCATACATACTGAACGATCCAGACCTCGCAAAATTGAAGGAGGGTGTAATAATAGTGAACACCTCCAGGGCAAGGGCAATAAACGGCAAGGACATGCTCAAATATCTGAAGAATGGCAGAATATATGCCTTTGTGAGTGATGTTTTCTGGGATGAGCCAGCGAAGGAGGATTACGAAAAGGAGATGCTCAGCCTGGATAATGTTATGATCACGCCCCACCTTGGCGCTCAGACAAAGGAAGCCCAGAAAAGAATAGCCATTATGACTGCTGATAACATAATCAACGAGTGGTAATAATGCTTTTGATACCGGGCCCTGTAGAGGTCCCATTCTCTGTGGCTAATGCAGGGTCATATGTAGTAAACCACCGTTCTCCAGAATTCAAGGTAATTGTGGGTGAAAATCAGGACCTTTTGAATAAATTTTCTGGGGCATACAGAACTGTAATGGTTACAGGTTCAGGGACACTTGCCGTAGAAACAATGGTGTTCTCACTGATAAATGAAAATGACCGTGTTCTTTCCATAAGCTACGGTAATTTCGGAGAAAGGCTGATAGATTCTATCTCCAGAAAAACAAGAAATCTACAGTCTGTAAAATATGATAAACTGGATATGCAGGCCCTGTTAACTGAGGTAAGAGATCGTGACTATGATAAATTATTTCTTGTGCATAATGAAACATCAAATGGTACTGCGATCAGGGATATGTCAGAAATAATAAAGATAGTAAAGAGCAAGGGAGCCAAACTCCTGATTGACGACGTTTCTGGTTTCGGCGGTTATTCAATGGATATGAACGGAATCTATGCAATGGTAACCGGCAGCCAGAAAAATATTGCTGCAATTCCTGGAATCGGAATAATATTCCTTTCCAGGGAAGCAACAGACGATCTGGAAAGGATTCCCTCTGTATCTGCTCCATTTTATCTTGATCTGAAAACATCATTGAAGTTCCTGGAGAAAAATGAAACAGCATACACACCATCAACCGGCGCATTCAAATCCCTGAATCTGGCACTGAAGATTCTCGATCGTGAAGGATTCTCAAATCGTGTGAAAAGAATACAATCATCATCAGAATTCATAAGAAAGAACCTTACTGACAATGGGATAGAGATATTCGGAAACAAAAACACATATTCAAACACAGTGGTATGCTTTTATCACAATGATGCCACAATAATAAAAAAATTACTGGATTCAGGCATTGCAGTATCCAAGGGAATGGGGGCTATATCCGCCAGTACACTGAGAATAGGTACCATGGGCGTTATAAACAATTTTTATATAGCAAAGTTCCTGAACAAATATTTTGAAGCGGCCGGAATGGCCAAGACAGTAGATATCAGTGAACTGCCCGCATCCACAATACTTCCGGATTTTATCCTGGAAGATATTAATCTAGCCTGAAACTCAGCCTCTTATGGCCCTTTCCCTTATTTTCTATTTTCAGCATTTCTATATGCCCCACTTCTTTTGTGTTAGCAACATGGGTGCCACCATCGGCCTGAAAATCAAAGTTTTCTATTTCTATGATACGAACCACAGGCAGCTTTTCTATGAGCTGACGTCCCGGTTCAGTTCTGGAAAGTCCTGGTATTTTTAAAGCCTCGGACCTGCTTATTTCCCGCTGAAATACTTTCAAACCTGAATCCACAACTTTCTGGGATTTTGAAATTATCTCGGCAATCAGATCTTTATCTATTATATCGAAACTGAAATCTACTCTGGCGTGGTCATCGTATATCTGCCCGCCGGTAAGCATACCATTACTGTAATCATTGTTTACCACACCATCAATAATATGTACGGCAGTGTGATATCGCATGTGTATGTACCTGTTTTCCCAGTCTATTATCCCGTGAACCTTTTCCCCCTTTTTTAAAACTACAGGGCCATCTGCTATGTGTATAATTTCGCCATTTTCCTGCTTTACATCCACTATCCTTACCTGGCCAGTTTCTGTTTTCAGAATTCCCGTATCATTGGGCTGTCCTCCACTGGTCGGGTAAAATAATGTTTTATCCAGTACTATATTTCTATCTTCAGAAAAAACCACTGAAGCATCAAATTCACGGCCATACATATCTGTATAATAGAGTTTTTCAGTCATTAAGTTAGTAATATACTATGTTATATTAATTTAATTTGCGATTAAATAAGTATACATATATGTGCAGTAATATTTATATATTGAATTAAAATATCAATTTGATAATTATGAGTTTGATAAGAGAAGAAGATGCAAAATTCCTCAGAGAAGATTTTGAGAAAAAATTAACAAATGTTGTAGATCTTGTTGTATTTACATCCGACGACAGCAATTGCAAATATTGCAAGGATACAGTTAACCTGCTTGATGAGGTAGGATCATTATCTGATAAAATAAACGTAATAAAATATGTGTATGAAAAGGATAAGGAAATGGTGGAAAAATATCAGGTAGAAAAATATCCTGCCACAATCGTTGCTAAACATGGGGACGAGGATGGAAGAATTATTTATTATGGTATACCATCAGGCTATGAATTCGGATCACTTATTGAGGACCTGGAAAACGTATCAAGCGGTGAAGCTGATGTATCAAAGAAAGCGGTTGAATTAATATCAAAAATTGATAAACCCATAACCATAAAGGTTTATGTTACACCAACATGCCAGTACTGCCCGAAGGCTGTAATCACAGCGCACAAATTCGCATTGATGAACAAAAATATAAAGAGCGAAATGATAGAATCATTAGAGTTTGATAAGGAAGCATCAGATGCAGGAGTATCTGCAGTGCCACACATAGTAATAAATGATGATGTCACTTTCCCCGGAGCATATCCAGATGATGAATTTGCTGGCTATGTAATGGAAGCTTATAACCACGAGGAATAATTTTTTATTTTTTATTTACAATAAATATAAATTTTAAATAACAATTTTATATACACTATATGCGCCATCGTAGCTCAGCATGGTAGAGCGGCTGATTTGTAATCAGCAGGTCGGGGGATCGAATCCCTCCGATGGCTTAGATTGAAAAATTTTTAATATATTGTGCCTATTCCGGAATACATAGATTTTATAGAATCGCCCTTGCTAAAACGGTTTATGGAAAATTTTGACCAGTCAAATAATGAATCGCCAGGTTCCTTCCCTGTTACCATATCAGCAACCATCATTCCGTAAGCCGGTGATAGTTTAAACCCATGCCCACTCAAACCGGCACAAACATATACATTTTCCATGCCTGCACCTTCCATTGAATCTATGATTGCCTGTCCATCAGGGGACATGTCATATATGCCTGATATAGTTGAAACAACGGAAGCATCACCTGCACAGGGGAGCCTTTCAGTGATATTATTCAGGTACTTCTCTATATAGCTCTCTGTTACATGGTTTTCAATGCTCTGGCCGATATCAAACGGCTCACGGTCTATTTCCGGATCCAGGCTTCCGATAGCTGTAAGAGTTTCTCCCTCCATCTTATAGTATGCTGATTGCTGTGGGTCCCACAATGTAGGTTTCAACCCGCGGCAATTATCCGGCCTTCTTATATAGATAATGTCATGCACAGATGCATGCAGGGGGAGCATCATGCTATTTTCAACCCCTGATGATTGCAGTATACCGTTGGTCCATATATTGGATGCCAGAATCACTTTATCCGCCGTGTATTTTTTTCCATTTTCCAGATAAACAGACGCAGTATGGTGGTCACTCTCGACTTTAACTACAGTTTTGCCTGTAATTACTTCTGCACCGAGCAATTTTGCAGCATTGGCATAGGAGGAAGCAGTTGCTACGGGATCAGCATATCCACTGTTTGGCTCATACAGAATATAATCAAAGCCCTCCGAATTGAGGTCCGGGAAAAATTCCTTTACCTTTGACACCGGGATCTCTTCCTCAGCTACCCCGATGCTCCTCAGCATATCACAGTTTGCCCTGGCAGTTTCTGCATTATCCCCGGTAAATGGAAATACCATACCTGTTCTGGTAAATCCAGAATATCCTATGCTGTCAAAATTAATAAACTGGTTTATTGAATAAAGGGCCATGGAAGCTATCAATTTATTACTGTAATGTGTCCTGACAAGTGCGCTTGACTTACCTGTATTTCCAGATGCTATATTCTCGCGTTCTATTAACAGTACCTTAAGCCCTCTTTGAGCTAGATGATATGCTATGCTGCATCCTGTACTGCCACCACCTATTATAATAGCCGACTCAACAGATTTTTTATAAACCATCATATTTTATATTTAATTAATATAAAAATATTAGTTTCGAAACATTTGGAAAAATGACCTGATTTTAAAATTAATTGAAATATGTGGTTTTTCCTCTATCCTCTTCCTTATTTTTGGAAACAACATTTTCTTCATCGAATTCAATATACGACACAGATGCTACAGGGATAAGCCTCAATTTCGACTTCCCCTCTGACGTGACCCTGAATACCAGCGATCCTTCCTCTCCAAGAATTGCATATCCAAAGTATTCTCCCTCTGTTATCAGTGGTTTGTCATCCCCGCTTGATGAAACAACTGTATACTTTCCCCCTTTCTTAATCTCTATCATATCCATGCGGGGATATAATATTATATGTAAAAAGGTTTATTATATCATGTTCAATAGATAATTTTTATACTATACTGAAATACTTTACTATGCCCGGGAATTCATGTAAAGTATATACATCAGTTTTTTTTGATGATTTCGCCCATCTGAGAACGGAATTCGAAAAAGGATTGGCAGATTATTCGGAGCATTATGAAATCAGGTACGATCTGTTTAAATATAAAAGCATTGAAAATCTGAGGCTAATACTCACATACCTTAACTCAAATAATATTGATTATATATTTACTTACAGATCCGCAAACACAGAAGAACTGATAAAAATTTACAGTACTGCAATAAATTTCTCCCCGCCCATTGTTGATGTGGATATCAACTCATTCAAATTCAAAAGGGATTTTTTTAGAGATACAATGTTGATGGTTTCATTTCACGGTTCTAATGATGATAAAATAAGGATAAAGATGGCGGGAATGTCACCACTTGAGCCCGATATATATAAAATTGCATTGCTTTATACCGACAACGGAAAATTCCTCGATGATCTTGATTATTTATATCATTACAGGCTTGAGAATTCTATAAAACTTGCATTCATTCCCATGGGAGAAAATAATAGTTTTTTGCGTGTAATTTCAGCCCGCATGGTTTCAGATTATGCGTATGGGACCTATAGAGATTCAACTGCCCCGGGGCAGATTGAAACAGTAGAATTCAATAAACTATTATCCCGTTTCAAAGGAAAATATGAATAATTCCGGTGGAAATCAAATCAACAGCAATAGCAGTTAAGAGAAGACCCATGATCCTGGAAATTACAATTGAACCTGTTTTTCCTATTTTCTGGAATATTGGCAGGGAATACTTCAGTATTATGAATGCCAGGATAAGCACAAGAATTACTGCAGCAATTACGACCATTCTGGATGATAGGGCAATTCCGGTGCCGTTAAAATAAATTATGGCAGTTGTTATGGAACCTGGGCCAGCAAGTAATGGTGTTCCTATGGGTGCGATTGCTATCGCTTCCCGGTCAGCGGAATCCTGCTGTTCTGCATTTGTAATTTTTGTCTGCGATGTTTTGCCCTGGAGCATATCAAAACCGACCTTGAAAAGCAGAATTCCTCCGGCTATTTCAAAATCATATATACTTATTCCAAGTATATCAAATATATACACTCCCAGAAACATAAAACCAAAAAGCATTCCCGATGCCATGTACACACTACGCCGTATTACTTCCTTCCTTTCCTTGAGGCTATAACCATCAGTAAGGGTGATAAGTATGGGCACTGCTCCTATGGGATTTATAATAGCAAACAATGCCACGAATACAGTTAAGAAGAGAAGTAAAATTGCCATTTAACCTCTATATTTAAAACGTATTAATCTTTTTGCTCATTAGAACTATAAATTTTGATTAGATAAAATAATATTTATAAACATAATGGGAATTCGAAATTTCACTCACTGATAAGACCTGTCTTCACTATAATTATAATAATTATAATATTCACCTTTCTGTGAGCCTGTAGCTTCTTCCCCAATAGCGTTGGTCATGCTGCCATAGTATTTTTTGATCTTTTCCTCAACAGGGACATAAAGTACCAGTGCCTCTTTTACATCTGATTTCTCTATTAATTT
>JAKAAA010000024.1 GCA_021797295.1 Thermoplasmata archaeon
GAATGTTTCATCATTACATGACATGGAAAGAATATTTGATGGCATAGACCTTTCGAAGGTAAGTACATCCATGACAATAAATGCCCCTGCTGCTATATTGACAGCTATGTATTTCGTTCTTGCAGAGAAAAAAGGGATTCCACTTGAAAAAATTTCGGGAACAGTACAGGCAGATATATTGAAGGAGTACATAGCCCAGAAAGAGTGGATGTATCCACCAGAAGCCCATCTAAGACTCATCAGGGATATGCTTGTATATTCAACAGAACATGTTCCTAAATGGAATTATATAAGCGTTTCCGGATATCATATAAGGGAAGCGGGATCGAGTGCAGTTCAGGAACTGGCATTCACACTAGCAGACGGTTTCTATTATATTGAAATGGGCATAGATGCGGGGTTGAATGTTGATGATTTCGCACCCAGAACCTCATTTTTCTTTAATTCTTCTATCAATTTCTTCGAGGAAATTGCCAAATTTAGAGCAGCAAGACGCATATGGGCAACGGTACTGAAAGAGAAATACCATGCAAAGAACCCAAAGAGTATGGCATTAAAATTCCATACACAGACATCTGGATACACCCTTACATGGCAGCAGCCTTTGAACAATATAGTTAGAACAACAATAGAGGCAATGGCAGCTGTACTGGGAGGAACTCAGAGTCTGCATACCAACTCCTACGATGAGGCATGGGCACTCCCAACAGATGATGCTGTTAAAGTTGCACTTAGGACGCAGCAGATAATTGCAGAGGAAACTGGAATAACCGATGTTATTGACCCTCTGGGTGGTTCCTATTATCTTGAAAGGCTTACATGTGAAATGGAAATAGAAGCATACAAGTATTTTTCGGAAATTGAAAAAATGGGGGGAATTCTCAATGCTGTAAAGTCAGGATATTTACAGAAGGAAATAGCTGACACATCCTATAAAAAACAGCTGAAAATAGAAAAAGGAGACGACGTAATAGTTGGAGTAAATAAGTATGTGGATGAGGATGAAAAGCCCATAAACACTTTGAAAATCAGTGATGTGGCAGAGAAAGGACAGATCAGGAGCTTGGAGGATATCAGGAAGAAAAGGGATGAATCGAAGGTTTCCAGATCCCTTGAGAACCTGCATAAGGCAATGGAGGATGACAGCATAAATCTCATGCCATATATAATGGAATGTGTAAGAAACTACTGCACACTGGAAGAAATATCAAATGTAGGGAGGGAGATATTTGGTGAATGGAAAGAGCCAAAAATATACTGAAGCTCCTGTAAAGGTTCTGCTGGCCAAACCTGCAATTGATGGACATGATCGTGGTATTTTTGTCCTGGCAAAGGCATTCAGGGATGCAGGCATGGATGTTATTTATGCCGGACTGTTACCGACCCCGGAGGAGGTGGTCGATACTGCCATCAATGAGGACGTGGACGTAATAGCCCTTAGCCTTTTAAATGGAGCACATATGACTGCATTCAGAAATGTCGTGGAAATACTAAAAAAACGTGGTGTAAATGATATTGCTGTGGTCGGAGGTGGAATTATACCTGACGAGGATAAGCCAGCACTTGAAAAAATGGGAATAACAGGCAACTTCGGCCCCGGAACTCCACTGAGCGTAATAATAGATCATATTAAAGTTAGAGCAAGAGAAGTAAGGAAACTGAGGGAAAATGAATACTGAAGTACTGGTAAAGGGTATATTGAATGGAGACTATAGGGCAATTGCCAGATCCATATCCCTCATAGAAAACTCAGGCTATAATATGAGGAAGGATATAATAAGCAAAATATACAGATACGGCAACGCGAAGGTCATCGGGATTACCGGTCCTCCCGGAGTAGGGAAGAGCACTTCCATCGGTAATCTGGCGCCTTTGCTGGCTGCACATGGAAGGGTTGCGGTGCTTGCTATAGACCCTGCAAGCCCATTTTCTGGAGGTGCTATTATGGGCAACAGGATACGAATGCAAGCTGCCCTGAGCAAAAAAGGAATATATATGAGAAGCACATCCAACAGGCTCTACAACGGGGGTTTATCTGAATACACATGGGACATTATAAAAGTACTGGAAGCCGCGGGCAATGATTTCATAATACTGGAAACTGTCGGCTCAGGACAGGCAGATGTGGATATTATGAACATAGCAGATATAACATGTGTATTTCTTGCACCGGGCCTGGGAGATGAAATACAGGCAATAAAGTCAGGTATAATGGAAATAGGGGATATATTTGTAATTAACAAAATCGATCGGGAGGGTTCATATCTCGCAATCAAGGATATAAGGGAATCGCTTAACATGAGCAATAAACTGGAAACTCCGGTTATTGGAGTCAATTCGCTTACAGGGGAAAACTATGATAAACTGGTAAAAAGTATACTTGAAATAAGGCCAAAAAATCCACGTGAAAAATATTATAAAAAACTTAAAATGGTGGTCATGGAAGCTATTTACAATAAATATTCTGATTATGTTGACAGGATAGAATTCGAAGATAACCCTCTGAATGAAGATCCGTACACAATGGCGGAACAAATACTGGTAAGGGATAACAAAAACTTCAGGGAAGTAAAGGACAGGTAATGAGAAT
The DNA here is from genome assembly GCA_021797295.1 of Thermoplasmata archaeon. The sequence goes on from JAKAAA010000024.1 coordinate 2,591, forward strand.
ATAGAAATAGTTATAGAAACAGGAATAGCTGAAATTTTTTCACCTTATTGCCATAAAATAAGTGTATGATGAATATTAACGTAAACTTTTAGTACTCATAATTTATATTTGAGATATGTACAGACCGTTAAAATATTACTCTGATGAGTTTATGAAGAATATTAACAACAGAGCAAGGGAAATTATGAGCTATATGTATCCAGCTGTTACAATGTATGAAGATAATGGATATATAGGAATTGAGGCAGACCTTCCGGGATTTGACAGAAACAATATAAGGGTTACACTTGAAAAAAATGCCATAGTGATAAGGGCAGATAGAGAAATAAAACCTGAAGGCACAGTTTTTGAAAATCAGAGACCTGACAAGGTCTTTAAAAGAATGTCACTTCCTTTAGAAGTTGACAGGGAACAGGATTTTACAGCAAGGTATACTGATGGTGTGCTTTCTTTGAGGATACCTGTTAAGAATGTAAAAACCGTAAAAATTGAGTGATAGATTACTGAAATATTTATTTATTTTTTAATATTAATAAAAATAAAACTACATCCACTACCATTATAATATAAGAAATTAGTGGATGAATTCTTGAAAGTAAAACCATTGCTATAAATAGTGCCGATAGGAACACTGTTGCAGGAAGTTTCTTAGATTCCTGAGCCGGCATTTCCTGTTCTTCCAGCCTCCGTTTCATGAGGGGAAGAACATCAAGCCCTTTTTCCAGAGATATTACAGCTTTCTGTGCAAATTCATTTAATTCCTTCATGTAAAGCTCCTGAAGCATTCCCTCATTGTAAAGAATATCTCTCAGCACAATAACAAATTTGAAATTTGGATCAAGTGTTTTGCAGATACCCTCAAGAAGGGATGACATTCTCATATAAAGTACCAGCTCCCGTGGAAGGTGGAATGGAAACTCGAAGATTACATTATTTGCAATAGCGAGCAGTTCCCTAATGTCCATTTCATTCACATTTGTTCCAGAGAGATTGGCTATAGAAAGTTCTATTCCCTTTCTCACTATCCCCCTGTTTGCAGCCGGTGAAAGTGCATTTAATTGAATCAGAGAATCCATTATGGTATCAGGGTCCTTGTTGATCAATCCATCATAAAGCTTTAAAAGTTTAAACCTAGTTTCATCATCCAGTTTCCCCACCATCCCAAAATCATAAAGTATAATCCTGCCGTCCTTCGAAATAGATATGTTCCCGGGATGTGGGTCTGCATGGAATATATCGTTTCGCAAAAGCATGCGTATAAAGGTTATATCCAGATCATGGGCAAGCTTTGGAAGATTTACTCCATTTTCACCAAGTTGTTTAACATCTGTAACTTTTATTCCTTCAATATATGTAAGTATTAAAACCTGCTTTGAAGCAAACAAAACATCGGGTATAATTATATCGTATTTCTTTATGTTGGCCCTTATTCTCCTTATATTCTCAGCCTCGATGAGATAATTAGTTTCATCGTAAATTCTAGCAGAAAAATCAGAGATCACATTTGAGATGCTTATATACAGAAAATTATCTATGAATCTCCTGAATAGATTAAGCAGTTTTTTTATAATAATTAGATCCCTTTTGAGTATTCTATCTATATCGTGCCTGTTTACCTTTACAGCGGCATCTATTCCCCTGTATCTTGCTCTGTAAACCTGTCCCAGGGATGCACCTGATATGGCATCCTCATCGAATTCATCAAAAACCTTATCGAGATTCCCAACATTTTCTTCTATTAGTCTGCGTGCATAGGCAAAATTATCCGGTGGTACTCTGTCCTGAAGATCAGAGAATGCCTTTAAATATTCCTTCGGCAATAAATCAGGACGGGCAGAAAGCACCTGCCCAAGTTTGATAAATGTTGGGCCCAGTTGGATGAATGTATTTACTGCTGTTCTACCATGCTTCTCAATTCTATAATCATATTCCTCCTGACGCCTTGATTTTTTTCTATCAGAGCTGAATTTGAGGAAGACTGGTAGCAACTTAAATAAATATCGAGTTTCCGTACTTCTTATCTTTTTAACGTCATCATTCACTGTTGCAAATTCATAACGGCTTTTTAATACTTACGAGCAAAAGATTATTATTCCTATTGGGTTTTCTATGTTAACTTTAATTCATCTGGAGAATATTGAATTGCATATTCACGTTCACCGATCTATCCTCAGAAGTCATAATAAAATAAAATTATACAAGATAATTATCATTTATTTATTTTACCATTATACATCACAAAGGTTTTCATCTTATGCTTAAAAAATTTTATAAAAAAAAATAAATGCATGTTCCGGATTTCATACAGTGAAAAATATAGAAATATCTCCATCAATCATATCAAGTAATCTCCTGGAACTTGGAAATCAGATAAAACAGTGTCAGGTAGCGGGTGCAGAATCATTCCATTTAGACGTTATGGACGGCCATTTTGTTAATAATATAACCATGGGACCTGATCTTGTTTCCGCAGTAAGACGGGCAACTGATCTGAGGCTTGATTGCCATCTTATGATTGAACGCCCGGATAAGTATTATAAATCATTTATTGAAGCTGGCGGAAACGTACTTCTTGTTCATTATGAAACACCTATTGAAGTTAGTAATTTCCTCAGGAAGCTGGAGGATGAAAACATACGCTACGGCATAGTTATAAATCCAGATACAGATGTAAAAAAGGTCTATAAATTTGTATCCACGTCGGAAATTGTTCTTGTTATGTCTGTATATCCAGGATTTTCTGGCCAGAAATTTATTGATAAATCTCTGGAAAAGGTCAGAGAATTAAGAAAATTCATAGATGAAAACTATTACAACACAAAAATAGAGATAGACGGGGGAATCAATGCAGAAACTGGTAAACTGGCAAGAGAAGCCGGTGCAGATATACTGGTATCTGCCTCATATATTTTCGGTAACAACATTGAAAACAGCATAAAAAAATTAAAATCCCTATAGGTCAAGGATTATTCTCCCGTTTATTCTATCCCTGAAGGCATGAAGTGCTTCTTTTATATCCCACAGGCTGAATTCTTTGTAAACGGGAAGATCAAAGTGCTTGTGCTCCATAAGAGCAAGGAGTTCTGATAAATCCTTTCTGGTTCCTCCTGTAGACCCCATAATCCTCAATTCGTTGGTATATATATTTGCTATATCCATATCCGCAATTTTACCGGTTAGAACACCGTACGTTATAATTCTGCCCTTTCTTTTTAGATGTTTCATCGAATCGCTGAAGAGTTTCCCGCCTAGGGGATTTATTATTATATCGGCATGGAAATCTTCAGGTACCACATCAAGTACCTTTATCACCGGTGATTCAAGGCTCTTATTTCTGGAATATACATAAACATCGAGTCCCATGTACTTGGCTATCTGAACTGTAAATATACCAGTGTTCCCTGCGCCATACACAAGTATTTTTTCATTCACAAGTGGACCTGCCATCTTCAATGCCCTGTATGATGTTAATGCACCTATTCCGACACTAACTGCGGTGTTATCATCCATGCCTTCTGGAACTTTGAAGAGATTCTGTTCTCCTATTCTTATATATTCGGAGTATCCGCCGTTAGAAACCACACCCCATATGCCACCGTTATAACAGAGATGTTCGTTTCCGGAATAGCACATCTCGCAACAATTATCAAAAATTCTATTGTATACTATAACACGATCTCCTTTCTTTATTGTCTTTCCATCCTCCATGGCTATGCCCATTACCTCTGAACCGGGTATATGTGGCATGGGATATACATTATAAACAACTTTGCCATCAATAATATTATAATCCAGTGGATTGAGCCCTGCCTTGATAACCCGAATTTTTATTCCGGTACCCTCTAGATTTCTCTCTACTACTCTTACGTTATCTATTCCAGGTCTTGAAAACTCTATAACTTTCATAACGTAATATCAAAAATAACTATTAAATTTAATCGGTACCTTGTAATCTTTTGGATATATTTAAAATATTATTTTTGGTTCTCTAGTTCTGATTTCAGTGACTTCAATGATAAATCCCCTGGTGAGGCTATCAGAGCACCGTTCAGCACATCAAGGGCCTTATCCTTTTTGCCCATTAAAAGGTAGATATGTGCTTCATCAATGTAATACTGCGGATTTCTGGCTAGCCTCAGGCAGTCCTCTATATCTCCTAGTGCGTCCTCATATCTTTTTAACTGAGTAAAAATCTGCGATCTCTTGTAAAGAAAGACCGGGTCTGTAGAGTTTAAATAAACAGCCATATTGTAATCCTCCAGTGCCAGATCATGCTCTCCCATTTTCCAGTAAACATTGCCCCTGTTGTAATAATAATCGGGTACGTCATCCTCTATTTTTATTGCGGCATCAAATTCATGCATTGCGTCCTCGAGTTTATTCATATCATCATATATTGACCCCAGTGTGTTGTGGTAATCCCCCCTGTCACTACTGAATTCTATAGCCTTCTGACAGTCCCTTATCGCATCATTATACATTCTCAAAGAATAATAAGCTAATGCGCGATTAATGTAATAATCCGGGTCCGTCTTTATCAGATTAATCGCCTTGGTGAATTCCTTAACTGCGTCAGAGTACTGCATTACATTGAAATATGATATTCCCCTCTCATTATAATCGTCTGCCTCATCATCTTTTTTATATACGTAATTTTCTGCCATAGTATAAGATATATAAAAGGCATATATTAATATTAAGTGGAAATAAACATGAAAAAAGTTAATAATAATTCAACTGATTACCTTATAAATTGAAAAACATAGAAATATATAAAGAGCAATTAAATAGCTTAAGAGAAAGAGTTAATCTAAAGTTAGAAGATTACTTTAAGTTCAAACTTGATGAATGCGATGATCAAGTAATAAGGAATGTTATAAAAAAGTTAAAAGAATTCACGATGAACGGTGGTAAACGTGTCAGACCCATATTAATGATAATGGGGTACAGCCTGTTTTCGGAAATAAGCGAAAATATCATAAATGCATCAATTTCCATAGAAATGGCACAGTCATTCCTTTTAATACATGACGATATAATGGACCAGAGCGACATACGCAGAGGCGAACCAAGTTTTCACAGGGCGGTTGAGAAGTCATTACATCGTGATGGCGCTGGGCGAATAGCGGAGAATATAGCAATAAGCGCCGGAGATTTAATAGATACTTTCTCTCATGAGGCACTATTACGTTCCGGTTTCCCCATTGAGAATCTCCTTGACGCTGATTTTCAATTTTCTAAAATAATAGAAGATACAGGAAAGGGTCAGATACTGGATATATATTCTTCCTTGGAGGATGTTTACAGTGAAGATCGGCTTTTGAAACTCCATTTCCTCAAAACGGCAAGATACACCATACAGGGGCCGATGTTAATGGGTGCACTTCTCTCTGGAAACAAAAAGTACCTGAATGAAATAGAAGAGTTCGGAAAAAACGCAGGAATAGCATTTCAGCTTTACGATGACATGCTGGGCCTTTTCGGAGATGAGAAAAAAACAGGAAAATCTATTAAAAGTGATGTAAACGAGGGTAAAAAAACCCTTTTAATGATAAAAGCATATGAAAATTCTGACAATATAACACGTGAATTCATAGACAAATGCCTGAATAGTGGTGATATAAGTGATTCAGATTTTGAAAAATTGAGAAAAATAGTAAGGAATTCCGGATCGCTTGCATATACAAAGCAAAAGATAGATGAATATAATACCAGGGCCAGTGAGTCTATCAGACAAATTGATGGAAATCAAGATGTGGTGGAAATGCTGAATTTTCTTCTGGAATATTTAATAAAAAGGGAAAATTAATATTTAGGCATATGCTGTGAATACATTTCTTTCAGGGTATTATCATCTATATGTGTGTAAATCTGTGTTGTTGCCAGACTGGAATGGCCAAGAATTTGCTGAATAAACCTGATATCACCGCCATTTCTTAATATTGATGTTGCAAATGTGTGCCTCAGCACGTGTGGAGTGACTTTTTTAGTTATTCCGGAATTTTCAGCAACCCTTTTAACCATACGTTCAACAGTGCTGGTATTGAATTTTGTTTTCTTATTGGAAATAAACAAATAATTGTTGTTTGACCTTATTTTTATACGTTCCTTCATATAGCTCTTTATATGATCTTTGCAGATATCTGGCATGACTACAATTCGATCTTTATCTCCCTTTCCTGCATGAACATATATAATATTCTCTTCAAAATCTATATCCCCTATCTCCAGATTGACAAGTTCACTGACCCTTAGTCCTGTATATAGAAAAACGGATAATACTGCTATATCCCGGTTATTGCTTGATCCATTCAGGAGTGTACCTGCATCCTTCTGGTTAAGATAAACGGGCATTTTCTGAGACCTTCTGGGAGGAAGAAGATTGGGTGGTATATCCATATTTTTAAATTTATAATACAGTTTCACGGCCTTCATGGCAAGATACTGGGATGCCTTGGAATACTGTTTTTCAATAACAATAAAATTTTTGTAATTTTCTATGTCTTCAAAACTAATGACTGAAATATCTTTATCACAGTAAGAAAGGAATCCGGAAATGAGAAATTTGTACTCCTTGATAGTATAAAAGCTTTTTCGTTCCGTGATCATGAATCTTTCAAAAGATTTCAGTTCTCTTCCTACGTCCATTTTTATGTATATATTATCGCCTCTTATTGTTTATGATTTTTACCTTTCATGAATTCCGTAAGTGTCAATATCATTGTTTCCAGTTTCGGCAGTTTTATAGTATGAAATTACCATGGCAAAAAATAGTATTGACAGTCCCTCTACTATCAAATAACCTGATCGTATCCCGTTGTACTGCGAGGTATTTATAGGGGAAACCCGTAATATCATAGCCATAGCAGAACCTGCAACAATAAAAATGGCGGATGACGCTATAAGTATCATTCTGTTTCTTCTCATGGTTGTGTCAGGAAATAGAAGTCCTACGGCTATAAACACATCTCCGAAAATCAGGAATATGGGGAATATTCTGGGTATCACACCGGAGTAGTAGTCCGATTGAAAATATTGTGAAAGCTTATCTCCGGGAATTAAAAAAATAAACAGGTATGTAACTAAAACAATCACCGTTCCAGTTGCCGAAAATATGCTATACCTGTTCATGATAATATTAATTGTCTGACGTATATAAACATTTCGAAATAATAAGTTTACGGCGTAAAAAATATATTTTTGGCATACGTTGTTATTCTATTAATACGTAAATTTATATTCTAATTGAATATCATAAAATCATGGAATTTAATAAAATCAAGGCCATGCATTTTCCGAATGATGTTTACATAGGTCATGATGCAATACAGAATATACGCCACGTGGCAGAAAAAAACTTAAAGTCAGGATCAATATTAATAGTTTCAGGAGAAAAAACATATAAAATAGCAGGGGAAGCAGTTAAAGATAAGCTTCAAGGTCTTGATTGCTACATTCTGATGACTGGAAACGCAACAATGGATGCTATTAAAAAAGCTAAAGATGAAATTTCTGGCATCAGGATAGGCCTTGTAATAGGGGTTGGTGGAGGATCTAAAATAGATATGGGCAAAAAACTTGCGTATGACCTTGACGTTCCATTTATAAGTGTACCTACTGCACCGAGCCATGACGGAATTGCATCTCCACGGGCGTCTATATACGATGGAAAATCTTTTCTATCTATAGAGGCTACTATGCCATCATCCATACTGGCCGATACAAAGATAATGGTCAAAGCCCCATATAGATTTGCAGCAGCAGGTGCTTCAGATGTTATCGCAAATATAACTGCCGTAATGGACTGGAAAATGGCAAACAGAATAAAAGGAGAATCTTTCAGCACAACTGCCGCGGTGATCTCTGAGTATTCTTCCAGAGACCTGATAGAAAACGCAAATATAATACAGCCAGGTCTGGAATCAAGCATATGGCTGATAACCAAACAGATACTGGCTTCCGGCACGGCTATGGCAATAGCCGGGTCCTCGAGGCCTGCGAGCGGTAGTGAACACCTATTTGCACATGCTCTGGAGATTCTGGGGAGTGGGACGGCAATGCATGGCGAGCAGGTTGCCATGGGTTCACTGGCGTCAATGTACCTTCATGGTGGTGACTGGAAAATGCTTTACGAAACATATAAAAAGATAGGCGTTTCAACTAAAGTTGCTGATTACGGTATTCCAAATGATACTGCTATAAAAGCGCTTTCTATTGCTCACAGACTGCGTCCACAGCGGTATACAATACTCGGTGAGACGGATTTAAGTGAAGATGTTGCGAGAAATGCGCTAAAAATAACGGGAATAATATAAATTTTATATTATAATGTGTGTTTGAAATACAATTATCCTGTAAATCTTGTGCATTAGTTTGAACAGATATGTTCTTTCTGTACATCGCTACAGTAATATATTTGACGAGGAATGATAACTTTAATAAACCATTTAATTTTATGGAATGTGATCAAATTGAATAAAATAAGTTTAATAGGCGTTGATTTAGCCAGAAAAGACCTGGTATTTACATTCAGAGGACCATTATCCGGGAAATGCGATGAATGCAGAATAAAAAATGTATGTTTCAATCTAGAACTCGGTAAATCTTATCGAATAAAGGATGTCAAAGAGCAGATTAATCCATGTTTTGTTTATAACCAAAACAAGGTATCCACTATTGATGTGGAAGAAGTAGAGGATACATACAATATTCAGAACGGAAAACGGCTCATGGAAGGGTCTTCAATTGAATTACGGAGTATGAAGTGTGATTATCTTACGTGCTCCAATATTGAAAAATGCAATCTTCTGAACATAAGAGGAAACAAGAAAATTGTGGTAAAGAAAATAAAGGGTAAATTAACCTGCCCCAAGGGATACGATATGCGCGAAGTTGAATCCTGATGCTTAAAATAGGTTTAATAGGAAAACCAAATGCCGGAAAGTCAACATTATTTTCTGCTATTACCTCAATCGATGTTGATATAGCAAATTATCCGTTCACAACAATCAAACCTAATATAGGCATTTCTTTCATAAAAGATATATGCCCGGAGAATGAAATTCATACTAAATGCAATCCTAGGGAAGGAAAATGTATTGATGGGATCCGGTACATCCCGGTGGAAATAATTGACGTTCCTGGACTAATTGAGGGCGCCAGTGAGGGAAAAGGCATGGGAAATGAGTTTCTGGATAATATCAGGGATGCTGATATAATTATCAATCTTTTTGATGCTTCCGGGATGACAGATGTTGAGGGTAATCCCGCAGAACAGAGGCATGATCCTCGTCAGGACATTGATTTTGTCTACAGAGAAATAATACAATGGATGAAGGGGAAAATATCAAAGGACTGGCAGAAATTTGCCAGAAAGGAGGATAACAGCCCGGATCGTCTTGAGATAAAAATGCTCCAGAAGGTAGCAGCATTTGGCATAAATGAAAAAGAAATGCTTCTTATAATGACCAAAGAGAAGTTCCCAGATAAACTCATTCACTGGACGGAAAATGATATACAGAGATTCTCTGAGGCAATTCTGAAATATGGTAAACCGGTTTTTAATATAGGAAACAAGGCTGATATGGTAACTGATGCAGAACTTGAAAGAATTGAATCTGATGATAGTAAAATATATTTCATTTCAGCGCAGTACGAACTTGTTCTGGAACGGGCATTCAAAAACGGATATATCAAACCGGATGGTAATAGGTTTTCCTTCACTGATAAATCAGGAGATGCACAGAAAACTGTAATTAATGGTATTATGGAACGCATCAATGGAAGAGTTTTAAAGCGCTTTTATGACGTTCTCACTGATATTATAAAGTCTTTAGGGTATATTGTTGTATATCCCGTCCTTGATGAAAGCAAGTGGATAGATAAAAATGGTAATGTTCTTCCTGATGCCTATCTAATGAAAGATGGAGATACAGCTCTTGACCTCGCTTATAAAATACATACGGATATAGGAAAAAACTTTATCCGGGCAATGAATGGCCGTACCCAGAGAGTAATAGGAAAAGATTATAAATTATTAAATAATGACGTTATCAAAATAATTTCAAATTCAAGGTGATATAGTGCCCAATGGTATAAATGCAGGAAAAAAATTAATGAAAGCGAGGAAACATTATGCGTGGTCTGATAGAGATTACAAGAGGAGAATGCTTGATTTGAGAAGGAAGAGCGATCCCCTCGAGGGTTCACCACAGGCTAAGGGCATTGTTATAGAAAAAGTCGGTATAGAAGCAAAGCAGCCTAACTCTGGAATCAGGAAATGTGTTAAAATACAGTTAATAAAGAATGGCAGACAGTTATCTGCATTTGCGCC
>JAKAAA010000103.1 GCA_021797295.1 Thermoplasmata archaeon
TATAGATGAATGTGTATGCAAGTAATGTTTTGTCTGAATGGAAATGTACACCAATTGCCATAATTATCAAAGAAGCAGTGAAAATGATTGTTCCAGCAGTCATTGCTCTGTTTATTAAATGGAACTTTACTATTTTTTTCACTTTTTATTTTCCCTTATGAACAGTATCCTCCTTTCTTGCCAGGATAACCGGAAATTATTCTTATCAGCTTTAACTTTCTCCCGAATACCGTCTGATGTTGTTTTCCTAAGCTCACAGCAATAATTCAGATTTCTTAATACTACTGTGACCGTTAAGATAGATTTTGCATTGATATTTTCGGACCCCTTTCGCACATCGTCAGGAAGAAGTTTCTGATACACCAGTTGCATGGTTATGAAAATATAACCTGTGAGCGGATATAAGTATACGATTAATAGATTAAATGTCCCACGATGAATTTAGTTAAACTTAACCTAGATAGAAGAATCTGAAAGTGTTAAGAAATTTTATTGGTACTACAAATTACCTTTAAATATAGTTTACGCATTAAAAATATGTTATGCCAGAAACAGTTAGGATTAAAAAATCTGTTTATGGTGAATTGATCAATGTTAAAAAGAAGAACTAAAGTTTTAGTGAGTTATTGGAAAGGTTGGCAAAATCACAGAGCAAAAATGGTCTCATAAAACTATTCTTAATCTCACTTATCTATGAATATTAATAGCAAACTTTATTTGTAAGTAAGAATTAAATAATTTAATGCCCAACTTCTATCCCCCAGCTCTTAATAGATCAGATTTTAACTGCCCACATTGTGGAGTCTATGCACATCAGACGTGGTACCCGGAGATCGAATATGGGCACTTGAAGGGTTACTCATCGACTCATGACACTTATTTTCAATCTTACGGTAGTCTTGCTGACTTGAAGATATCGGAATGCTATCATTGCAAACAGTTAGTTATCTGGCAAAATGAAAATATGATAATTCCAAGAAAGATGGATGTTCCTCACCCTGCCGACTCACTTCCGATGGATATAAAAGATATATACAGTGAGGCGGGGGAAGTTCTTAATGATTCCACTCGGGCTTCTGGAGCCCTGATGAGACTAGCTCTTGAACTTTTGCTTCAACATATAAATGGAAATACTTTGAAATTGAATGATAACATCAACGAACTGATTAAGAAAAATGTCCCAGGCCCTATTATTAAGGCTGCATCCATTCTGAGAGTCAATGGAAACGACATTTTGCATACCGGGGAGATAAAGGTGTTTGAAAAAAGAGAAGAGGTCGTATATTTGTTTGAGCTTTTCAATATGATTGTAGAGGAGTTAATTCTAGGACCAAAAAAATTAAATGAATTCTACGAGCGGATCCCGGAGTCTGTTAAAGAAAAAATAGAAAAATCAAAATGATGGCAGTTTCAAAATTATGCTGTATCAACTTCATACATCGCTCATTTTACACTTGAGGACTAATATTCTTCTTGCCCCTGTTCTAATGGCTCTGCTTCCTTTTCTTCTTGGCCTTTCTATCATTTTTATCAGAATCGCTGAATAGATTCATAAGCTATTTTCTGGAATATGAATGACCGCAGACTGCCTCCTGCTGATGAGATTTCAGATATTAATTACTCATGGGCACATAGCCCATTTTCATAAATTTTTGAATAAAAATGATTGGAAAAGTAGTGCCTTACTGAATTTATATAGGAAATAATATAAATATAATATATATTTATAAAGTGCCTTTAATTTCCATAGACCTTCTTAATGTAAAATATAGTTGAAAGAGGAAACAGGGAGCGAGCACTTTTATTTATTAACAAATTCAATTAATATATTAATCGATCTTAAATTTCATTATATACCATTCTTATAATTGAATCCTAAAATAAACCTAGATAGAAATGGACCGGTCGGGATTTGGACCCGAGCCCTCTTGCTTGCGAAGCAAGCGATCTACCGCTGATCTACCGGCCCTAATTAATTTCACTGCCGATATAGGACAATTTAGCCAGAAGTGCATCCATCTGTATATTGTCTGTGCCTCCTTCAACAATTCTGAATTCAGCCTCAGCCAGTGCCATGATTATTTCGAGCTTCTGCTTGTATGCTATCTGCTCTCCCCGTATAGATGAGTGCATCCCTTTTATTATATCTATTCCTGACAAACCATAGTCGATTAACATCTTGTCAAGATAATTCCTGGCATCATTGAAATTTCCTTCTATGGCCATATTGATGAGATTTTTATATTCATCCCTGTTGATTTCCCCTGATATCTCATATATTGCAGTAGCAGAAACTTTCCCTGAAAGCTTTACTGCCTGGAGGACGTTTACGGCTTTCCGCATATCGCCATCTGAGATTTCGTATATGGCATCAAGGGAATCGTCGTCTATTTCGAAATTCTCCTTTTTAGCTATATCCTTTAGCCTGTTTTTCATTGATTCCCTGTCAATAGGCTTGAAACGGAGAACAACACACCTGGATTGAATAGGTGGAATTATCTTGGATGAATAGTTGCATGAAAATATAAAACGGGTTGTGTTGTAAAACATCTCCATTGTCCTTCTCAGTGCAGCCTGGGCATCCCCTGTAAGGTGGTCTGCC
>JAKAAA010000104.1 GCA_021797295.1 Thermoplasmata archaeon
GAGAATAAGACGGTGATTCAATATTTCCCTTGCCATAAATATAACATCCTCCGGGATTACATAACTCCTTCCACTTAATAATGCATTAGCCCTTGCTGCATGGAGATATTTTACCGCTGTACGGGTACTTGCCCCCACAAAAACCATCTCGGATTCCCTGGTTTTCCTTATAATATTTATTATATATTCAATTATATCTTCGTTTACATAAATATTTTCAACCATCTTCCTGAATGCCAGTATAGTATCCGAATCAAGTTTATTGTATACCTGAGCGCCATTCTTGTATACTGAATTCAGTATTCTCAGCTCATCATCACGATCCGGATAATCCAGGTAATACCTGAAAAGGAATCTATCCATCAATGCTTCTGCGAGAGGAAAAGTACCTTCCTGCTCTATGGGATTCTGGGTCGCTATAACCAGGAATGGAGATGGAAGCCGTGTGGTTATTCCATAAACCGAAACCTGTTTTTCTTCCATGGATTCCAGAAGCGCTGATTGAACTTTCGGGGGTGTCCTGTTGATTTCATCTGCGAGCACTATGTTAGAAAAAACGGGGCCTTCCCGGAATTCCATTTTTTTCGTTTCAGGATTGAATATCATATTTCCGGTGACATCTGATGGCAGCATATCTGGTGTAAATTGAATTCTCTTGAACTGCAAACCCAGATGCTTTGAAAATTCCGATGCAAGCATTGTCTTGGCAAGGCCAGGTACACCTTCCATTAGAATATGGTTACTGGTGAATAGGGATATCAACATGAACCTCACTATCCTTTTAGAACCTATGACCTTTTCATCTATGGATGTTTCCATATCCCTGGCTATATCCCTTACTGTTTTTGTTTCTTCTTCCATTCGTCATACACCTCGTCATTAACAATTGCCATTTTCATCTGTTTCATATTCTCCAGGTCATAGAGTATACTCATAAGATAGGCATCTCTCATTTTACCTGCATGTTTTCTCAATATCCCATTAGAATATGAATGGTACTTAGCATCGTATTTATTAAATTTTTTTACCGCTGCTCTGTATTCCTTCATCTGCGTGGTCATCTTTTCCATATCATGATTTATCATGAAAAGATAATCTGAAAAATCTCCGGATTTGATTTTTTTGAGTTCATCCATGAAACTCGTATTTTCTATTTGAAGTTTAACGGTATGGATAGTTTCCTTATCATCAGATGTTTTATATTTACGTGAGTGGACGGTAACTATCAGTGTAAGTATCGCCAGTATCAATATTGGGTAAAAGAATTTGATGCTCGTGTGATAATCTGTTAGTAAGTGAATGATGTCAGTTCCCAGTTGAATCACCGTTATAGAAAAGCTTCATTATATCCATATAGTTGTAGATATCCTTTACAGGGTCTATCATCTGTTTTTCATCCAGATTCTCCCATTTATAATCCCCGAATCTCGCTATCTCATAGTAATTGAAATAAAAGAGCGCTATTTTTTTTATGGCAAAAAATTTCATACTATTTTTATCCATAGTCTTAACGTCATTGCTATCTTTATCCTTTTTGTCTGGATATTTAGAATCAGTAATCAGGGCTTTAATTGCAATATTATCTGTACGGGATTCCTCGTCTTCCGGTTTTATATTAAAATTTTCCATTTCCCCGAATATGAATTCACGGTTTGATTTATAACCAGGTGCACCGAAGTATCGGGTATAATCGCTTTTCACACTGGCGTAAGCATATAATATGGCATCCCTTCGTTCATTATTGCCGATTTTTTTCCGCATCTCCTTTATTACCGGTATATCGTCTACTGTCTTAATTTTTAGAACGGTTTTTTCCTCCTGCGTATCTTCCCTGATTTTCTTTGAATTTTTTTTAAACAACAATTAGATCACCGACTTTCATAAATCTTTATAAATGCCTTTTTCTGTTATATTGTAGGCATGGACATATGCATACACTGGTTGAGAGACTGATATTGATGTACTATTAGTGATTACAACCCTGATAGCTAGATTTCCAGAAGATATGGCCAGAGGAGTTGTCAGGTTGAATATATAGTTCGACATTGTGCCATTTACGCTGTAAGGTGTTTTATTGTTAATAATTGTTACGTTTGATGAACTGCTGGAGAAAGTTACATTTTTTAATTGCATCCCCGTGATGGTAACATTGCTAGGTATCGTTCCAGTATAATTTAAGTTCAAGTCTTTGTCAGGATAAGAGGTTAAAATTCCGGTAACATTGAAATTATTGTTATTTAAAGTTAGAGTTACCTCATAATATGGATTTCCAGATTTCAGGCTTATGTTATATGTATATATTATCTTCCCGGATATTGATACACTCAAAGTATGAGTGCCCGCAGTTGCCCTATAGGTATTATTTACCATATTATTGACGGCCACCCCTGATATATTATAAGAATATCCAGAGCCGGTTATATCTGTAATATTAACGGCTATTACATATGCACTCACATTTTCTGATGAAGTCTGATTGCCAATTACATTTACGGAAAATAATTTTCCTACAAAGCTCTGATTATTATACGAAAATCCATATGTTCCAGCAGGAACAGAATAATGATAATATGTACCTGTTGAATTTATTGTAATA
>JAKAAA010000025.1 GCA_021797295.1 Thermoplasmata archaeon
ATAGTGTTTGGTACAGGCTGCTTCTGGTGCAGTGAAGCAATATTCAAATTAGTAAATGGTGTCACGGATGTTGTCCCTGGATATGCAGGCGGGCATACCGAAAACCCTACTTACCGGCAGGTATGCACCGACAGGACAGGACATGCTGAGGTTGTAAGGATTTCATATAATCCGGAAATTATTAGCCTTAGGGAACTGCTTGATCTATTCCTGGCGTCACATGATCCGACGTCCCTGAACAGGCAGGGAAACGATATAGGAACACAGTACCGCTCGATTGTATTTTATAATACGCCCCAGGAGGAAAAAATAATAAAGGATGTCATTTCCGAAAAGCAGAAAGATTATAAAAAGCCGATTGTCACAGAAGTAAAGCAATTTGAACACTTCTATGAAGCAGAAGATTATCATCATAACTACTTTGCAAACAATCCTTCAAATCCATATTGCTCCATGGTAATTAAACCGGAAGTAAATGATTTTATAATGCGCCACGGAAATGTTTTGAAAACAATAAAACACTAGAATGGAGTCGATGGAAACTGTGCCTTAACATTATATTTCTTATTTTTTAATGCCTCAACGGTTTTATTTACTGCCTGTTTATCAATTCCTAAATTCTGTGAAAATGACATATCAATTATTTTTTTCCCGGTATTTACTATTATTATGCCTGCATTGGCATCATCCTTGCCCACTCCATCGCTGTTACCGTATTTCTCAATGAATTTATTGATGTGTTCAATATAGTTATACAGATCATCCATACTTTCGTTTAATTTTCCCAGCGGGACACACATGGTTTTAGAGGTAAGGCTATGCCTGATATTGTAAGCAACACAGTTCGCCATGAAAGAATATTTTTTCAATAGATATAATACTATCTTAATGAACTCATTTTCATTTTCTTATGCCGGTATAAAAATAACTTGTATAAACAACTTTTGAGTAATGTTAATAAGCTATTCTGTCAATCTACTTTTATGGATTACCGTGATAGATATGTCGATGGAAAGGGAAAATATATTGACGATTTAAAATTTGATAATATGCTTTATATGGCAGTTGTCCGTAGTCCCTATGGCAGGGCAAAGATCAGAAACGTTAAGGGTGGAATCAATGCATCTGAACTGAAGCTGTACTTCAAGTCCTCAGGTGAAATGGCTTCACTGGGCGGATCATCAAATTCTATTTATCTGGAGCCCGTTTTTGCCATAGACCGTGTAAATTATCAGGGCCAGGCAATAGCGGCTGTCTTCGGGAAAACCAGGTATGAGGCTGAGGATTTATTGAGTACTGTTTCGGTTGAATATGATCCACTGGATGCTGTTTCCAGCATAGAAAGCGGACTTGATAATGGATCGATTCACGAAGGCACAGATGACAATATACTGGCAAAAGCAGAACTCGGAGAGGATTTTGACGAAAATGATGTGGATTTTGACCTTACACTGGAGGATGAATTCTTCAATGAAAGGATAATAGCCAATTCTATGGAAACAAGGGGATGCATAGCATTTTATAAGGATTCCATGCTCACATTTTACGTTTCTACACAGTCCGTGCAATCTGTCAAGGCAGGGCTCTCACAGGCATTGAAATTAAAACCGGAACAGGTCAGGGTAATTCAGGCAGATACAGGCGGTGCATTCGGCGTAAAGGGGTCTTTCTATCCTGAATACGTAATGGCTGCCTATGCATCGATGAAATATAATAAGCCGGTGAAATGGATTGAAACCAGAACAGAGCATCTACAGGCTGCATACCCCGGGAGAGGTGCAAGGGCAAAAATAAAGATTTATGCCAGAAACGATGGAAAAATAACAGGAATCAAGGGGGATGTATATGTTGATGCAGGTGCATACGATGCCGGTACCGGGAGCTTTGCGTCAAGGTTCATAGCATACCAGATAACCGGGCCCTACAATATTGAAAAGGCATATATGAGGGCATATTCAGTTTTAACCAATAAGGCTCCCATGGGTCCATACCGCGGAGCTGGAAGGCCGGAAGCAGCATTTTTTATGGAAAGGATGATGGATATCCTTGCAGACAGGCTTCAAATGGATATATCAGAGGTAAGGTTAGTAAATGCATCCACGGAACCATTTACATCTCCCACCGGTTTAACTATTAAGGAAGCCACAAGGCCATTCCTTGAAAAGGCGTTACAGGAGGTTAATTACAGAAAGATATCAAGGGAGGAAAAAACAGGGCTTGCCTTCTTTATCCTGATACCGGCATCCAGACCGGGGGAGAGTGCAAGAATTGATGTATCCGGTGGAAAGATAACAGCACAGCTGGGAGGAAATGTTCACGGTCAGGGGCACGAACTGTTTGTCAAGGATATATTGGGAAATTCATTACAGGTGGAGCAGGATCTTATTTCACTGTCGAACGGGGACACTGCCATGATGGAACGTGGTGTGGGTACATGGGGAAGCAGAAGTGCCATAGCAGGTGGTTCTGCACTGATGGCAGTAGCGGAGAAGATTAAACAGCAGGTTATAGATAAATATGGAAAATACAGCCCGGAGAAGCTTCTATCCGGAAATTACAGTGCATATGAATTCCTCGATATCGACTACGATGTGAATTCTGTTAATTTTAACATGATTACTGCTGACAGGGATTCAAACAACATAGTGATAATGAAAGATTGGTATTCATATTATGATCTGGGACATGTACTCAGCCCGGTAAATGTTGTGGCACAGATAACAGGTGGTGCCCTGGAGGGAGTTGGGCAGATGTTTTCTGAATCATTAAGGTATTCTGAGGATGGTCAGTTAATGACAACAAGCATTACCGATGCCGGAGTACTATCAGCAGATTATGCCCCTGCAATGCATATCAAGTGGGTGGAAAACGGTTCGCCGGCACCGGATAAGGCAAAGGGACTGGGAGAAGCCCCAACAATTGGCACTCCAGCTGCACTGGCAAGGGCCATTGAACTTGTAACAAGGAACAGGGTCAAAAATACCCCCATAAAGCTTGAAGAACTCACAAAAATATAAATAAATCCCGAATTTTTGATTTTTGAGTAATATAACATAAATTTATTTTGAATCAATACATTATATTTCATGATACTTGAAAACAGAAATGTTAAATGCAGGCTAGCCCAGAGAGGTGCCTATCTGGAAGAATTATTTATAAATGGAGAAACTATAATCAGGAAAAGCCATGATAACCATAAAACCCATGGTGGTGCAGCTGTCTTATTTCCCTTCGGTGGCAGGATAAGAAATGCGGTGTATTATTATAATGGGAAGGAATACAATCTTCCGGCAAATGACGGGAAAAACAGTATTCATGGCCTTGTCAGGGACATATTGTTTAATTATATCGCAGGAAAAAATTATGTTGAATTTTATACATATTTCAGGGATAGCTCCTATCCAGGCATTGCAGAGATCAGTATAAGGTATGAAATTCATGAAAATGTGTTCAGTACATTATTTACCGTAAAATCTGTTTCTGGAAGTATTCCGGTAGAAATCGGATTTCACCCATATTTTAATGTTACAGGAAAGTATTCTATAGATTATTCCGGCAATGCAATGGAGCTAAAGTATAAAGATGGATATTTTCCGGATGGCAATTATTTTCCTGTGGATTTGAAAAATAAAGATATGAGCGAGATCAACCTAGACAATGTATTCCTGATAAATTCTGATATATTGTTGAGAGATGAAAATCATGAAATCATAATAAAATCTGAGAATATGCCATACACTGTAATTTACAACGGCAAATACGCCGGAGATAATTCGGTCGCAATTGAGCCCATGACAGGTGCCCCTGATGTTTATCACAACAAAATGGGTTTAATTGATCTTGAAAAAGGCAGGACATTCCAGTGCGCATATTCTATTGAATTATTGAAATAATTTTATATATATTCTCGATCAATACAGTTAATTTTATTCTGTATTCCTGTACTAGATTTCTTATTTTGTTTTTAGCGTATTATATATATCCATAGTCCATGGGATAACATCCGTGAAAAATGATGGGCCGTGGTGTGCAAAGAAATCCAGTATGCCCGGAGTTATGAAAACATTTCCATTTTTAACAGCATTTATATTATTCCATTTCCTCTTTTCAATTATTTTTTCCATATCTTTATTCGTGAATTCTCTGTACATCTTATGCTCATAAATTATAACGTCAGGATTGGTTTCAGCTACAAAATCAAAATCTGGCTCCAGCCATTCTCTGTCTGCATTCCCGTATATTGTATCAAAGCCCATCAAATAAAGCGCATCTGTAATATAGCTCATGGAACCGAAAGTTACTGGCCCACCTAGGTCTATTTCAAAATATGTTTTAAATAATTTATCTCTATTAATGATTTTAAGCTGGTTCATAAGTTCAAATTCCAGCCTGCGAGCTTCCGTTTTTCTATTGACAACTATGCCGACTCTGGAGATAAGATCAAGCATGCCATGCAATGATGAGGGAAGATCAAAAATATAAACAGGCATGTCATTTTTAAGGTTGTTATAAAGAACCTCCTGGTATCCCCCTATAGTTAAGATTAGATCGGGATTGAGTTCCTTCAAAACATCCTTTCGGGTTGTTGAGTAACTGGCAAGTTTTCTTTTAGACCTGGCCTCTTCTGGCCTGGCACAGAAAGCGGAAACTGCGACTATTTTATCCCCGAACCCAAGTTTGTAAAGAATTTCTGTGACTGCCGGGCTGAATGATGCTATTCGATCTAAATTATCCGGTATGGAAACTTCATTCCCGTTAAACATTTTCAATTTTCTCATAAATACTTTAGTTCAATACCTATTTATTTAAAAGATTTTTTGGTTAATTGCCATATAACCGGATATTTTAGAGATACAATGTTAGTTATGTATGAACATTAATCAACCATGGCAGCTAAAAATGTTGAATAAGTGCAAATACAATATATCGTTTAACAAATTTGCCCAACATTTTCTCTTCTGCATATGTTTATTATTAATAATCACATTATTTTTTGATTGACATGAAAACAATAGATTTGTCCGGAAAAGTTGCTATTGTGACAGGAGCCAGTGGTGGAATCGGAAAGGCTGTTGCCATAACACTTGCCTCTGCCGGTGCTTCCGTAGCCGTTCACTACGGGCATAATAAAGCGGAAGCCGATGCAACAGTAAAGGAAATAGAGTCATTGAAGGGGAAGGCAGTTGCTGTTTCAGCTGATATGACAAATCCTGAGGAAGTAGAGCAACTCTTTAAATATGTTGATTCCAGCCTGGGAACCGTAGATATACTGGTAAATTCCGCAGGTATCGATGGTCCCAGGCAAATGCTCGGTGATGATTCCATAGATGATTGGGAGAAGGTAATTTCAGTAAACCTTTTTGGACCATATTACTGCTCCAGAATGGCAGTACAGCGCATGATGAAAACACACAGCGGGGTTATAATAAATATTACATCGGACCATGTAAAAATACCGTGGGCAGGATACACCGCATATTGCAGCGCCAAGGCCGGCTTGGATATGCTAACAAAAACACTGGCACAGGAAACTGCTGACAAGGGCATCAGGGTGATATCTATAGCACCGGGGGCAATCAAAACTGCAATCAATAAATCTGTATGGGGAGACCCTGCTATGCTAAAAGATCTAGAGAATAAAATTCCAATGGGGATTCCTGGCGATTCGCAGGATGTTGCTAATGCTGTATTATTTGCTGCCAGCAACATGGCATCATACATGACTGGAACAACAATAGTTGTGGATGGGGGAATGCTAATATATCCAGATTTCAGGCACGGCGGATAAATAAAAAAAACTAATTAAAATGTACTTATAATTTATAAAAAATATTCAATAAAATAATTTATTTTTGTCCTGTCTTAGAAAGTTCATTTGCCGGCAAGGCATCTTTAACATTCAACAGTGTGTTATTTTCGAACATTTCATTTACTTCTTCCACGGATCTTCCTTTCGTTTCTGGCATGATTATATAAAATATTATTACAGCTATTGCTGAAAGCACTCCGAATACTGCCATGGTGTATCCCAGTCCGATACTGTCATCCATAACAGGGAAAAGTTCTATGATTGCAAAATTGGATATCCAGTCAACCACTGCAATTAATGAAGCAAATAATCCCCTGTACTGCGTGGGAAAATATTCACCCTGCAGCAACCATCCCGTGCCCCCCACTGCAAATGCAAAGAATATGATGAATCCTGCAAATCCAATTAGAAGCCCTACAGCAATATGGTCAAGGAAAAGAACAGTACCGATGAAATCAAACAATGCCATGCCTCCGTATCCTATGAGGGCTAGATGCCTTCTTCCGTAGGAATCAATAAGCCTGAAACCTATAAGTGTTGCAAGCACATTGATAATCGCAAGTATTGATGATGCCTCTATTCCAAATACTGCATTGGATAGATAAGATCCTCCTGTAGATCCGAATATATGAAGATCTGCTATCACCACCGGACCGTAATAGAATGGTACATTTATACCGGTTATCTGCTGGAACATCATGAATAATCCGACTATCACGAATGCCCTTTTTATTCCCGGTGTTGCTTTCATCTTTGTTTCTAACCTGGCAAGCACACCGTGTGTTTCCTTCAACTGACTGTCGGTTGCCGTTATATTGAATCTCTTCAAGGATGCTTTAGCCTTATCATATTTTTCATGCAGTATCAGCCATCTGGGTGATTCCGGCATGTAGAACCTGAAAACAAGCCCTATAAGAGACGGGATTGCTGCAACCCCAAGAAGTACTCTCCAGTCTACCGCATATGCAAGTTGAGGTGCAACAAAGAATACTACCATACCCACAAGATATGCTCCCAGTATACCCTATGTAATCATCCACTGCTGCATAAGTGAAAGATGCCTCCTCCGATTTTTCGGTGCATATTCAACAATGTATGCTGTGGCTATTGCGGAATCTGCCCCTACAGCCAGTCCGATAAAAGTCCTGGATACAAGAAGCATTACGAGATCAACGGAAAACGCAGATAATAACGCACCGATGGTATAAATAGCTGCATCGGTTATCAGTAGAAATTTTCTTCCGTATTTATCTGTCAGGGCTGCAGCAATAAGTGCACCTACAGCAGCACCTAAAGATGCCCCTGCTATGAGATACCCGTATACAAATGGGGCTGATATTGCAAGATTCTTCGCAAACGGGATAAATCCCAGGTCAGTTCCTATGTTAGAGGTATCATATCCGAACAAAAAACCTCCTATCGTAGCAAGGATAGTGACGGCCCAGTAAAATTTTGTGGTCATCTTGCCATTCATCTGACTCAAAATTGGATCGCTGTCAATGTTATTTTGGCTCTCCATAAAGATCCATTTTTTCTGGATATTTAGAGATATCGTTTTATTTGATTATATTCCTGAAACTTATGGTGGTATCAAATGGAGAATCCACTCGATATAAATATTAATTATTATATAAAAATTTCTACTGGGAACATTTATATAATCGGATTTATGCAAGGATACAGAAAAAAAATTATCCATGCAAAGTTATATGTATTCTATTTAAGTTCACCCATTATGTATAGACAGCACATACCGCAACTTGAATCCGCCAAAACATATGGTATTCTGGGCGTAATTTTACAGTTTATAGGTGTAGCCGGCGATATATTCCTCCATGGTTTTGGATTTATTATCAGCATAGTAGGATTAATTTTGCTCTTACTTGCCATAAAATCTATATCAGATTATTACAGTAATCAAAGACCATTCCGGTATATTTTATACAGCATTATTTCTGCAATAGTCTTTGGAATAATCAGCGCGCTGGCCATAATACTTATTCTGGTCCCTGTGATATTCAGTCTCAGCACCACTCCAGGACCTAGAAGTGCCTCCTCCACATTGTTAAGTAACATAGGCTTTATTTTTATAATCATGCTGATTTTACTGCTTGGAATTCTTCTTCCCATAATATTCGAATATCTTGCGTATAATGAAATATGGAATTTAACAGGAATAGATGATTTCCATACAGCAGGGCTTTTGCTTCTCATCGGCATTATATTAACTGTAATTATTATAGGCATATTCCTGATAATAGCCGGAATCATAATACTGATAATAGGATTTAGTAAGCTTCCTGATTATGCAAAGCCAGTTATAATAGACCAGCCATCCGGTTCTGAATTTGATACAGGTTTTAACCAGTTTTAAACAATTTTTATGACTTTTATAGTCTATTTTTATCCAGTTCATAAATATTATTATTAATAAAATATTAAGTTATTATGGCATCCTGCCCGGTATGTAATGAAAAATTTGAGTCCGGAGATTATTACACCATGGCTATTCACTTTATGAACCTTGAAAAAAGTGGCGACAAATATCATGTACAGTGGATTAACAAAAACATTTCAAAACAGGACTTAAATATAATGCAGTTTACCTCTGCTATAGAGAGTTTCTATAATATGGGAAATGGGGGAATAAAAGAATGGATTATTAATAAGGTTATTAAACAATTTCTTGGAGAGGTTCCACATCCTTTTGTATTGAAAATGCAGAGTTACAGCAAACCCTTGATGATGGGCTATGCAGTTGAACATTATTCCTTTCTGAAACAATGGGTCAAATCATGTTCAATCATAGTATCAAAAACGGATATTGATGAGGTGCAAAGATATGAAATTGAAAATATTTTATCTAAATATTTCGGTATAGGACGAAAGAAACCGTATATTGAACTTTTACTTCAAATGGGAGAAGATTTGGAAATCGATAGAAAGAGAGTATTCAACATAGAACCCATGGATTGCACAAAGTTTGCCATATCACGCTGGAGGGACATAGCAAATAGATTCAACTGGATAGCAATCATGGCGGCAATGCATTCACTGGAACTGATCGCCAACGGTAAATTGACTGAATACGGTGCAAAGTATTATTATTTCAATCCTGAAATGCTGAATTCACCATCGATCCCTGACAGTGTAAAAAGATTTCTTGGTGACCATTTAAGAAGAGATGACTCCCGTTCCTTCAGAGCACTGGACATAATGGCAAAATACTGTCATGATTATAATATCGAAGATATTCAGGACGCATATCTTATGTCAGCATATGCATTTGACAGATATCTAGAAGCAATACTTGAAAGAGGTAAAATGTTTGAAAGCCAATAATGAGAATGAATTCAGATTATACAATGCTGATAAGTGGAAGTATTATAGAAAGACCTGGAACAAAAAAAATATTCTGTTTATATTTTATGGCAATAGTTATAAGACCCAGAGGTAACGGATAAAAGAATATCAAGTGAACCTGAATCGTGGAAGACATTTCAGGATGCAATAGTCATTTAATGGATATCCAGCATGAGATTTCCATGCTTATCAATATAATGGAAAACGTATATTTCAGTATTATTTTGATATTTTTTGTGTTCCTGCTATCGGAGAAATCAAATACATATATTTATATTCCATTTTTTATAATGAATACATGGCTGGTAATATTAGCTCATTTGAAGCGGAAGTCAAAACAAATTATGGTAAACTTGATATGGATTTTCCCCGGGGAAGCATTAAAATACTGGATAATTCAATAGTAGGAATACTGATAAAAAATGCGAAAAAGTCAAAAAGCGTTCAGTATAAATCAGGAGACAACGTGTATACAGCAACGTTCAGTACCTATACAAAACTGGATAAGGATGGAATGGTCGGAGTTTACTCAGATGTGCCGGATGATGCAAATATAAGGGAAATTACATTTATTGTAACAGGATTTCATGCAAAATGGGATACAGAAGTTACATTTACAAAGGAATATATGCCTGTAACACCAGACAGGGAATTAAAGCATCTCATAAATTTCCAGAGAGCAATTCTATTAACAGGACTTCTAAATTAAAAAATTTTTAATTTTGTCCATAATTATTATAAATTCTACGCCTTCAGAATAATTCAGGATTTTCCTTTTCTATTTTTTCCATGGATGAGGTGAATCCATTCATTATTTTACTCACGGTCAGTGATATGAATAATGTTATTACTCCTATCGCAGCAAGTATGAACGGAAAGTAAACAAATAATGATAGATAACCGAACACAAAGGCCATAACTGGAGAAGAGCTTACTGAGAACATACTTGTAACCGAGTTAAACTTACCTGTTATGCTGCTGGGTATTGAATTTATTACCATAGTTTCTATGTAAATATTGATAAAAGCAAGAATTAATCCAAGAGCAAATGAAAGAAAACCATCAATAACAGGAATTCTATTGAATGCTATCAAGATAATAGCAACTCCTGTGAATAGAATGTCCACTCCAATAAGCTTTTTACTCTTCTGGTAACGCTTGAATAAGGGATGCATGGAAAGTATACCACCAACGAGCATGCCTGCTGGAAATCCGGCTATGAAAAATGTGTAATAAATAGAGCTTGCATGCATTATTTCATAAATCAATCCGGAGGAAAAAACATCAAGAGCCACAAACATACCGTTCAGTATTACTGTTAGCGTCAGAAATGGCAGTATACTTTTTACAATTTTAAATGTGCTTTTAAATCCGTTTTTAACGATACTGCGATGGGATACCATGATTGTATTTGGAACGAATATAATAGCCAAGGCAATTACCGATATTCCTATAAGCAGGATATAAACATCCACGTAATTCATGAATATGAGTATTCCACCTGCAATAATTCCTGCAAGTGTGGAAAGTCCAGATGAAAGCTGGTCTGCTGATTGTGCATTTGACATGTGTTCCGGAGGTATAATTTCCTTTTCCAGTGCGCGGAAATCGTCGGATATTACCCATACAAACATGGATGAAAGGAAATCTACTGCATATATTATTAAAAGGCCATGTCCCTGTATCATCAATGAGTAGCTGATAATCATCAATAAATTAATTACTATATATATAAAATGCCTGTTATATTTATCAATTATTGCCCCTTCTGGAATTGCGATTATAAGATACCCGAGTAAGGAAAATCCGGGAATCAGACTGACAAGGAAAACAGAATGGTAATTTGCAATAATTTCCCACATGAAATAAATATAATATGCGGTATTGCTAAATCTGGCTATATTCCTTGAAATCAGATACCTGATAAAGGCACTTTTATTATGTTTGTAAAGATCTGAAGGTAACATATAAATCAAACTTATACGTATATTTATATCTTATATATAAATTTATGTTCATGGATGAGAAATACACGGATATACTGAATGTTTTAAGGAATCAAACAAAAATGAAAATTGTCACTCTGCTTATAAATTACAAGAAGATGACGGTTACAGGTATGGCGAAATACATAAAAACCACAAGATCAAATCTGTATCAGATCATGACGGAACTGGTATCCTCTGGCATTGTCAATGAACCGGAGATAAAGCCTAAGAAAAATTATGTTGAGAAATATTACAGCCTAAATAAGGATTATTTTGCCTTTCAAGATGAAAAGATAGACAATGAAATAAAAGGTCTTCCTGATACAGAATTCAGGGAAACCTTGGCATCATTTCTGACTGCACAGTCATTGAATATAAGCATCTTGGCATCCTCCGTGGAGAATATGACTTTAGAGGAAATCAGAGAGATAAGAAACCAGCATGAACCGAATATAATGTCATACGGTACTATCTCCGGAGAAGGAGCATTATCCTTAACTACAGCTTTAAAAAAGGAACTCATAAAAACCATTGAGGATAAGGGAGATGAAAGTACTTTTCTCTTTTTGGTGTTTCCCTCTAGATTACTTACAGGTAAAGAATAGTGTTAGCATTGATTGGTTATGGATAGTTTAAACTTATACACATCTAAAGAGATATATATAACGAATAATTTATATAAATATATAGGGGAGGTAATCTAAATGCCTGGAAGAATATGGACCGGTGAAGAGAAGTACAGTATTATAATGGAGTCATTTAATAATCCCAATATTACCATAGCAGAGATATGCAGGAACCATGGAATAGCAGCATCAATGTTCTATAAATGGAAGGATCAGTTCTTAGAGGGAGGAAGAAAGGGATTAGAGGGAAAGGACCCTGATAAAGCATTAATAAAGGAGGTTGAAAGCCTGAAGGCAATAATAGGTGAAATGACCATAGCAAATGAGATTTTAAAAAAAATTACATGAGGAGGAAAAGGTGAGTTACGTGGATGAGATGTATAATAAAGGTATTGAAGTAAAAAAAGCATGCTATTATTCCGGAATCAATAGAATAACATACTATTACAGGAAGAGGCATGAAAGCATTGAAGACAGGAGGTATGCAACAAGGATTGACAGCAGCATTATTAGTAAAATAATAGATCTATGCAAAGAAAGAGTAACCTATGGCTATAACAGGATATGGGCACTATTAAGGAATTCAGGCATAAGAATAGCTAAGAAGACAGTATACAGGATAATGAAAAATAATAACCTAACCTTGCCAGTGCATAGCCATAAGAATAGAAAGGAAATTAAACTGTTAAGAGCCGACAGGCCGGAAATGCTCATAGAAACAGATATAACATATATTCCTACAAACAATGGAATGACCTATTTAATGTGCATTAAGGATGTATTCTCCAGGGAATGGTATGGCTATAGCTACAATACATCATGCACTGCTAAGGATGCAATAAATGCCATAGATGATTCTATTATACGGAAGTTCAACGGCATAGTATCTGATAATATTACATTGAGGACAGACAATGGCTCCCAGTATATCTCTAAGGAGTTCAACAACTATTTAAAAGCAATGGGAATTAACCATGAATACATAGAAAAGGAAACACCTGAGGAGAATGGAGATATTGAATCATTCCATAATTCAATAAAGACAGATTATATCTGGATCAATGAAATCAATAATT
>JAKAAA010000026.1 GCA_021797295.1 Thermoplasmata archaeon
TTTATGGAAACAGATGAAATAAAAAAATGTCCAGAATGTCACTCTACTCATCTGGTTAAAGATTATGATAGAGGAGAATTAACATGTTTCGACTGTGGCATCGTTATTGAAGATTCTTTAATAGATCTGGGACCAGAGTGGCGTTCATTTGATTCAGAGCAGGATGAAAAAAGAGCAAGGACCGGTTCTCCCATGAGTTTCTTGAGCCATGATAAGGGGCTTGCAACTGAAATATCATGGGCGAATAAGGATTATTATGGTAAACGCATACCCCATAAAAATAGATCACAGATATACAGAGTAAGAAAATGGCATCAAAGAATAAGGGTAAGCAACGCCGCAGAGAGAAATCTGGCAATGGCATTACAGGTATTAAATGAAGATGGAGCCAAACTGGGCATCCCAAAGGACATAAAGGAAAATGCAGCACTGTTATATAGAAAGGCTGTGGAAAAAAATCTTATCAGGGGTAGAAGCATAGAGAGTATAGTTTGCGCAGCTATTTATGCCTCATGTAGAATGATTAATTTACCCCGAACTCTTGATGAAATTTCACGTGTTTCAGACGTTAATAAAAAAAAGGTTGGCAAAGCATACCGGCATCTTGCCAAAGAGCTCTCACTCAATATAAAACCTACAACCCCCTATTCTTACATAGCGCAGTTTTGCAACAAGCTCGAGCTGGATAAGCAGGTAATTATGGATAGTGAGCATATAATAAGGCTTGCAGGTGAATACGGGATATCCACTGGAAAAGGACCTACAGGCATAGCAGCCGCAGCAATTTACATAGCTGCGATGAAAAACGGGAAGGCGAGAACTCAAAAAGACGTTGCAAGGGTATCTGGTGTCACAGAAGTAACTATAAGAAATAGATATAAAGAAATAAGTAAAAAACTGGGCATAGATGACTCAAATTAGCTTTTATATATTTGTCCTTTTTTAAAAAATATTTCATATTAAAAATCAGACCCTGGCCTGCATCACCGCTATTGTTATAAATGCAGTGTGATCTATGATATTATTGTCAGGTCTGGTGGCATTCTCCCTGACTATTATATTTCTTTTAATAAGCTCTACAGTTTCCAGCACATAATACCTACATTTTTTCATTGTAATTACATTCTTTTCGGCCTGATTGAAATTCGGGGAATATGTAACAAGGAAAGATCCCGGTTTCATGTATTTTCTTATATGCTCTATGGCATTCCATGGATCAGGAATATCAAGAATTACCACATCGAATTTTCTATCCAGTACAGCCGTTCTGATATCTCCGTTATAAGTATCCCAGTTTTCAACAGGTAAGAATCTGGCAATATTTTCTCGGGCAATAGCAATACTTTTCTCATTAATATCCATACTGGTAAGTTTGCCATCACCTCCTATAGCTTTGAGAATCCCATAACTGAGAGAACCGGTTCCAATTCCTGCCTCCAGAACCGTTTTTCCTGGAGATATGCCAGTAGCATAAATTATATAGGAGGCATCAAATGGAAGTATTACCTGTGTGCTTCTCCCAGATACCTCAGTGAAAAATACAGGGTCAGGGTTTAATGCTATAAATTCTCTATTTTTAATTTTAATGGTGTCCCCCGGCTCTATAATAGCATTTCTTGGCAGGTGTATTTTCTCGTCTCCAAGATAGGCTATTAAATTTCTGTCGTCCAGTATTCCTGTTAATGTATCTGATTTTAAAATAAGCATATTAATTACCCGGCTATTTTCTGCAAACATTTATAAAATTTTTAAAAATTTCAGTACCGAATTCAGTGTTATTTACCTCTGGATGGAATTGCACAGCAAATATATCCTTGCTTTTATGATAAAAGGCCTGAACCCTGCACGAATCTGAAGACGCACAAAGGATATATTCTTCCGGTAGAACCTTAATTTCGTCGTTATGATTTTCCCATACACTGATATTCTTCGGTATATTCTCAAAAATCGATTCACTTCTATTGAATACCACATTCTTTCTACCATATTCAGGATGAATTGCTTTATCAACAGTGCCCCCGGAGTTCAGGGCTATAAACTGTGCACCGGCACATATCCCAAGAACAGGATAATTATGCAACTCTATATAGTCCTTGATGAAACCCAGTTTCCCTATTTCTGATTGTATGCTTGCGGGTCCACCTGACAGAACAAGTCCATCAAGATTATCCAGCTTATTATTTTCAACAGTGTTCGGGTATATTTCTGCGTCAACATCCAGAGACTTGATAACCCTCCATTCTCTATGTGTCCACTGGCCGCCATTATCAATAACGCCTATTTTCATTTCTTAATAATTGCTTACCTCTATATAAAATGCAATATAAAGCATTTTCAGGTCGAATATTTGTATTAGAAATTATAATTTATGATAGTGTAATATGTTTAGAATATTAAACGATAATGTTAAATATTGTTATTGATTTATTATTTTGTGGTACAGCATGAATGGTGAACGTTATTTTTACTATCTGAAATTGATAAATAACCCACCCCAAGATTCGGTTGTGGAATATTACATAGATTTATCCATGCAGCTGGAGAATGATTATGATCTTTCATCTACACAGATCACTGAACTGGAATCACTAATAAGCAATTACATAAAAATAAAAGCCAATCCGCATATAAAAGTAATCAATGCCGTTACAGGTATAGAGGAAGACCCACCAAAAACGGTCATAGATGATTTTGGTGGGAATGCAGTATTTACTGGAAAAGAAATAAGGTACGGGATTACATGGAGCGTCTATGAGCCCAGGGCTAGCAATAACTTATTTTTCAAAAAATGGTATTACAATGAAAAGATAGCATCTATACTTGATAAAGTTCTTGAAAAGGCAGTACCCCATAGCATTCCAAACTACTTTGACATACCGCCATGGATTTTTGGCAATTTCTCATATAAAGGTATGCGTTACGTACCGTTAAAAAACATAATTGATAACGCAATAGAAATGGAAATAATACCGAATAAATACTATCTTGTCCAGAAAGGAATAAGCAAAGAACTTTTAGACAACCTCGATGATAATAATATGTGGCTATAATGCTAAATTATATAGTGTATTTTCATATTTTTAAATGTTCAATTAACTTTATATATTTTAGTATTATACTAATATCATGGAATATAGCATTACCCGAAAAGAGCGGGATTGCATAGTGGCATTACGGGAGAATTCTGGTTTTCCAGTAAGGTTATTCAACATTGCAGAACTACTAAACATTAAAGCGCCTACAGCATTTGAATTGATAAAGAGGCTAGAATCCAAAAATATTATAAAAAAAACCAATGGAATCATCTCATTAACATCATACGGGAATTCAATTTATAGTGAAATAATAATGGCTCATAGGACATTAGAGTTAATACTCACCCAGAGCGGGGTTAATTCGGATAAGGCATGCGAGCAGATAGAAAAAATTGACTATTTGATGGATGACACCTCTGTACAGAAATTATTTAAAAGTCTGGGGCAGCCACAGACATGCCCACATGGAAAGCCGGTTAAATTGAATTAATCACTCAGAATTTTCTTTATTTGATTGGATAGGAGCAATGAACCGATTGATAACACCTTTCCTATTTCACAGTTGATAACAGATATAGACGCATGCCTGATATCTATGCCGAAACTTTCCTGCTCTCCCAGGTCAAGGAAGTATGAGAGTGCACATTTAATCGGAAATGAATGGCTTACAACAATATAATTTCCACTGAATGAATTTATTAGGTCAATCATTCTCCCCTGTTGCGATTCAAAGGATTCCATACCCAATTCATCACGTGATTTATCCGGTATGTCAACTATTCTTTTTCCATTGTATTCCCCGAAATCGGATTCGATTGCCCTTTCATCCGTTTTTATCTCCAAATTAAGATACTGGTTTATTATATTTGCAGTTTCAACGGCTCTCAAAACTGGACTGGATATAATCCCACTAAATTTTAATCCCCCTAACTGTTCTCCCGTAAATCTGGCCTGCTCCACCCCCTCCTCCGTAAGTCTGTACCTGTTAAGTTCACTGGAAAGTATTCCGTTCCTATTAGTATAACTTTCCCCGTGCCTTATAAGTACGACATATTTCATAAACAATATATTATCTTTAGGTTTATAATTTTATTGAATTTAGCAAGCTACTACAATATATTTGAATATATAAATGACATAACACATCATGAATAAACTAGCAGATGAAACCAGTCCGTATTTACTGGAGCATTCAAGTAATCCAGTGAACTGGTATCCATGGTCCAGTGAGGCTTTTAACCTTGCAAGGAAACAGGATAAGCCTGTATTTCTCAGTATTGGATATTCCAGCTGTCACTGGTGTCATGTTATGGAACAGGAAAGTTTTACCGATGAAAAGGTGGCAGAAAAGATGAATAATACATTTATATGCATCAAGGTTGATAGGGAAGAAAGGCCAGATATAGATAACCTTTATATGACTTTCAGCCAGGTTATGACCGGCACCGGTGGATGGCCACTTAATCTCATATTAACTCCTGATAAAAAGCCAGTATTTGCATTCACATATATACCTAAAATTTCAAGGAATAACATGATAGGAATAATGGATCTGTGCGATAATATATCATACCTGTGGAAAAACAAAAGAGAAGAGCTTGAAAAAAATGGGGATACTGTTCTATCAAGATTAAAGAGCATGAAAGGTAATAACCATGAAACCAGGAAACCTGATTATGGAAAATATATAGAATTAACATACAATTCCCTGAAAAACAATTATGATAAGGAATACGGTGGATTCGGCAGCGCACCAAAATTCCCATCATTCCAGCATCTTATTTTCCTTATGAATTATTACAGGAAGACTGGGAGTGAAAATTCACTGAACATGGTGGAAAACACTCTGAAAAATATGTATCTGGGTGGAATGTATGATCACATAGGTGGTGGATTCCATAGATACTCCACCGATCCATTTTTCAGGATACCTCATTTTGAAAAGATGACATATGACCAGGCAATGGCAATCATGGCATATTCCTATGCATATGATATTACAGGAGATGATTTTTATAAGGATGTAGTATATGAAATTTACAGGTTCATTAAAGAAAACTTGTTTTCAAAGGGTTTTTATACTGCTGTAGATGCCGATTCTGAAAACGAAGAAGGGAAGTTCTATACATGGAATTATACGGAATTACAGAATAACGGAGGAAAGGATTTCATTTATGATTTTAATATACTTCCTGAAGGGAACTTTTATGACAACAATTCAAGGCAATCAGGAAGAAACATACTGTTTATGAATCGTGATGTGAATGGAAATCCAGCAAAAATGCACAGGGAGGAACTTGAAAGACTCAAAACAATCAGAGATTCAAGAAAAAAGCCTTTGATTGATGATAAAATCCTAACAGATATCAATGGTCTCATAATCAAGGCACTTTCAATTGCAGCTATGGTTTTCCATGATGATAACATTCTGAATACAGCTGAAAATTCTGCGGATTTCATAATAAATGATATGTATAAAGATGGAAAACTTATACATTCGTACCGAAATGGTCATGCCAGGATTGATGGTATGTTTGATGATTATTCCTACATGGTTTCTGGACTCTTATCACTTTTCGAGGCATCACAGAATGATATATACTTGAGCTTTGCCAGAGAATTGCATAACACTATTATTAAAACTTTTTACGATAATGTTAATGGCGGATTTTATTCAGCCGGCGATGAATTGCTGGTAAGATTAAAGGAAACATATGATAATGCAATACCATCTGGATTTTCATTTGAGATAGGCAACCTGATAATTTTCAATTATCTTGATAGCAAATACCAGGCCATACTGGACAAATCTATAGATTCAATAACAGCTGATATGGATCACCAGCCAATGTTCTTTTCATACACTGTTTCATATCTTTTTGCCCTTATTGAATTTTATAAGGTTGAGACCGGAAACGCCGTTGCCCTGAATTATCTGGGAAGCCATTATGCCTATAATTACTACTTCCTGAAAACTACAGGCAATGATATTTCTGTATGCGATACAAACAAATGCTTCTTGGTAAAGACAGTGGAAGATCTGAAGCAGCTGATCAAGTGTTAAATAGCCTTTTGTAATGGTTATAGTTATGAAATGTATTATTTGCGGCGAAAATGAAGCATATAAATCAGGGCTGTGCCGTAGCTGCCTGTCAGATAAAATTCAGCTGAAAACGGAAAATATGGAGTTAACTGTATGCCCTAAGTGTGGGGCAGTCAGGCTCGGTAAATCATGGCATTATGATAATGCTGATAGTTACATAGTAAGAGGTGCAGAATCCCATGTTATAATGGATAAGAACGATAGAATTTCACGTGTAGAAGGTTATACAATCGGCGAAAATGAAGTAACTCTTGATCTAATAATTGATGATAAAAATCTTGGAGAGGTTGAAAAACAGGTGTCAGTACCCCTGAAAATCGGAAAAGAGAGCTGTCCTGTCTGTAACAAGGTAACCGGTTCATATTATGAATCGGTAATACAGTTAAGAACATATACCACAGAGTATGGAAAAATCCTGGAAGAAGCCAGAGATTCCAT
This sequence comes from Thermoplasmata archaeon, assembly GCA_021797295.1. The sequence continues at coordinate 6,577 of JAKAAA010000026.1, forward strand.
AGTTAAATTCATGCAAGGACTCAATAAAAATGATCCCAATTCCTTCATATCTAGAATTGATAAGCTGAAAGAGGGACTGGATATTTATCTGGGAAAGAAAGAGGATGCAGTTAAAATAGATAAATTGATGGAACTCGATTATTTTTGCAACATAAAAATTACCAAATCTCTGGCTGGTAGGAAGGATAGTAAGGACCTCTTCAGATACACGCATTTAATCAGAATACTCGATTTAGTTCCAGGATCAATTATCTATGGCGGTGCATATTTAATGGTAAAAAGCATCAGATCAAACACAATTGAAGCTATAAATACAGTAAATGGAAGTATTGTAACAATCAGTTCCAAGGAATTCTTCAGGGGTTCTTACCGGGTAATATTGAAGGAACCTGACAGAGAAAGGTTTATCGTGCTATCAAATCATGACGGGGAATCACAGTTAATGGACTCCAGAACATTCAAGATTATTACCTTCAGAAAAGAGTTCACCGAGAAAGAGATTGACCTTTACAGGTACGGGGATAAATTCTATCCTCTATGAAAAGCATTTTAAATCCCTTGCAATATGCAAATATGAAAATCCAAGCTGAATGGGGCAGGTTACACAGGGTTATAATGCACAGGCCAGGAACCGAAATAACATATGCTATGCTGGCTCCCAAACCGTTTCTTTTTGAACGGCCTTTTAACTATTCTATCGCCAAACGGGAACATGAAACTCTTCAATCAGTTTTAGAAGAGAATGGTGTTCGCGTTGATATACTGGGAGATTTAATTGTAAATGAAGCAGACAAAAAACCTTCTTTCAGGAAAAAACTGGAGAATAAGATTCTTTCACTTGTCAATTTTTATGGAACCAGCGAATCCATGGAAAGTGCCAGAAACGATATGGAAAAGAATATAGGGTATATTGATTCTCTCTCTCTTTTCCAGGCTCTTATAATGGAGCCGTCAATCGATTTAAAAGAATATGTTGCAGGCATCCAGTATCCTCGCGTGTATTCAAATTTGCCACTGGCAAATCTATATTTTATGAGGGATCAGCAGGCAGTGTCATCAGGTGCATTGATCGGGAATATGAAAATGCAGCAGAGGAGGAAAGAAACAGATATAACATCATTTGTTTTCCAGGAAATCCTGAAAGCAAAAATAAAAAGAATTAACAGCGGGTTCTTTGAGGGAGGTGATTTCATGCCCGCTGGAGATTTCTGTCTTATAGGAATAGGAAACAGGACAAGCGAAGAGGGAGCAATAGAAGCAATGAATTCTGGAATTTTTGATTTCGACCGTATAGTAATTATTTCCAATCCAATATATAATTTCATGGATGGTCATGATATTATGATAAACATGCACCTCGATACATATTTCAATATTCCCGCTGCTGGAATTGTTATAACTTCGATAGAATTGGCAAAATCTGCAAATGCAACTGTATATTTTCGTGAAACCGATGGAAAATATGTCGAGGATTCAAAAACAACACTGTATGAATTCATGGATGGTGAGGGTTATAATTTCATTGATCTCGGTATAAGCGAGCAACTTTCATATTCTTCAAACTTTCTTACCATATCCGATGGGAAAATTATTGCAATAGATTCGTCCCGTGTTATCGATAAACTTCTGGTAGAGAATGTGTTTGACAGGACCACCAGAGAAATGATAATTAAAGATATGCAGTCCAGGAAAGGTAGAATGTTTCCTGATAATAAAGAACTTCGCGACAACAGCATAGACGTGATAAAAATAGATTTAAGTGAAATAACCGGCGGGTACGGAGGAGCTCATTGCATGACATCGGTTATTGATAGAACATAGAATGTATTTTTCCAGATTTTGATGCATTATATCAAAAAAATTATATATTTTATAACTGGTTAGTTTTCTGAATAATCAATATAAATTGAGATATATGCAATGCAGAAAGATGAATATTAAAGAGATTGCGGAAAACAATAACCTTATAAATTTATAAGCAATAATGTATTTCACTAATAAGTTAAGCTCAATTAATAAGAGGGATTTAATGGCAGATAGAAGAAGATCAACTACAAAGGATAAATGGAAAGAGAAATCGTGGTACACAATAGTTGCACCGTCATATTTCGGGGAGAAGGAAATCGGACTTAGCCCGAGCTCTGACCCGAAATATATGATTGACAGAACCATAGCAGTCCCTGTCTCTACTTTTACAGGAAACTTCAAAAAGGCAAGTTCTATGGTTTTATTCAAGGTAGATAACTGTGAGGGGAAGCGCTGTACAACAAAATTTATCGGGCACGAAGTCAGTGATGATACCATCAGGAGAATGGTACGAAGAAGAAGGGAAAGGATGGATATTGTTACCGATGTGAAAACAAAGGATTTCTATAACATAGCAGTGAAACTTGTACTTGTAGCCGATCAGAAACTTACCGGAACAAAAAGATCTGAAATAAGGCATTCAGTTGTAAATTATGTGATCGGCAAAGCTGCTGAAATGGATCTCGGGACATTTGCAAATTATATAATCGGTGATGATGTGTACGGAGATCTCGTAAATTCTTTGAAAGAAGTTTATCCCATAAGAAAAATAGAAATAAGGAAAACCGAAATTGGAAACCATGAGGTTCCAGAAACACCTGAACAGGAACCTGTAGAAGCAGTTCCAAATTAATATTTCCGAGCCGGGGTGGCTCAGTTGGTAGAGCGTCGGACTCATAAGCCAACAGCTGAGATATCCGAAGGCCTCGGGTTCAATCCCCGACCCCGGCATACTACTTAAACAAAAATCCTAACAAATTGCTGTATAATTATAATTTAGCTTAATCCTGTTTTAGTGTTTATACATATTAATACAGACTAATAAAATTATATGGATAGAAGTCTACGCATAAACTACTATATAGGCCACAAGGCTTATTATCGCAACCTGGAATATTAACTGAACCGCGGCAACCCTTGAAATATTCATCAGGTTTTTTGATACAATTTCCCTGTCCAGGTTTTCTGAATACTGTTCCCGGTAAATTTTTAAAGACATAGGTAAAATAAAGAAAATTGTGAGTATGAACAATAATGCAGCTATGGAAAAAATGCCAATAAATAGTGGGTCAAATGAAATTATTTTTTCCCGTATTGCCAGTGTGATTCCTGATGAAACAGTAAATATAGATAGTGCCGGAATAAAATAGAGAGTCATAGGTATCAGCCTCCTTGCTATATCTGCCTTAATATTGTTATCCAAACTGTTGATCACTATGAAGAATATTGCGCCCAGAAAAACATCTATGCCGGTCCATAATGCGCCGTATAATACATGCACATAATCCAGTACAAAAATTCCCGGTGTAATTATTCCTATAGAGAATACTATTGCCAGAACTATAACTGATATCAAACCTGTAGCTGACTCCCGCTGCAGAGAATTCATAGCAGCACCCCCGTTGCGAAATGCGCCATCAGCGCTATTATGGCTATCTGCAGAATGACCTGGCTTAACGATAATCTGAGATTAAACATTGTAAGCCTCACAATTTTGTCCTTATCTCTGGCTCCATGGAGAATTTCATTATAAACTCTCAGCTCATTGGGCAGAAATATTCCTATCCCCTGGATCAGAAGTGCGAAGGCTATAACCAGTGCGGCAATTATATATGGAGATGAAAAAGGTATGTGCATGGATATGGCGAGATATATTCCCGCAGTTATGGTTACAGAGGAAATTGAAGGCATGAAGAAAAGCATTGTAGGGGTAAGCCTCATGGAAATATTTGTTTTGTCAGCATTGTTCAAGCCTTTCATTACATATGAAAAGAAGAGGCCCATGACAAGGTCCATTCCAGTCCACATAGATCCAGAAACCACATGTACATATTCAAGAAAGTAGAAGTTATGCAGATAGAGTACCACTGCAAGCAGGATTGGGGGGATAAGAAGCATTGGTAGCCCTCTGGACATGGAATTTTTTATGTCAAAACGCCTGTCAAAATACACTGATCTGGAGCCGTCTGTTATCACATCTTCAAAATATTATGAAATATAAAAGGATGTTTATGGAAACAATTCTATTAAATGTTAATAATAAAGATATGCGAGTGCCGGGATTTGGACCCGGGTTAGTGGCTTGGGAAGCCACTGTGATACCAGGCTACACTACGCTCGCTTATTTAATTTCTTCTGGAAGTGTTTTCTAACCTATATTTTAAGTAATTCCATAATCAGCCAGCAATGCTGAACTGCAGGTTTCATCGGGTAAACTTTCCAAATCAAAACGGTTATGTTAAAAATATTTATAAACGTTCCTATGGCAATGTAAATCACAATATCCGGTATTTCTCATAGGAATATGTTTATTTATATCTTTATCTGTCTTCTTCTGGCAAGATCCAGTACTTTCAATCCCATTTCTGTTGGCTCATAATTTTTATCCATAATACCCATTTCATAGAGCTTCTGGCATTTTTCTGCATTATCCTTCCTCTCTCTTTTCAGGAGGATAAGCCTGAGGCAGGGAATATCAACATATTTTATGTACTCCCTCTCTGTCATATCCCTCAGTATATAATGTCCCTTATTTGCAATATGGTAATATGTATGGTGTTTATGAACCTCATTTGTCTTCTTCAATTTTGCCTCTGTTCTTTTTACTGAAGAGCCAGAATATTTTTCTATGAGCCCCATTGCATAGAGCCTCTCTATGTATATCTGAACCTTATCTTGCGGTATACTGGTATAAATTTTTATATTTTTGGCATAATCAAGCTTGGCAAGTTCAAAGTGTTTCAGCACCATAAACATTTCATGATCCATAACAAGCATTTTTTTTATTTCTTCATCTTCCATATATTATTTATAATGTTAACACTCTATAAAAATCTAAGTTATTGCTGGATACGCGTTATCAATTGTCATACAATAGGTGCCAAGGCAAACCTTAAACTACTCCTTCGTGATTTCAATTCGGTGTTAATATGGAAGATTTAGATCCGTTTGATATAGCGCTTGCCCAGCTAAACAAGGCTGCCAAGGTAATGAAGCTAGACAGTGCAACGATAGATGTGCTGAGTTCTCCTAAAGAGATTCTTCAGGTCAGTATACCAGTAAAGATGGATAACGGCGAAACAAAGGTATTTACCGGATTCAGAGTACATTATAATAATGCCAGGGGGCCAATGAAGGGCGGGATAAGGTACTATATAAAGGAAAACTTATCTGAGGTTAAGGCTCTCTCGGCATGGATGACATGGAAAACTGCACTTCTGGGTCTGCCTTTCGGCGGTGCCAAGGGTGGAATTATATGCGACACTAAAAAAATGAGCAAAAATGAACTGGAAAAATTGAGCAGAGGGTATATCGACGCAATTGCTGACTTTATAGGGCCGGAAATCGATGTACCTGCTCCTGACGTTTATACAACACCCCAGATAATGGGCTGGATGATGGATGAATATGAGAAGATAGTCCGGCATTCTGCTCCTGGAGTTATCACTGGAAAACCACTTACAGTTGGTGGATCCCTGGGAAGAGGAGATGCCACAGCAAAAGGCGGAATGTATGTTTTGAGAGAGGGGGCAAAATATAAGGGAATTGACCTTACAAAGGCAAAATATGCCATACAGGGTTTCGGAAATGCGGGTCAGTTTGCTGTAAAATTCGTGAATGAAATGTTCCATGGAAAGGTTGTTGCTGTTTCTGATTCCAGTGGAGGAATATACAAGGAAAGTGGAATAGATTACAAAGAACTTCTGGAGCATAAGGAAAAGACAGGTACAGTTGAAAACTTCCCCGGTTCTAAAAATATAACAAATGAGGAATTACTGGAATCAGATGTTGACGTACTTATCCCATCTGCCATAGAGGATCAACTCACAGGTGAAAATGCATCAAAGATCAAGGCAAAAATAGTACTTGAACTGGCAAATGGACCTTCAACCCCGGAAGCAGATGAGGTATTCTTCAAGAAAGATATACTCCTATTACCGGATTTCCTGTCCAACGCAGGCGGAGTTACAGTATCTTACTTTGAATGGGTGCAGAACATAACAGGAGATTACTGGACAGAAGAGGATGTATACAGCAGGCTTGACCAGAAGATGACTGCTGCAACCCAGGACGTTCTGGCTGTACACGAAAAATACAAAACAGATCCCAGGACAGCAGCATACATAATAGCCATACAGAGAGTCGTAGATGCCATGAAGGCAAGGGGACTCTTAAATTAATTTTTTGTATTTATTTTTTTAAAAAGAATCTTTATAATATACCTATCTATGTCATAATCATATGACAAGAATGAATATT
>JAKAAA010000105.1 GCA_021797295.1 Thermoplasmata archaeon
ACGATGGCTGTTCAACCCTATAGCCCTCAAGCTCTTCCGTCTTTATTCTATTTTTTACCCCCTTGAGGAACCAGTTCATATAAAATTCACCTCCAGTTCAGAAATCCATATGCCAAAACTTTCCCATACAAAGAAGAAATCTGTGAATATATTGTTATTTTTTAAAGCCTCCCTGAACAGTTTTAAATTAAGGTATGAAGGCGAAACCATCTGGAGATCATTTAATCTTCCATTTTCTATATTCACATAATAAAAAATATCGCCTGCAGGCGATTCGATACGGGCAGACCCCTCTCCTGAACCGGTTAGCTCGCTTTTTGTCCGTGTTTTAATGTTTTTAACGCCATACGAATCTATAATATTTATCGCTTCAAATACCTCTTCTGATCTTACAACTAACCTGGAGAATGAGTCTCCTCCAGATTCCGTTACAGGTGTAAAATGCCTATAATCCAGAGATTTTGAATCTTTCCTTGCATCAAATTTAAATCCGGCTGCCCTGGCGGCTGGCCCTGTTGAATTCTCATTTTTAACAATTCCATTTTCCTGTATTCTATCAAGGAATATCTTGGAGGATAACAATCCATCATAAATATCACGGAACTGTTTCTCAATGCCATTTAATTTTATTGTTGAAAAATCTCCTGATACTGTTCCAAAACCATTAACCGAAAAAAAGTATCTATGGCCGAATGCCCTGGATATAATCCGGGCTACCTCTTCCCTGAGATATAAGAGCTGTTTTTCAGGAACAGCAAAGCCGGCGGATTCACACAATCCCTTTATAACATCTATATTTGACCTTATGCGTTCCAGTTCCAGTTCCACTATTCTCATATCATTTAATTCAGAATTTTCGATGCCCAGTGCCTCTTCTACTGCCAGAATATATCCTATGCTATTGGATGCGGCATGAAATCCATTTATCCTCTCAACTTTAAGCAATGCACGTGAAACCGGGTCTCCAAGAATTTTTAAATCGCGCTTTTTGTATTCCGGATGTATTATCACATCCCTTATTGTTTCCCCCGGAGTAAGAAGGCTGAAGTTTACGGATTCTCTGAGGCCACCTGCTGATGGACCATAATTAAAATATATTTCACCTGGATTTTTATCCGCAAATTGATCCGGGTTTTCCACTGCCGGTGCTATTGAAGAGGCATAAACGTCGTAGTTTTTGCTCCTTCCTATATAACGCCCTGAACTTTCTCCAAATTTATAATATTGCATGATACACCACCAGAAATACCACTCCAATAAATACTGACAATATGGCGGCTATGAGTGGCAAGGCCGTATTAATTCCAGACTGGCTGTACTCAGATTTTCCCCTGAAAATCATTTTTGACACATTAAAATTAATTGATACAAATGCCAGGAATAATGACAAAACTATTATAACGAACTGGGCATAGAAATGGATTGAAAACACAGAATACAGTATGAGGAACTCGCCGAAGAAAGTTCCGAATGGTGGAGTTCCGGTAACTGCAAAGGATGATAAAAGCATAGATGCCGCACTGGCTCTGTTTCTTATTAACCCTGATACCCCATCAATTGATTTTGTTCCAGACATTTCATATACATTCCCGGACGAATAGAAAGCTCCAGCTTTGCCAAAACTATGGGCAAGCAGCAGGAGAAGTGAACCTATAAGCCCTGTTATTGTAAATGTGCTTAAACCTATCAATGCTATATTCATATTTTCCATTGTAGAATAAGCAAACATCCTCTTGTAATTCTTCTGGTATCCAAGGAATATTGCTGCGAAGAGTACCGATATTGTCCCTGCCCATACAAAGAGTTCCCTCATTGGGAATATTTCGTAAATCCTGTATAATACATAAAGAGCAACGGGCAACAGCACACCTGAAAACATTGCACTCACAGGTGCCGGGGCTTCACTATGCGCATCAGGAAGCCAGGTATGTACCGGAAATACGCCTACCTTCGTACCGAACCCAACGAGGGCTATGGCAACTGCAAGCCTTACAGCTATTGTATCCTTTGCCCCATAGGCTAATATGGTTGTAATTGTAAGTGTTCCAAATGAATAATAAATAAGTATTACAGATATAAAGGCAAATGTAACGCCTGCTGATACAATAATGATATATCTCCACGTGGCTTCAAGTGAAATATCTGATTTTTCGGTGATAAGGAGCAATGCAGAGGATATGGTTGTGGTCTCTATTCCAACCCACATAAACCCGTAATTATTTACCATGAGTGCAAATTCCATTGCAACATAAAAGAATCCCATGAGCATATAATAAACGTTTTCTGAAATCCCTTTATTCTTTATGTTATGCACATATTTCATGGAATATATCAGGGACATAAGATATACTGAACTTACCATTAAAATGAATATATATGTGATATGGTCTATAAAGAAGAATCCTGATGGAGCCATATTAAAGTACAATGGAATGAGCAATACCATCTCTATGATTGCACCTATTATGCTTGCCTCCTTTATCTTTTTAAAGTAAGCCATAGATATAAGCGGTATTGCCAGTATAAGAATTTCATAAATCATCCTCTCAACTCCTCCACAG
>JAKAAA010000027.1 GCA_021797295.1 Thermoplasmata archaeon
CAGTATCTACCGGCCCTCTCAGCCTTGTACATTGTGTTTATAATAAGTTCACCCCAGGATGCATCTGCTATGCTTTTAGCCATCTTATGGTTCTTGAGCATATTAGCTATGTTAAGATCCTCATATGCTATGAAGTTGTGATTGTTTACTAAAGTTCTTGATAGCTTCTGTGAGAAATCATTTCTCTGGTTGGATATATGAATATGCATGCCTGCAACCCTTACCCTCATTTCCCTTCTGTTCTTACTGCCTTTTTCTTTCCTTGATAAGCTTCTCTGTGCTCTTTTTAATTTCTTCTCTGATTTCCTTAAGTATTTAGGCGGCTCTACCGGAGTGTTGTCAGTAGTAGCTATTAGTTTAAGAAGGCCGACATCTATTCCTACAGAGTTATCCAGCAGTTCAGAATAATTCCTGCTTTCATGATCCTCTTCCACGATGAATGTTACATAGTAGCGGTTTGCCTTATCTTTCTTTACTGTTGCCTGCTTTATTTTCCCCTTATTTCTCTATGCTGGAACATCCTTATTTTTCCTATTTTGGAAAAGAATACATGGGTATTATCCAGCATCTTAAAGCCGAACTGTATATATGTTATTGAACGGTACTGTTCCCTGGATTTGAATCTGGGAAATCCTGCCTTTATTTTCTTTCCCTTCTTCTCCCTTATCCTGTCAAAAAAGTTGTTATAGGACTTATCCAATCTGTCTGCTACATTCATAAGTACCTGTGAATATATATTTTTATATTCAGGAAACTCCTCCTTAAGCTTTGATAGCTCAACAGATTGGGTGTTATAGTTTACCTTTAGGTTTTCATAAAAATCCCTATTCAATTCATATGCCATCTTTCTCTGCTCTAACATGGCATTGTATAATATGTGGGATAAATACAGAATGTCATCTATGGTCTTTATCTGATTTTTATTTGGATATATTCTGAATCTATATGCGGTCTTATATTCCATGTATATCATTAGTATGGAATGAATATTTATAAGCATTCTCCCCTGATAGCCAGAAATTCATCCGCATCATAAACTCAGTGGTTTTCTTTCTGATATATTGATTTGTAAAGAGAACATTAAAAATAAATAACTAAAACCGTGGAACTTATAAATAAATTAACGATATATTTGATAATGGTTAGATATCCAAGAGTAGCAGTTGGTGGGATTATTATAAAAGAGAAAAAAATACTTCTAGTAATGAGACGTGATGAGCCTGACAGGAATAAATGGGCTATACCCGGGGGAAAACTTGAACTGAATGAAACGATTGAAGAAGGCCTGAAACGGGAAATGAAAGAGGAACTTTCACTGGATATTGAGGTGGGAGCATTAGCAGGTATATCTGAATTTATTTCATTGAATTTTCATTATATCATAATGGATTATGTGTGTAATCCCTTAAGTGAAAATGTAAAGCCAGGTTCCGATGCACTGGATGCTGCATATTTTGATCTGGAAAATCCCGGGGATTCTGTAAATGATAGTACAAGGGAATTCATTAAAAAACTTAATAGTTCAGGGAAACCTGTTCATATAATTAATAGAAAATTCTGATTTTTAAAAATATTTAAAAATTAATTTAGAAAGCCTTTTTTGTTCTGTTCAGAGTTTCAGCTATGCCCTTCTCCTGCTCGGAAAATGCACATAACATGGCTTCTATGTCATCGTGACCTTCTGCTTTTGCAGCATTGGCTACGTTTGTATACTCAGAAACGTGCTGTTCTGTTTCTTCCCTTGCCATATCGTTTACAAGACCATCTATTCCCTCATATTTTATCAGAGTTGAAAATATTGCATTGAAATGGCCCAGTTCAACATTGGCCTTGTCTCTCAGGTCCTTTGCTGTTCTGGAATCACCCATTTTCTCGAAATAGCTTGCTGCTGCATTCAGTCTCATGTGATCTTCCGCATTGGCTCTCAAGAGATCTTTAAGACCTGCTTCTGTCTTTTCACCTAACAATGACATTTTAATCAATTAAACAATCATTAAATGTATAAATACTTATCTTTCACATTTATGATATAATTTTAAGGTTTTAAGGAAATAATGAAAAAGGTGGCGTTAACACTACTAAATTAATTTTAAATCCTATCATAGCATAACATTCTATGCTTATAATTTCAACTATCGGGGAATTGCATGAAAATACAGTAGGATATTCATATGAGGATTTTATCAACTATATCACGGAGCTGAATTCTAAAAGTCTAATAATTACTTACACATCGGAAGGAAATTTCATTAAAAATCCAGAATACTATAGGGAAATCCAACTATTAATGAAAAAATTCACAGTTAACTTTCCTGCAATAAATTACAAAAAATATGACGCACTTCGTACTCAGTTCAAATTTAAAACAGAAAATGCTGAGGATATAACTAAGAAGAATATTACTGATATCATAGACACTGTTATTGACTCGTATCTAACGGGATACTGGAAAAATCCTGAAACAGTAAATTCTGAAATTACAGATAGTATATTTAAGGTAAAAAATAAATTTCTTGAATCAGTAAATTATGATTATGTAGAAAAATACTGGATTCCATTACATGAAGAAATATATAATTATATTGAAAATAAAAAAGATGAATACGATACTGCAATTACTGACGTGGAAAGTGCATTTTTCTATAGAGAAAAAAATTTATAAATAATTACTGGACTATTTTATCTATAAAACTTCCTTTCAAGAGCACTTTTGCTTTACTGACAGTTTTTGGTATATTTACTGTTTTCACCATTATTATTGCATTGACGTATTTATCAAATATTTCATTATCTATATTCTGGAATGTAAGTGTATCTATATCCTTAAAGATGATTTTTCTATCGATTTCCTTCAGGTCATCACCGGTTATTTCGAGCTCTTTTATATTTTCTATGTACTGAGATGACCCTTCTTTCATACCCTTAACAAAATCGTTGGATAAGCGCTTTGCATTTTCAACAGTACCCATAAATGACCTGTAAGCCTCATCTGTAACCTGTCCTATGGTTTTACCTGTATCGTTTGAAATTTTCTGGATTCTCTTATAAAGGTCTGCACTTACACCCTTAATGGATATTGTTTTTCTTACTATCTGCTCGTCTTCTTCTGTGCTTTCATTTTCATTATTTTCTTTTGCCATAGATATATATTGTAATCCAGTATATAAGATTACCGGTTTACCATATTTCTAAAGTTTGTCTATAATATCCATTATTTTATCTCCAGGTTTAATTCCGAGTTTTGATGCATTATCCGTGCATGAATTTACATGGCTGTTGAGGACGTCATTTATATCGTTTACCCCGGTTACACGTACTGCAACATCTCCCAGGGAGTTGGCTGCATCTATATTCAGATAACCACACATAATATAACCGATTTCTCCCTTTACAATAATCATCGGTGCCTTTTTACCGAGTTTTTCATTGATATATTTATATTTCTTATTCCCTATTTCTATTTCCTGATTTATCATAATAATATATAACAAGGGCATATAATTAATTTATCAAAAATAATATATTACGGGGTAATACACATATATGGCTTCCAATATTAGAATCACCTTTCTCGGAACTGGAGGATCGATGCCAAAACCAGGAAGATCTTTACCAGCAGTGGCTGTTCAGGTAGATGATATATTAAACCTGTTTGACTGCGGGGAGGGTACACAGAAACAGTTCATGAAAAGTGGAGTTTCCTTTATGTCACTGAAAAATATATTCATATCCCATTTTCACGCAGATCATTTCCTTGGCCTGCCGGGGCTCCTCAATTCCATGGCATTTCTGGGACGTACAGAAGATTTGAATATATTTGGACCATCAGGTGCATCTGAATTTATCAGAAACGCTATGAATCTAGGATATGGAAGAATAACCTACAATATAAATGTCTATACTGTTATCCCGGGAATGGCATTTGACTTCGGCAAATTCTTCATAAAAAGTCTTGCAAATGACCACACGGTACCATCAATAACATACTCACTGGAGGAAAAAGACCTTGTTAAAATAGATAGGAAGAAGGTCGATAGCATTGGCTTTCCGGTTTACCGCCTGGAGGAATTGAGAAAGGAAGGAAGTGTAAAAATAAACGGTAAAAAATACAAATTAAAGGATGTGGCAGAGGGTATAAAACAGGGCAGGAAAATTGTTTATACCGGTGATACAAGGCCAGTCATTTCCATGCCCGATTTTGCCAGAAATGCTGATGTACTCATACATGATACTACTATGGATTCCTCCATGGAGCCCATAGTTAATGAATACGGGCACACATCTTCCAGGCAGGCTGCTGAAATTGCACGTAAGGCGCTGGTAAAAAAATTATTTTTATTTCATTACAGTTCAAGATATAATGATCTGGAAGTACTGTTAGAGGATGCCAGATCAGTTTTTCCCGAATCGTATCTGAGTCGTGAACTTCTTGTATGTGATATAAATAAACCTGAAGGAATAGTTAAAATGAACTGATCATGCACCGTATTTTTCTGCCCTGTCAGAATATGACATTATAATAGGCATGATATCATTGCTGGTAATTTTATAGTATCCAGTAGATACGCTGAGTTCATCGAAGCATCTGACATTATCGTTTATTATACCGTTTGTTGCAAACATCACTGGAACCGGGTCACCTGTATGGTCACCATATGAACAGGGAGTGCTATGGTCGCCGGTGACAACTATAAGTGTGTTATCCAGCCTTTCCAGTAATGGTCCTATAACTGAATCGACCTGTTCTATGACATATTTTTTCAGTTCCGGTTTTCTATCATGGCCTGCGATATCTGTACCTTTTATGTTTATCAGGATAAAATCGTATTTATCAAGTGCTCTAACAGCGGCAGAAATTATATTTTTATAGTTTGTGTCCACCCTCCCATTCATCCCTTCAACCCCAATATTTGTAAAACCGGCTAGGCCTGCTATTCCTCGGATTAGGGGTGTTCCTGATATGCACGCAGCATTCATACCATATTTTTCCTTGAAAGACGGAATATCCGGTATTTTTCCTGCCCCTCTCAGCATAATTTCATTGGCAGGTAGCTTTCCGAGAGAGATTAGTTTCCTGTTAAATTCATGGTTTTCAAGTATTTTCCTGGATCTGGTAAGAAATTTATTAATAACATCCGCAGTGAACTGTGCATCATGGTCAAGTGCTCTGGCAAATTCTGGTGGAGAATTCACTGAATGTGGATCTGTTTCTGTGATTTTATCAGAAAGATTTTTACCTCTCATTACAACCGCTGCCCTGTGTTCAACTCCTGATTTAACGATAAATTTTACTCCATCTATTTCTGTTTCCAGATCAGATGAAAGACTATCTGTATCCTTTACACGACCTGCACGGCGATCTATAATTTTACCATTTTTTACTGTGGCATAGTTTGCCCGGAATGCTATATCACCGGATTTCAATTCAATTCCCAGACCAAGTGCTTCGAAAGGCCCCCTTCCCGTATAATATTTTAAGGGATCATAACCGAGTATAGAAAGATGGGATGTATCGGATCCCGCCCTTATTCCAAATGATACTGGAGACATCAAACCGGTGGTTCCACTGGATGCAAGCCTGTTAAGGTTTGGCCGTGCAGCGGCCTGAAGGGCAGTCTTATTCTCCAGTTCCGGATTTGGCCGGTCTCCAAGGCCATCCATAATTAAAAGAATAATATTTTTCATATATTGTTATTATAAAATGCTTTTAAATTTTACTGAAATTTAAATGTTCAAAATGCCAGTGTGTATTCTGCTTTTTTCTTTTTCCGACTATAAGGTATTTTGCCTGGAAGCTGCCGGAAACATTTAAATTACTGATAAATCTCATAATTTCATTCAAGTTATATTCATCCACATTCTTTCTGATCAGGGTAATATGCGGAAGAAACATTTCCGTATCCATGGAATTTAGCTCCAGTGAGTGCATAAGCATAGAGTGAAATTTGACCATTTCCAATGAGGGAATAACCCTGAGAAATACAATATATGATTTTTTACCGCCTTTTTCTCTTTCGAAATAACCTGTACCATCTATTGCAAAGTAAAACGGATAAATAGCTCCACAGATTCTTTTCACAGAGTTAATATCCAGAGATTCAGGATTTTTCAGGTACATCATGGTTATATGAACACCCTTGCAGCTCAATGAACCTGTATAACCGTATCTGGCCTCTAAATTCCTTTTAATGCGTGTAATCCGGTTTCTAATTTTTTCCGGCGGCTTCAATATAAGAGTGTACTGCATTTCAGATAAAATATGTGGATAATGTTCCCAGAGAATCTATTGTTACATCCACCATGTCCCCGTTTCCAAGCCATTTTTGTTTTTCTTCTGGCATACCCATAATAACTCCAGAAGGAGTGCCGGTTGAAATACAGTCTCCAGGCCTCAGGGTAATATATTTTGAAATGTAACTGATCAGTGTACTGACTGGAAATATCATATGTTTTGTTGATGAATTTTGCCTGATCTCACCATTTACCCGGGTCTGAATTTCGAGATTCTGAGGATTTTCTATCTCGCCTATGGATATATAAGGCCCGTGTGGATAAAACTTATCAAGACTTTTTCCCATATAAAATTGAGTGGTTCTGTATTGAAGAGCTCTTGAGCTTACATCATTTCCTATAAAATATCCGAGAACATAGTTTAAAGCATTCTTTTCAGGGATATTCCTTGCCGTCTTTCCGATCATTACACATAATTCTCCCTCATAATCAACTTTCATATCCTGCCCGGTTTCTACTTTTGCTCCATTTCCTGTAAATGTATTATTTGATTTCGTAAAAACTACCGGTGTTTCAGGAACCTTGCCACCCTGGTGTTCCGATACATGGCTTTTATAATTGAGCCCTATGCACATCAGTGTTGAATTCTCATGGATAATTGAGTCGTATGAAAAATCATAATCCATGAAATCATTAATATCCTCAATTTTTTTGAAATCATTATCTGAAAGTAATGAAATTTGCCCTGTTTTTATTCCATAATCATCCAGAAGCGCCAGTTTTCCCTTATTGTACACTGCAAGATGCCTTTCACCTTTAATGTTCACGGCAGTTATTTTCATCTTTATAAATATGAAAATTATATAAAAATCTATGTTCCTTCCTGGTAGCTTTCGAGGTATTTGATCTGATCCTCTGTATAGCTATCAATTTTAAAGTTCATGGATTCAAGCGCTATTTTTGCAACCTCATAATCTATCTCATCGGGGACAGGATAAACCTTATTGGATAAATCCTTTCTGTGCTTGACAATATACTCGGCAGTCAGTGCCTGCAATGCAAAACTGAGGTCCATAATTTCCACTGGATGTCCCTGTCCGGCAGCCAGGTTTAAAAGTCTTCCATCTGATATTAAATCCACGGTATTGCCGTTTTCAAGCCTGTATTCTGTTACCAGATTTCTTACCTGCACCTTTCCGGTATTTCTTTTTTCTAGAGAAGCGTAGTCTATTTCATTGTTGAAATGTCCGACATTTCCCAGTATTATTCCCTTTTTGGCCACAAGCATGTCATCATAGCTCACCACATTTTTCATTCCAGTAGCCGTAAATAGCAGATCTGCTTCTCTAATAGCATTATTCATGCGGTCAACGTTGAATCCATCCATGACTGCCTCTATGGCCTTGACCGGATCCACTTCCGTAACAGTTACACGTGCACCCATGCCCTTCAACCTCATGGCTACCCCCTTTCCAACGTAGCCGTAACCTGCAACAAGGGCATTTTTCCCAGCTATGAGTATATTTGTTGCATTCATGAACCCGTCCAGTGCACTCTGGCCGGAACCGTATCTGTTATCGAAGAAGTGCTTCATCTGTGCATCATTCACATCGAACATTGGAAATTTCAGGGCGCCGGCCTTTTCCATGGCCTTGAGTCTTACAACACCTGTTGTTGTTTCCTCATTACCGCCTATTACCTTCTTTACAAGTTCCGGATCTGACGCAACAAGGTTTGTAAGGTCTCCGCCATCATCTATTATAATATCCGGCGCAACTTCAACTGTTTTTTTGATATTGTCATAATATTCTTTTTCTGTTTCTCCCTTTCTTGCATATACCATATAATTATAATCCTTCTTCAGGGAATCAACAACACTGTCATCGGAACTGAGAGGATTGCATGATGCAAGCCTTACCTCTGCACCCCCTTCAGAAAGTAGAAGCGCAAATATTCCTGTCTTTGCCTCCACATGCAATGCCATGGCTATCTTTATGCCATTAAATGGTTTTTCCTTCAGAAAACGTTCCCTTATATTCGCTGAAACAGGCATGTGATCCCTTGCCCATTTTAACCTTAAAAACCCGTTGCTTTCCATTGTGATCACTGGTGTATACTTTTGATGCTTAAAAGAATTCCTCTGCCGGATTGTTCCATACTGTATTCTATTCCTCTATCAGCAGGTTGGAAAAGCGATTTGCCCGATAGGATGATCCCGGGATTCATATATACAAAGAACCTATCAAATAGATTAGCCTCCAGAAATTCATTTATAACCTGGACACCTCCCTCAACGAGTATAGATTTTATACCCAGAGAGTATAGTTTTTCCATTATATCCTTTATTTCAGTGCTACTTACAAGAACGGTCAGGGCATTTTCTATGTGTTTGTTTTTTGTAGTTACTATGTAAGTTCTTGCACTACCGTCAAATATTTTATACTTTCCGGATAGCCGGAATTCCCCATCCAGAACTACCCTGCTTTTGGAATAATGGAGCACTGGATTGTCCACAATCACCGTATTGGCACCGATAAGTACAGCATCAACTGATTTTCTGAGGGAAATTACCCGCTCCATATCAGCTGCATCTGATATACCGTAACGGCCATTCCCTGAGGATATTTTACCATTCAGGGACATGGCAACATTTATTGTTATCTTGGGAAACATAAAGGTTAATATTGTTTTAATATAACAATTTTGAGATACTACTAAAAAATAAGTATTTATAAATGTTAATAATACTGAAAAATCAACTATGCTATAATGCTGTGATGGAGATGTGGTCATGAAAGTCAGTGGAAATATATACTTCAATGGAAAATTAAGGCACGGAACCATGGATTTTTCCGGTACACCCCACTTTGAAAATGGTATTGCAGATGATGGGCTTTATGGTACTCTGATACCCATGCCCGTTAATGCCCATACCCATGTGGGTGATTCTTTTATAAATGATGAGCCTTCCGGCACACTGCCAGACATAGTTGGACCGGGAGGACTTAAACACAGAATGCTTGAACACGCCAGAGCCAGTTCTATCATTGATGGAATTACGCATGCCAGCAAATTTATGTGGGAAAGTGGAACGTTATCATATCTGGATTTCAGAGAAGGTGGTTTAAAGGGTGTTGAACTTATGCGCAGAGCAAAGACCGGTTGTATGCATCCGGTTGTTCTGGGAAGACCTCACGGCAATGATTCTATTGAAGCCATTCTGGATTCCTCCCATGGGATTGCACTGAGCTCCATTTCTGATATAGATTATGAAACGGCTATGAAGGCATCTATAGAAACCAGAAAAAATGAAAGGATATTTGCCCTGCATTTCAGTGAGAATAAAAGGGAGGATATTAACCTGGTTCTTGACCTGAAGCCATCATTTCTGGTTCACGGCATAGAGGCAGATAGAAGTGACCTTGATTTGGTAAGTAAAAAGAGGATTCCTGTTGCAATAACACCACGATCAAACATATTTTATGGAAAAAGACCGGACTACGGAAAATTTATAAGATCAGGAATTGACCTCATGATAGGCACCGATAATGTATTCATAACCGAACCGGATATATTCAACGAGATGGATTTCCTTTACAGGTATCAACGTTTCAGCACTTACATTAGCCCAGCGGATATACTTAAATTTGCAATTGATAATCCAAGGGAATTACTGCGGAAAAACGGAATAAATTTAAATGAAGCCTACATATTTTTCAAAAATCAGCTTCTCAATGAGTATCAGATAGTGACAAAAAAACATTATTTTAAATCATCTATTTTACATAATTTTAAGTAGATACTAAAATATTATATATATTGTGGCAATTATCCTGTGTGTATCAGGATGCAATAAAAGCGTTAAAAAATGGAATTCCGGTGCTAATATTCGATGCTGACAGCCGTGAAGGTGAGACAGACATCGTAATACCGTCCCAGTTTATAACACCGGATTTCATACGTATAATGAGGCGGGAAGGCGGAGGCCTTATATGCACAACGGTTAAACAGAATGATGCTGAAAAACTGGGATTGCCGTATATTGAGGATCTTTTCAGGAAATGCCTAGATATGGACAAATCCATATTGAATGCAGATGACATGAAATATGATAAGGACAGTACATTTTCCATTACTATAAATTCCAGGGATACATTCACAGGAATATCTGATAATGATAGATCTTTAACTGTAAGGCATTTTGCAGATTTCATCGATGGCATTGAAAAGCATGAGATGACTCCGGAAAATTTCGGTTCCATTTTCAGAACTCCCGGGCATATACACCTTTTAATAGCAAGAAATGGTTATTTCTCCAGGAGAAGGGGGCATACAGAACTTAGCACATACCTGGTTGAACAGGCAGATTTGGTTCCATCTGCAACAATAGTTGAAATGCTGGATGACAATGGAAAATCCATGGCTAGGGATAAAACAAAAGATTATGCTGAAAAACATGGATATGGTTTTGTCACAGGAGAGGAAATAATTAGTGCATGGAGTGAAAATCATTGAAAAAAATAGGAATAGTAGATACAACCTTTGCCAGGTATGATATGGCCAGATCTGCAATAGATGAGCTGTATGCCTACGGTACAGGATTTCTGATAGAAAGGTACACTGTACCCGGTATAAAGGATATCCCTGTAGCCTGCAAAATTCTTTTTGAGGATTACGGGTGCAACATAGTAATGGCTTTTGGCATGCCGGGACCCATGCCCGTTGATAAAATGTCCGCCCAGATTGCCTCCACCGGCATAATGGAGGTTCAGCTACAGGAAAAATTGCACATAATAGAAGTTTTTGTTCATGAGGATGAGGCACGGGATGATGAAAAACTTGCATGGCTATGTGATAGAAGAGCCAGGGAACATGCATTGAATGCATATAACCTCCTCTTTGACAGGAATAAGTTAACCGGGAATGCTGGAATGGGGTTGAGACAGGGCTTTGAGGATAAGGGACCTGCTTCGGATGGGGGTACTGGTTCGCACAGACATTAGGTGATATTATGGAAAAAATAAAAGTTGGAATAGTGGTAGCGGAGTTTAACTACGATATAACAGAGATGATGATGGAAAGAGCAGTAGAACATGCAAAATTCCTGGGCGTTGAGGTTAGCAAGGTTTTCAGGGTACCGGGCACATTTGATATGCCACTGGCCATAAAAAAGTTGCTCAAAATGGACAATGTAGATGGTGTTGTTACCCTAGGAGCTGTGATCAGGGGCGAAACGGATCATCACAGGGTTATTATGGACAACGCCGCCAGAAAGATAACGGACTTGTCTCTTGAGTATGAAAAACCTGTAGCCCTTGGGATTTCAGGATCAGGTGAGTCCAGACTGCAGGCAGAGGCGAGAATCGATATGGCAAAAGATGCCATGGAGAGTTGCGTTAAAATGATAAGAGAAATCAATTCCCTATAGATTTTTATTAATATATCTTTGATTTTTAATTAAAAAAAATTAAATGCTTTTGTTTGATTACCTATGAAATGGGCACGTGGCCTAGCATGGATAGGGCAACAGCCTCCTAAGCTGTAAATCAGGGGTCCAAATCCCCTCGTGCCCGCTCATGATTCCATTCTGGGTGCCAGAAGAAATCTTCCCTTTATTCTTTCCGGAGAATCTGCACCAAGATTAAATTCAATGGTAAGCGGATAATCGCTTTTGAATGATAGTTTTATGTCTTCATTGGGAGATATTGATCTCATGAATTTCAGGAGGTATTCCAGTGGATATGAGGATTTTATGGTTTCATGGCACTGTATTTCCTTTAACATATCTTTTTGAAGTATCATTTCACTCTCATCAGAATCGGACATTGATCTGGCCGAAAAGTTTTCGGCTGTCATTGTAAGCCTGATTGCATCAGAAACATCCTCTGCAGCCCTCAGACCCTTCTCAAATTCGCCCTTGCTCATCACAACATAATCCTCTGCAACTATCTGGGGAACCCTGGGGGTTGTAATTTGATTATTGTCAAGCAAGGATATGCTCTTTATTATATTCCCAATTTCAAATTTCAATTTCTCTCTGTCCTTTACAATTACCATAGAATCGTTGCTGGACGCTAGTTTCAAAATACTCTTTACCTTTTCAAGATCAAGTGATATTTCTTCCTCCGCCTCCACATCGTATTCGGTAAAAACATTCTTAGGAATTTCAAGGGAAACCATGGCCACATGCGCAGGATCCACAGCATTGACAGATATGCCGCTCTGTGCTATCTTGAACTTTGATTCGGTAACCACCGTATTCAGCATCTCTACTACGTCTTTCAGGTTTTTCACAGAAATATTCATTCTTGTCATATGATTATGACATAGATAGGTATATTATAAAGATTCTTTTTAAAAAAATAAATACAAAAAATTAATTTAAGAGTCCCCTTGCCTTCATGGCATCTACGACTCTCTGTAT
>JAKAAA010000028.1 GCA_021797295.1 Thermoplasmata archaeon
TGGTAAAGAACTGGTATATCGGGCTGTCCATGGCTTCAATATCCATATTATTCGGTGATATAGCAGCCACGGCACTGGGATTCCATTTTACAGGGACATTCCTGCTTAAATTATCCGGTGTTATGGGTGGTGTTGAGTTTCTTGGCTCCGCACTTGGAGCCCTCATACTGCCATTCATCTTCGAGCGTTACCGCATGATCAGGTCAGGCACGGTATTGACCGGGCTAATCTCTTTTGTATTTGCTGCTGTCCTGTTATACTCACTGGTTTATACAAGCATTGCCGGCCTGATAACAGCATCGTTCTTTATATTCGGATTCTTCGGCAACGCTTTCTGGGTACTGGCCCTGAATTCCATAATAAACTATGTTGATGACCCGGCAAGAGCAGGTTTTGCAACATCCATGTACAGTGTTGCCACAAATGTCGGTGTGGCAATCATACCAGTGGTGCTCAGCGGTTATTTTGTCACCATAACCAGATCTATTTATGGCATAATACCAGCTATTGCTATAGTTCTCGTGGCTTTCATCCTATCACCAACAATCCTTGCAGGAAGGACAAGGAGTACAAAGGAGGCATCGGCAGAGGCTGAATAATATGCATAAAGAACATTAAAATAACAATACCCACTTATCCATAGATAATAATGGAATTCAAAGCTACATATGTTTCATGGAAGGACATAGAAGATTGGACGAAGGGAATAATGAAAATGATAATTGCGGATGACTATAATCCAGATATTATAGTTGGAATCGCCCGTGGTGGACTGGTCCCTGCGAGGATGGTGGCCGATTACCTGTTCAAGAAGGACCTCCTTTCAATAAAGACAGAACACTGGGGAGTAACCGCAACCATGGATGGAAAAGCTGTTCTCAAGGAAAAATTGAACTATGACGTATCCGGAAAGAAAGTTTTGATAGTAGATGATATTACCGATACAGGAGAGAGCATGAGGCTTTCCTATAATTACATAAAATCCCTGAATCCAGCTGAATTGAAAACTACTTCAATGCTTTATGTTAATGGGTCCAGTTACACTCCTGATTATTACGGCAAGGGGCTTTCCAAGGAAGAATGGGCATGGTTCGTCTTTCCATGGAACGTCTATGAGGATACATACAATCTTTCAAAGAAATTTATGGATACTCCGGTTGATGTAAACACCTTAAAGGAAAAATTGCGTGAAAATTACAACTTGAACGTGGAGGACGTCAATATAGGGGAAGTACTGGAGGATATAACCCGTCTTAAAATGCTGAAAAAGCACGGAGAGAAATTCTCCATCGCATAGGCATGACAAAATTTATTTAAGCAGGTTTCAATATATTAACATGTCATTTTTACAGGCAATAAAATCTTCCATAATAAATGAGGAAGACAATACCTATATCTCCAGAATACTGGAAGATCGCATAAAAATAAAGAGCTTCATTGTTCCAGATTATCTATATGTGACGGATCTGATAAATCCAGTGCATTCATATTTTTCAAGAAAATATCCCGATATTGCCATGCCTGAAAGCGTAAATTCAAGAATGAAGTACGGTGAGGAAGTGCATTTTCTTGCCAGGCAATGGTTTGAAAAAATACCTGGTTTTTCAGGTTCGGAGGTAATCCTCACTGCAACACACATGGGTTTGAATGTTGTTGGGCGTGCGGATTTCATGATTTATGATTCTATAGTGGAATTCAAAACTAAAAATGTGGACAGGATAAATCTCGAAAATATATATACTGTTTACCGGTCTGATCTTGAACAGCTTTTATTTTATGCAGCCATGAACAGAAATTTTACCCGGGATAACTTCCTTGTATTTTTTACTGAAGGCAGATTCCATGTTTACCGTGTATCAATCAAGGACCCGGCTGCAATAGAGAATGAAATGGTATTCAGGTTTTCCCTGATAAAACGCGGTATTGAAAACGGGGACATAAGTGATTTCCCCCGGTGCTCATATTTCGGATACGGGTGCCAGTTCTCAGAGGCAGGTGTGTGCATGTGCCATTCCCTGCGTCCGGGGGAATCATCATGGATGAGAAACGTTGCCAGCGTTGCTGAGGATAATGAAATGGAATCACTGCTTTCATCGATCTATGCAGGGAACGCAACAAATTTTGACATGAGATTTTATGATCTAATATACCCGAGAAAGTATTACCACAAAATTACGGGGGATTCAAGGAATTCAGATACGGGAGCATCCATACCATCATCATATTATGAAAAAAACAACATTAAATTTTTCGTGATAGATTCCATAAACGGTTCAGTGCTAAGTGCCAGTGGAAGTGAAATATCGGAGATAAATAAGGTTTCCATGCTTCCGCTTTACGGGGATGACAAGTATATAATTAAAAATATTTACGATGAAAATTCCATAGTTCCATACCTGCTCAAAATCAACAATTCAATGTATCCGAACAGATTGCCGGATACGTACTATTCTGAACTGGCCATAATGTGCGCAAGAAGAAACAGAAAGGAGGGAATTTTAATAACAGTATATCCCAGGCTGGCCAACGCCGTTGTTGCCCGTGATATTTATTTTGATATAGATAAAATTATAGGCATATGCAACCACACCATTTCGGACATTAAGGAGGCAGTGGAAACAGAAAATCCGGATAAACTTGATCTCTGCCCGGAATTTACAATAAAATCCTGTGATTTTTCCTCATGCAGCTGTAAAAAAGAAATAATTAAAGGCCGTGAAAAGGATTATTAATGTTCTATCCGTAGATATAGCTTACACCCTTCTCAGGATACTTGAATTCCAGTGCACCGAAGGGGCATGCGAATAGTGCCGCACCGCATTCAAGGCATCTTTCATAGTGCACCGTTATGCCATTTTCCTTATCCTCCTCATATGTGCCAGCCGGGCATACATTTATACATGGTTTGTCCACACAGGTTTTGCATATATCTGTATTTACACTTATATGGCTGGTATTGCCAACCTCATTCTTATTTAATCCCAGTCTTTTTATCAGTTCCATCATATCACCTTCAACATATCTTCTATAAGGGTATAATATCCTATTCCAGTCTTTTTGACCTCATCACGCATAACATCCTTTATGTTCTCTCTCGGGTTGTCACTAACAGAAAACATTCTTTCCATTATTCCCGCCATCATCTGTGGATATGCGTCAAATGTACGCTCATTGCCGAACAGTGTTGATATTCTAGAAGCTGCCTTCATATCTTTCAATATAAAACTGTCCTCCAGGAGCTGTTCATATGCAAATGTATCCCTGAAATCTCCAGAGTCGAATATCTTCTTTGCAGCCTCTCCCGCAAGCCTGCCAGATTCTATAGCATTGTCCATGCCACGGATGGTGAACCCATCATTAATCAAGAATCCAGCCGCGTCACCTGTAACCAGTAGATTCTCGGCATATCTCGGAGGAAGGCTGTCATATCTGTAAAAAGGTATCAGGTGTGCAGAATATTCAAGCAGCTTGCCGTCTATTCCCAGCTTTTCCCTGAAATCTTCGATGATCTCGAATGCCTTCTCCTTATGTTTTTCCAGGGAATCCAGCTTCAGTGTGAGGCCTATGGAAGTGGTCTCCCTGTTTGTATAGGAAAATCCACCACCCTTGACACCATTTGAAAGACCCAGAATTGTCCTTGCTTCCCCATAGTCATTTTCAGTTTTATTATCTATAATCTCCTTGACACCGACCATGAACTGCCTGGGCATGAAATCCGGATTATTTTCAATTTTTGCAACGGGCTGCATTGGAAATTTCTTTTCCTTTACCAGTCCCAGGTATCTGGAGGTGAAAGCAGCTGCACCATCGCTTTCTATTACCAGTGGAGTTCTTATGTCTCCCCTGTCGCTTCTCAAAACCAGGCCACCATCCTCACGATCAATGCCGCTGACCAGTGTGGAATATGAGACAGGTATACCGAGGTTTTCAGCTTCAGATGCAAACCATGTGTCGAACTTCGATCTCAAAATTGAATAACTGTTTTCTGTATCCTTATTTTCAAATGAAAAACTTATCTTCTTCTCTCCAGTATAAATTTCAAAAGTCTCTTTTTTTATTGGAAGCTCCAGTGGGGCATCCTTGAATCTTGGTCCCAGAAGTTTCTTCAGGGAATGTATATACATTCTTCCACCGGAAACATTTTTAGATCCTGAACGCTCACCACGTTCCAGGACTATGGCAGAAAGGCCTTTATTGGCAGCTGTAATCGCAGCCGAAATTCCGGCAAGGCCACCTCCCACTATTGCAACATCCACATCGTAATCCATTATAGCGTATAATCAATATATTTAATAATTTTTGGGGTGCAGAATTAACTCCTGTAACGGTTTTTATAATGTTCAAGCAATGGTTAAAGTGGAACTATATTATCCGGTAATCAATGATTTCCAGACATCCCCCTCCGTCTTTTTTCTGCGTTTCAGGTATCCGGTCCAGTAATCCTTTACAAATTTAACCGGCACTGTGCCATTGTAAACCTTATACGAGCTGTCCTTGGCATACATGTACTCTATATCGTGCAGAACTATGTCCTTGATAGTTGTTTCCTTCATTATATAATAGCTGTCATTTTCTCTGTCATTGAGTATATAGAGAAGCTTTTTTCTGTTTCTGTTGAAATCTATGTATTTCAATATTTCATTCCTTGTTTCCCGGGATAGCTGATTTCCTGCATACATGTCCCGCTGAATCATCTCATAAAGGCTGGCTTTTCCTATTTTTCTTTCCTCCAGTGGGAGTTTCATGATCTCAAACATCCCATCACTGGAGCTCAGAATTTTTATGTACCTGTAATCCTTGTTTCCCATCCTTATTTTTAAGTCTATATCACTATCCCTGTAAACCTTTATTGCCGACATCCTGTCCGGAAAAGCATCAAATAGGCTTATCACCATGGCATATACAGGTTTTTCATAATCGTCTATGCCATTAAAATCTTTTTTGAGTTTTTTGATATTGCCTGGCTTAAAAACTTCGGCCTTCATCACTATTGTAATACACTCAATATATAAATATTTGAGGTTATGATTTCTGTTAACCATGTTAAACAGCCACCTTTGGAAGTTATCATCTCATTGATGCTTAAACTTCCAGGATATAACCCGATACCCTAGAGCCCGTTCACAAACGCTTCGGGGATTGCCTTTTTCATTATATTGTATGATGCATTTAAGTCTGCATGTATTTTTATGCATAACATCCGTTCCTGAAATCTTATGCATTGCTATGCATTTCTTTCTTGCAGTCGCTGATCATTCTCAATGATTACATGATCTGTATGGTACAGGAAATCATTCTTCATAGAATGCCAGAAGGCACTGCTACTCACGGCAAACGGGGTGCCGCACAGGTATAATACACGAACAGAGATAGATAATGATGCTAATTTATCCCTGCTGTAGATTACACCACAGTTAATACACTTGGATTCCTCCCAGCCTGGGTGCTTTAATTTACCACCTATAAGCATGAATTCCCCATTCCTGTGCTTATACTTAGGCGGTTTAGGAACTCCATTGAATAACTCCGGATTCTTCTTATACGATCTTAGAGACCCTAAGAATGAAGTCCATGACTGCTTTACCTTTTTGATAGTCCACTGTACTGTCTTTACTGGCAATTTCTGAAAATTATTGTTTTCCTCTATATCTGATGGTTTCGCAAATTATTTTGTAAGTTCTTTATATCCTGCCATCTTTTTCTCCTGAAAAACTGGTTTCTTAGAACGTAACTGGTTTGGTTGAACAGGTTCTTCGATATATGGTACATACCGGATATTACACCATTCCCACGGATAAAGATTTGTTCAGTCCTGATTATCTTCATAACCCATCTCTATTGAATTATTCTTCCTCCCTGAATAGGTTTTCATGGAATAACAATGAAGCATGGATATAATATCATCAAATATTTCCCCTGAATCCAGTTTCTGGTTTCCTATATCGGATATAACAACTATTTCAGTACCGAACTTTTCAAAGAGATTTTTAAATAAATCAAATCCTGCCCAGCTCAACCTGTCCCTGTATGTTATTACAATCTTCTCTACCTTATAGTTTATGATTTCATCGAGCATATCAAAAAATCCTTTTCTTTTCTCAAAGGATATTCTAGATGATATATCTGAATAAATGGCATTTATTGTATAACCATTCATAAAGCACCACTGCTTTAACTGTTAGAGCTGATTATTTAAATCATTCTTATGTTTTATTGTTGATACCCTTGCATAGACAACTGTTTTTCTTTTAATATCCCTATTCAATAATCTATAAACATCCTCATCATTGTAGTCATAATAACCGTTTGGCATCACTGTAAATCTTATCTTCCCTGTTGAAGCATATACATGAAATGTCTTTCAGGGAATACGTAGTAGATTTAATACCTCATTTGCCTTCAATGTTAATAAAAGAATACATTAATTGTGGAAATAGCTATCTAAGTTATTGCCCATACATTTTCCATTCGAATAATTTTATTCCATATGCCCTGCAAAAATCTTCATATTATATATTTATCCAAAATAACCAAGATCTTCTTTGGAATTTTTGTTCTGGGCCTCCTGCCGCATCTTTTCTGTTATGTCGTCCAGTTGCTTTGTCTTTTCATCGATGTCGCCCAGGTTTATCTTTGTCTTTAAAACTCTTGACAGTACCATAATTATTGCCCTTGCGCTTTTCGGATCAGCAAAATAACCGGATGTTTCTCCCATGAAACATGCACCGGGCACAGAAAACATTTCAGTTCCCATACCCAGTATAAGGCCTGCAGATCCAACAATTCCGCCGCTCGGTTCCCCAGAAGGAAACACAACACCGTTCTTTTCTAGCGGCTTTATGAGTTTTTTATCGCTGACGGCACCAAGCACTCTCGGTTTATCTACTATTTTTCCCACACTGTAGCCACCAAGGGTATAAATTCTGGAAACGCCATATTTCTTTAACAATTCCAGTATCGCATATGAAAGTTCATACTGGCCCTCCTGTGTTGTGCCCTGGAAATCCCCGGTAAGGAACAGGAGATCATTATTTTTCCCTGTTTTTTTATAGTAAAGGGATTCCCGTACCAGATGTATTACGTTGTCATAAATGAAGACCTGTGGGGGCAGAAACTCTGAGTATATATCCGCCATTTTTTTCATTTTTAATTTGTCTATAAAATAATCTGCAGTAATTTTTCCCACATTTCCGATTCCCGGAAGACCACCAACAAATATCGGGGAATTCAATTCAGGTTCTTCATAGGTTTTAATCATTATTTTTTCCACTGTTCTCCTCCTCTAAGGTTTTTATTCTATATTTCTGGAATTTATCTGCCGGTGAATATTTCATTGGAATCGCCATAACAGTTTTGCCACTGCAGGAAGGGCAAATTTCCTTCATGGTATACGTGCCACACTGCTGGCATTTCCTTATCAATGTTTTCATTGTTCATCCCTGGTAAAACTAAAAGACATATTATTTTTCTTGCACCTGGAAGAAACAATTTCAAGGATATTCTTCAGCCTTTCCTCGGCAGATTTGTAGTCCTCACCTGTTACAGAAATTCTATATTTCGGTGAACCGGCATATGTAATCTCTACATTATCGCTACTTTCTATGTCCAGAGCATTTTTTACCAGTTCTATGCCATTCGGAGCCAGTGAATACATATCTATTTCACCGCCTATTTTTACCATGGGTATGGAGATATTCTCCTTTGAAACTTTTATAAAAACATCTTTCCATGGTTCCTCTTTACCATCCATAAAATCTTTGCTGGATGCAGCATCGAAGAAAGCATCGTAAACACTTCCATATTCCGATATTAGATACTCTTCAATATTTTTAATTTTGTTATTGTCATTTATATTGGCTTCCTTTGCAACTATTTCCAGCAGTTTATAGGATTTCTGGTCGTTTTTCCATTCTTCTATCTTTTCTCTTTTCTGGTGTTCATTGACCCTTTTAAGGGACAGGTCAACATGCCTTCTGTTGGGATCAGCATTCAATACTTTGCAAACCGTACGCTGATTTACCCTGACAAAATCCTTTATATGCTTTATCCAGCCTGTTGCCACTTCAGCTATATGTATAAAACCTGACACTCCTGGGTATTCATCCAGCTGCACAATGGCTCCGTAATTCTGGACTTCCTTTACCGTAACGACTACAAGATCCCCGACTTCAGGCATTTCCTTGGACATAATAGACCTATAATTTTACCTTTTCAACCAGCTCACCGGAGGTTGCAAGTGTAGAACCGGTGGGTTTCGCTATCGTGGCACCACATATGTTGCATACAACCACTGAAGCTATCTTTGCGTATACGATCTGTTCATTGCCACAGCTCTTGCATTTAATTTTCAGGAAATTATTTCCAGTCTCCTTTAATTTTTTGAACTCATCTGCCATATTTATGCCTCCACTATTTCAAATTTCTTCGCTCTCTGTGTAGGCGGAGTTATTGATTTCTTGCATACCGTGCATTTGAGTTTCAAGGCAATCCTCTTTGTTGGTTTTTCCCTGCCTTCATACCTTGGCCTGGGAAAACCACCGTATCCGGAGGTAACCCTTCTGAATCTCCTCTGGCCGGCCCTCAATTCACTGGCTTTTCTTTTACGTACCCTCTCGACGTCATGTACTGTATGAGTTTTGCAATATGGACAGTAAGTTTTTATTTGTTTTGGCATTTTCATAATATCAAACCTTAAACTATATTTTTTTCTGATATATAATGTTTTTACAAGATTGTGCGCTTTAAAAAAATTAACAAATATTAAATATAAATTTAACCTATAAAATTGAATGTCCAATTATAGATATAAAAAATATGGTACAAGGGTAAATAAAAATTACAAGGAAAATAACGGTGAAAAGGCTGTCAAGAAACTTGACATGCGTAGGGAAGACGAGTTTAACTACATGCTCGGAACAATACTCAAGGAGCTTCCCGACAGTGTAAGGGGTGCTGTGAGGGGTAGTGTGTATTCTATCACATCAAAAAAAGGAATAAAAGACGCCAAGGACTATATAATAAAAAAGAAAAATGACGGGACAATAAACGAAAAAATGGAGAAGAATCTCATAGATCTTATCTATTCATACAGTAAATATAGAAATTGATTATGGTTTTATATTACACGTGTCCATAAAAAATAATAAATACATTTTATCACTAAACGGATAATGACTGAAAATTTTTACCAGAATATAGATGTAAACAGGGCATCAATTGACATTGAAAAAGAAATCAGGAAATACTGGGAAGATAATAATATAATTGAAAACATACTGCACAGGGACAGGGGTCTCAAGCAGTATACCTTCCTCGAGGGTCCACCCACAGCAAACGGCAGGCCACACGTCGGGCATCTCATGACTCGAACGGTTAAGGACACGGTGATGAGATACAAATACATGTCCGGCTATGACATAGGGCGAAGGACCGGGGGCTGGGACTGCCACGGTTTGCCGGTGGAACTGGAAGCAGAAAAACATTTCGGGTTCAATACAAAAAAGGAGATAGAAGATTTTGGAATCGAGAAATTCAATGAATATTGCCGCAACAGTGTCTTCACTTATATAGACGAATGGAACAGAATAGACAGCGAGATAGGATACTGGATAGATGAAAAGAATTCTTATGTAACACTCAGAAATGATTACATGGAAAGTGAATGGTATGCCATGAAAAAGCTCTTCGACGAGGGGATGCTTGTAAAGGATTATAAAATAGTCCCATACTGCCCCAGATGCGGCACTTCATTAAGTTCACACGAGGTAGCTCAGGGTTATAAAAATACAGATGACACCTCAGTTTATGTAAAATTCATGGTGAAGGGAAGCGCAAACAGATACCTGCTTGCATGGACCACAACCCCATGGACACTTCCATCTAATGAACTACTTGTGGTGAATAAGGACTTCCAGTACTCTCTGGTAGCTTCTGAAGGAAGTGAATATTACGTTCTTTCGGATATGGTCCCATCGCTCTTCAAGGATTATAAGATAATTCAAACACTGCATGGTTCTGAACTTGAGGGCATGGAATATCTCCAGCTCATGCCATTTTTGAAGGTAAGTAAAAATGCCCTCAAGGTCGTTACGGGAGATTTTGTCACCGCAGAGGATGGAACCGGCATAGTGCATGCCGCGCCGGCTTTCGGCGCGGATGATTTTGACATAGCCAAAAAATACGGGGTAGAACTGGTCAACCCTGTAGATACCGAAGGGAAATTTGATTCCAGCGTGCCATGGAAAGGTATGTCTGTAATGGATGCGAATCCTGAAATAATAGGTTATATGAAGAAAAATCAGCTTCTGTTCAAAAGCCAGAAAATCAAACATACATATCCGTACTGCTATAGGTGTTCAACAAAGCTTCTCTATTATCCACTGGACGCTTGGTTTATAAAAGTATCGACCATAAGAGAACTTCTCAAGAAAAACAATGAGAAGGTAAACTGGTATCCAGAATACCTGAAATACGGAAGATTCGGGAACTTCCTTGATGATGCTAAGGACTGGGCACTGAGCAGAAACCGTTACTGGGGGACACCATTGCCGGTATGGAAATGCAGCAACGGGCATTACCTCGCCATCGGTAGCAGGGAGGATCTAGAAAAGTACGGCGGCTATATCCCGGATGATCTTCACAGGCCATTTATAGACAATGTAAAACTCAAATGCCCGACCTGCTCTGAACCCATGTCCAGGGAGCCATATGTTATTGATACATGGTTTGATTCGGGCAGTGCAAGCTATGCCGCCATGCATTACCCATTCAACCGCAAATTCAATACGGATACCATACCTGTTGATTTTATAACAGAAGCCATCGATCAGACCAGGGGCTGGTTCTATACATTGCATGTAATAGCATCACTTCTATTCGGCAGGAATGCATATAAGAATGTAATGTCCATGAGTTTCATACTGGATGAGCACGGACAGAAGATGAGCAAGAGCAAGGGGAATTTCATCACGGCCAGTGATTTCATAGCAATGTACGGTGCCGACCCCGCAAGGCTATTTTTCTATACGGGTGCACCATGGAATTCGAAATCCATAGATAAAAAACTTATAAATGATACGAGCAGAAAAGTATTCGGGACACTATCAAACGTATATTCATTTTTTGCATCGAATGCAAACCTTGACGGGTATGTATTTGAAAAGCTGGAAGCCCCCGATAATCTTCTGGATAAATGGATTCTTTCACGGCTCAACTCTACCATGGAAAATGTCAGGAGGAATCTGGATGAATTCGACATGCATATCGCATTGAGGAATCTGATGGATTTAATCAACGACTTTTCAAATTATTATCTGAGGCTTTCAAGAAAGAGATTCTGGGAGGGAGATCTGGACAACAGCAAACGGAAGGCATATGATACCCTCTACTACACACTGTTAAGCATAATCAAAATGCTTGCCCCCATGGCACCATTTTATACCGAATATATGTATGTGAAACTCTCGGGTCCTGAAAGCTCCGTGCATTCAGAAAAATATCCGGAACAGGATAATTATTACATAAATGGAGATCTTGAAAAAGAATTCAAATATGCAATAACCGTAATGGAGCTGTCCAGGAGGGCCAGGCAGGAATCCAATATAAAGGGAAGGCAGGTTGTCAGTGAGGTTTTAATATACAGCGATATGAATATTGAAAAAGCCATACTTGATATAATCTCCCCTGAGCTGAATTCCAAAGCAATAAAATTCATAAAGGCTGAAGAAAAACCTGTAAAGGTTACTATTAAACCTGTTTTCGCAAAGGTTGCACCCATTCTGAGGGGCAACACAAATGCATTCACTGAATACCTTGCAGATAACAATTTATATGGAGAGTTAAAGGCAAAGGGAAAGATAGTATATGAAGGGCATGAATTTACCCAGGAATACCTGGAAATCCATGAGGAGGCCCTGGATACATATGCTGTTGCCGGCGATGACAAAACCGGGATTTCAGTTTATGTCAATAAGGAAATAGATGAAGATTTGATGCTGGCAGGGTATGCACGTGAAATCATAAGGAGAATCCAGATAATGAGAAAGGATCTGAACCTGGAATATTCACAGAATATCATTACCAGTGTAAATGCTTCCGGTGACATTAAGAAGTCAATAGAAAAATTCATGGATCTGATAAAGAAAGAGACCCTCAGCACAGAAATAAAAATAGCAGGGCATCCAGACGAGAAGGTATGGGATATTTCAGGTGAAAATGTAG
>JAKAAA010000029.1 GCA_021797295.1 Thermoplasmata archaeon
TCATGACTGCTGCCATCACCATAAGTATTAATCTCACCGGTGTCAGTGCAGAGGCAAGCTGTATAAGGAGTATTATAAATATTGTTATTCCTAGAATTGGAACCATATTATCAAAGGAATGGGATGTAAATGAATATGCATTGTTAAGGTATTCTGTTGTGCCACCGACATATGCTTTATAATCGGAAGGGCCGCCAACATCAGATACAATGGATGGCATCTTATTCACAAAGTTTGCTGATGGATTGCTCCATGCAACATTGGAAAGATAAACTACTATTTCCACGGATTTATTATTATGGCCTATATAGGTTGCGGTCTGGCTTTTATACTGCCCACTGTATATTGATGAAACCATATCTGTATAGTTTACCTTTTGTTCATATGGATAGCCGGGCCCAGAGATGCTATGCACATATGGAGAACTTGCAAGTTTATTTTCTATTGCAAGTGTTTGATTGTACTCAGTGCTGTTGAAATGCAGGGCACCTGTACTGTTTGTATACATAATCGGAGCTGTAAAGTTAACCATAACATAGGCCGGATCGAATAGGTCATAATGCAGTGAACTGTTTATCACTGTTGTTGCCTGCACTCCACTGCTGGCAGGTATCAACTCAAAGACATCCATATTTGTCGGGGTTGTTGAATATATAAACAGAGCGCCGAGAGCTACGACAAGAAGGATAACTATTATTTTCTTTTTGTTATTAAGGGCTACATGTGCAACCTTTTCCATGGATTTTT
This sequence comes from Thermoplasmata archaeon, assembly GCA_021797295.1. The sequence continues at coordinate 748 of JAKAAA010000029.1, forward strand.
CAAATGGGAGCTTTTTGCTCTCTTCAAGTTTATGGGGCCAGTAAGCCTTCTTTCCCCACTGTGCTAGTATGGCTATCAAAAATGTATTGCCCAGTATGATCGTTACTATCGCAGCTATTGCATTTGTAAGACCCGCATCGCTAAATATCGGTATATTTGATATCCATAAAATCAGGTATGAAATTGCCACCGTTGTTCCGGATGTAAATACCGCATGGCCCGCCCATTTAGATGATTCTGGAATGGCATCCGGATTTTTGGCCCTTATCTCACTACGGTACCTGGCAAGTATATAAACGGTATAATCTGAGGCTATTCCCAGAACTAATATGAGTAACAACGTTGGAGTTATAAATGAAATTGTGGTGTGGAACACGTATTTATACAGTAGTCCGTTTATTCCAGCCGCTATGACTGATGAAAATACAAAAATAAGGAACGGAAGAAAGGCAGCCACAGGAGATCTGAAGAATATTCCGACTATGAAAATAGATATTATTATGCCTATTATCAGTGCAACAATAAGCCCGTGTATGGACTCATTCGCCAGCTGGTTATTGGCAACGGTTGAACCTGCAAGGTAATATGAACTGTTAGAAATTTTTGAACTGGATGTCTTTTCCATTGATTCTATATGTGACTGCTGGGCAGTCGTTATCTTAGTTTTGTAGTCAAAAATCATTAGAAGTGTTGAATTACCTGAATTTATAAGGGAAGAGGATGCGTAGGATGATGGGAGGACGGGATAGTGATTATATGTTGTAACGTTTAGTATGGAATTCACAAATTTTGTGTAATTATGCCCTCTAGTATTGTAAAGTGAATAAAGGTAAGGCGTGAAATAGGGAACATTAATCTTTATAAGTGGATTTGCCAGAGGTTTTGCATCGTTTATTAAATATATCTGGCTGGAATTGATTAGATTAACAGTGTAATTCTCTATTCCAGTTTTGTTTGAAATGGTCCTTATTGTATTATTTACATATGTTACAAAATTGAATGCATTTCCCTCAAATATAGCTGGAATCGTTGAATTTACAGGGAAAAGTTCACCCAGTATTTTATCATATACGGAATGTTCAGGTGAAAGCTCTGTTATATTATATACAGCATCAGTTATATTATATCCTTTACTTTTCAAGAAAAGTGTGTATTCAATTAAACCCATGGTCGCATTTTCCAGCTTATAAGTACTTTTTGAGTATCCCATTAAGGTTTGATTTTCAACAGTGAAAATACTGGTTGTGCTCTTATAACCTACATTTATGCTTTTCAGGTATGCCGTCATTGAATGCTGAAACTCCAGCATATATCTGCTTACCGTTAGGTTATCAATCGAGGTATGATTGGAAACAATAATTATGGATGGATCTGAAGAGCCGTTAAACTGTGATGTAAGTATGTCATTGGCTTTGGAAGATTGAGAATTTTTTGTTACTAGTGAATTTGTAAGATTGTAAGAAGTGTCGGTAAATATCAGGGTCGCCGGATATGCCATGAGTAAAAAGGCGATAATCCAGAATACAAGTACCTTTTTCTTATTCTTTCTGACATACTTCCCAACCCTGTAGAAGAAAGATTCAAACATTGATATGGTTATTAAAGCTTAAAATATAAAGTTTATGAGTAAATAAGTCTTTAAATGAATTATTATATTTCAATAAAAATTTATAGAGATACCACATCGAAGTCCATGCAATTAAGGTATACACATATAAACCTCTATGAATACTTCTATAATCTAGTAAGGCAGATTCCGGACGGATATGTCACAACATACGGCGAACTGGCTAGAGCGCTGGGCGATATAAGAGCAGCACGGGCAGTTGGATATATGCTATCAATTAATTCGGACCCTGATGGAATTCCTTGCTATAGAGTAGTGCACACCGACAGGCGCATGGGAAAATATGCACTGGGGATTCATGAGAAAGAGGAAAGACTTAGGAAGGATGGAATCATAATATCGAACGGAATGGTGGAAAATTTTGATGAACGCTTCTTTTCAGATTTCAGGACAGATTTTCCTCTGGTTGAACTACAGAAGGAACAGGAAAGTATTGCAAAACTGGCATCCTTTGATGGTACACAAACAAGTCAAAATGTTGCCGCCATAGATGTATCCTATAATGGTAGGGATGGTTATGGAGCAATAGTAATGTATCAAGATGGTGAATACACTACGAAAACACTTTATCTTCAGGTAAATTTTCCGTATATACCCGGTTATCTGGCTTACCGCGAGACTCCGTTCATAGAGCAACTATCCAAAGGATTTTACGGTACTTTAATAATTGATGCCAATGGATTGCTGCATCCTAGAAAATGCGGGCTTGCAACCTTTGCCGGAGTAATAATGGGAAGACAGACCATTGGAGTTGCAAAATCATTGCTAATGGGAAAGCCCGATATTGAAGGCTACATAATATATAATGGTGAGAAACTGGGGTATATGATAAATAAGCACTGCATTGTAAGTCCTGGGAACATGATAGATATGGAGTCAAGTATAAGAAAGATAAAGTTATTAGGAAATGATAAATATCCGACCATATTGAGAAATGTTCATAATGAAACTGTGAACTTCAGAAAGCGGAGATTGCCGAGCTAGGACAAAGGCGATGGATTCAGGGTCCATTTCCGCAGGGATTCGTGGGTTCAAATCCCACTCTCCGCATTATTTGGCCTTGTCAGTACTATTAAATGATTGATTTTTGAGAATGATAAAGTTAAATATTTTCCATTTTAGATGTATTTTCAATATTCATATGTAAAATAATACAGGTATTACCTTATTTCTTGCATAGAATATCCATGGCAAACATATAGTAAATAAAGGCAAGATAAGGTGACCGATAGGGATTAAAATACTGGTGAACGCTGAAATCCTCAGGGTTTCCCATGGACATATAATAAATTAAATCCGATGTTTGCAAATATCCCCATATTTTATTATTACCATTATAATTACAGGATTTTAAACGCTCAAAGGCATCTTTTTGCATCGAATTACCCAACCATGCAGATAAATCTCTTCCCGTATCGGCCCATGAAATTGTTTTATCTATGCTTACAGTCCCCATCGCTTTATGGTGTTTTGATATTTCCTTTACATTAATTGAGGTTAACCCATTTTCTTCCATATATTTTGGAAGATATTTAATAAACTCAAAAATACCTGTCTCCTTTTTCTGATGCTCGCCGAATGTTTCATAATCCATAAATAGATTCATAATATCACCGGGACTTTCTGTAACCCACTTAATGAATTTCTCCGCGGTCAGAGGATAGCCTGACCACTTGTCATTGGAAAATCTGAATGATATATTATCACTCATAGAGTAGTTCCTCATATAGAGGTTTATTCCAGATGGTGCAAGATATCTGTAATTGGGATTATGATCTTTTATAACATCATCTGTTCCCTCGGTTATAATATTTTTGAAGCCAAGATTTCCTGCAATTTCAGCTATCCGGTTATTGTAAATGAGTTCGGTATTTCTGAATGATTCCGGAACATAATTGAATGTATCTTTTATGAGTTTCCTCTGGTCATCCACCTGGGATACAAACTCTTCCTCATCCCATATGGATGAGAGTGAATGAAAATATGTTTCACTCATTAATTCGCAGAGACCAGATTTTACATAGTCATCGATTACATCAATGGTTTCCGGATGGTACTTCAATGCCTGTTCAATGAATGTTCCGGATAGTGAGAATGTTGAGTGTATACCGCTTTCCATAAAGCTTTTTGTTGCTGGTATGTACGCATTTTCTGAGATCCTTTTGAAGATTTCCTGATTTTTTTCTTCCCAGAAAATTTGTTCAGGACTTATTTGATCCTGCATCCTAAGTGGCCTGAGCCGGAAAGGCTGGTGAAGCTCAAAGTAAAAGATTATATTTTCCATACAGATCTGTAAACCTCCAACGTTTTCATTGCGGATTTTTCCCATGTGAATGACATGCCCTCGTATTTTCCATATACTGATAGTGTATCCATAAGGCTTCCGTGGTTAAGTATGGAAACCACATATGATGACATCACATCCGTATCCCAGAAGTCCGTTTTCAACGCATTATTTATTGCTTCACCGACTCCGGTAGTTCTGCTCATCACCACAGGAGTTCCGGATACCATGGATTCCAGCACGGTTATTCCAAATGGCTCAGAAACCGATGGTATTACAAATACAGAAGAACTTTTATAATATTCAATAGCTTTGTGGAATTCCACAAATCCTGGAAAATGAAATTTGTCATCCATATTATAATATTCTGCATATCTTTTCATATCATCCAGCAAATCCCCAGTTCCGGCCATTACAAATCTTATATTATCTTCATATTCAAGGGCTTTTCTTGCCATTTCCATGAAAAATTTGGGACCTTTCTGGCTGGTTACCCTTCCGAAGTAAAGTACCTGCCTTTCCCTGTTGAGTGCCTGTCCCTGTGCATAGGCCGATGCCTTTACACCGTTGTATACGGTGGTTATCTTATCCGGATTTATATGATAATTCTGGGCTACCACATCTCTGGTAAGATTTGATACCGTAATTACGGCATCAGCTTCTGTGGCTCCCTGAGCTTCTATTTTCATTATGGATTCCTGGGGATTGAAGTACGCAGACCTATCAAATTCTGTACTATGAAACGTTACAACCAGTGGAATATTATACCGCTTCTTTATTTCAATGCCTGCACTGAACGTTATCCAGTCGTGGCAGTGTACCAGTGCTACACCGTCCGGTTTGAAATTTTCAACCACCTTTTCATTATAATCGTTAACAGCATCAATAAAGTTTGTTACATGCGAGTAAACATTTCCGGATATTCCGGATTTTATTTTTACAGTCCTGACATTGAAAGGATAATGTGGAAATGAATACCCCATATCCGGGATATATATATCAACTGGAATTATTTTCCCCAGTATTGAAAATACATTATATGTGTGTATTCCAAGGCCTCCGGAGAATGCAGGAGGAAGCTCCCATCCTATTACTGCAACTTTCAAGATGTAACACTCCCTGAAACTTGAGTTCTCTGTTGCTTTCTTAAATCTTCATAATATGATCTGATTAATTCCCCATAGCTCCATGCCTGCATCATACAGCCTTTGGGAGTTCCTGGATTCGTTCCGTCGAATATTTCTGGCACACTGTGCATGGAGAACAGTGGAGAAAAGTATCTTAGAAGATCATCAGGATTACTGCCATTATTCACCATTGCCGTTATATATGGACCGGTAAGCCATGGCCATACAGTTCCATTATGATATGCACTATCCCTGTTATACTGATTCCCTGAATAAATCCCTTTAAACTTCGGATCTTCGGGAGATAAGGTTCTGATTCCATATGGTGTTGCCAGTTCTTTTTCTGCCTTCTGGAGAAAATATGGATTGTCCAGCAATTTATAAGGCAATGAATAGGCAAACAGAAAATTCGGACGGAAAGATGTGTCCAGAGGTTCTACAATGTCTGCAATTTTACCATCAACAAGATATTTTTCCATGAATTTTTTGTTAAATGATGATAAAATGTCTGTAACAAATTCCTCCACATGGTTGCCGGTTATTCCGGATAAATATGAATACGATTTCAGCGCATTATACCATAGAGCATTTATTTCAATAGGTTTTCCAAGTCTAGGTGTAAATGATACACCTCCGCTCATTCCGTCCATCCACGTCATCTGGTCCACAGTTATATGTATGAACTTTCCATCAAGATAAAAATCATCATTACCGTTGAAATATGCATTAACAATGCTTTTTATTCTGGAGTAAATTCCGGAAATAAAATCTTTATCCTGTGAATAATAATAATATTTATAGAGAGCATATATGAACCACAGAGAAGCATCAGCAGAACGGTAAAAGCCATCGGTATAGGCATTATTGGGAATGAGCCCATTTTTCATTTTTCGTGCATAATTATTGAATATCCCTCTGGCCAGATCAAAATTTTTGGGTAAAAGTACCAGCCCGGGCATTGAAATAAAAGTATCCCGGGTCCACGGCCCAAACCAGTGAAAACCTGCTATTAAGTCATCATTCAATATAAAATTATTAGAGGTAATCCTGAGCGCTTTAATCGCTGGATTTTTCTCTTTAATGTTCTCCCTTTTCATAATCTTATCTCTAATTTCATCAAAGTCCGGTGTTGGATTTTCTTCCGTGGTAATTTTTACATCAACTATATTTTTAAGAGGATTTATGTTTATTTTTCCAGGATTGTAAAGGTCTTCCATGCTGTTTGTTCCCCTTTCTTCCTCCACAGGATACCTCAGGTTGTAATACCAGTAGCCAGTATGTGTTAATGTCCCGGTTTTTGATATATGTAATGTAAAATTTCCATCAGTGAAATCAAAGGATTTGTTGGATTCTGAATAAGTAAATTGCTTTTCACCGGTTTTTATAACACTGTGAAAATTCCTGAAGGCAAGAAGGGGGAATAATGTCAGAGATTCTGGGATTTTTTCATTAAATTCATATCTTATAATTACAGTATCGGAATCAGGATCCATTACTACAGATTTTTTAACTGGCTGGCCGCCAAGGGTATAGTTAATAACGGGAAATGGAAAAATCGAGTATTCATCTATGTACTGATATCCAGTTGGATAAACTACGCTAGGATAATAATTTGTGTCAAGGCTATAAATTTTCCCGTAAAATTTAATTTCTTCAAAAAGTTTAGAAAGAATAACATATCTCTGATAATTATCAGTATTCGATATAACTAACAGCCCGTGATAGGTTCTTGTATTTGCAAATGATACTGTAGAAGAGGAATAGGAACCACGGGAATTAGCAAGCAACCATTCCTGATTACTGTTCATAAAATCATAACGTTACTTTATTAATAAACATTGCTGGGATTGCCCCTGAAAAGATAATATAAATTTAGAGTCATAATATATCATTACAGAAAGGTTTTAAACTAAATATAGTTATATGGTACCATGGTAAGATACCTCCCCCTGGGAAATGGTAGAATGTTACTGACATTTGATGAAGATTACAGGATAACAGACTTTTATTATTCAAAATATGCATCTGAGAACCATTCAAGCGGTCATCCGTTTATGTACGGTATTTCTATTGATAACAATTTTTTGTGGTTAGATAGGAACCATTTAAAATTTATGGATTATTTTGATCATACCATGGTGGGTACAGTATTTTATCCTATGTCTGGGATAGATTTTGAAAGTCGTGATATTGTGGATATTTACAAAAATATTTATATAAGACATATAAACATTTCAAACACGGGGAATACCAGAAGAAATATTAAATTCTTCTTTCATCAGAATTTCTATATTTACGGGAATGATATTGGAGATACGGCGGCTTTATATCCTGAGCTGGATGGCATTGTGCATTACAAAGAAAATAGATATTTTCTGGCATCTACCCTGGATGAAAATAATAAAACTATGGATCAGTATGCTACAGGGGTAAAAGATACAGGTGTGTTAAAGGGGACATGGAAGGATGCTGAGGATAATGAACTATCCATGAATCCAGTTTCTATTGGATCTGTGGATTCAGTTTTACGCCATTCCGTGGATATCGATCCGGGTAAAAAGTTCTCGGTTTATTATTATATTGTTGCCGGAGAGAGCTATAAGGAAATATCACAGATAAAAGGCAATATAAATCTGGAATATTTAAAAAAGCTTGAGCGCAGAACAACAAATTATTGGGAGTTATGGTCTTCAAAAGTTACACCAAATCTTGATCCCGATACAAATGCACTGTTCAGGCGTTCTCTCTTCATTATTAAGAGCCATTCAAATATAATCGGTTCTATAGCGGCATCCTCGGATAGTGATATCCTAAAAATGAGCCATGACGGTTACTATTATGTGTGGCCCAGAGATGCCGCAGTTGCTGCTTATTCCCTCAGTATAGCAGGCCATTCCCAGACTGCCAGGCAGTTCTTCTCACTTTCAACTTCACTTATTTCAAGCCAGGGGTATATGCAGCATAAATACAATATGGATGGGCATCTGGCAAGCAGCTGGCTTCCACATATTATGAGGGGAAAAGAGATATATCCCATACAGGAAGATGAAACCGCACTTCTGGTCTGGGTACTCTGGGAATACTTCAGAAAATACAATGATATAGGTTTCACTGCTCCCTTCTATGACGATCTTGTGATAAAAGCTGCAGAATTCATGACAGGATTTGTAAATGAAGATGGATTGCCAAGGGAATCATTTGATCTATGGGAAGAAAGGTACGGAATACATGCATATACAGTATCGACCACATATGCTGCATTGAAAGCCGCATCACATTTTGCCGATGTTTTCGGAGATCAGGATCTCTCAAAAAAATACTCTGAGGCTGCCACAAGAATGTATAATGCATTCGAGGAGAAGTTTTACTCAGATGAATATGGAAGATATGCAAGGGCCATAATCGATGGAAAGCCAGATTTTACAGTAGATAGTGCCCTGTCATCCATTGTAATTTTTGGAATGAAAGACCCCAAAGATTCCAGGGTTGTCAGCACCATGGAAGCTATCATGGAAAAACTCTGGGTTAACGGTGTGGGGGGTATAGCAAGATACGAAAATGACAACTACATGAGAATAAAGGACGACGTTAATGTGCCAGGAAACCCATGGATAATTACAACACTGTGGATGGCAAGATATTTCATGAAGGCAGGTGATCTCGAGAGGGGATGGTCACTGATAGAATGGGTGAAGTCTCACAGACAAAAATCCGGAATATTTTCTGAACAGATAAATCCCTATACAGGTCAACCACATTCTGTATCACCGCTGATATGGAGTCATGCTGAGCTTGTGATAACATTGCTTGAGTATTCAGCTTATACGCAGAATAAGAAAATATGATTTTATGCAGGTAATTGCTAAAAGGAACAAAACTGCAAATGAAAAACTAACATTAATACCTTATTCCCCATAGTCAAAAGTGTTTTATATGAATATACAGTTGAGAAATTCTATAAAATAACGAAATACTGTTTTTAATGAATTTTTTACCCTTTTCATGAAGAATTTTGAGAAAAGGCAATTTATAGTAATGTAGCATTGAAAATGCTTTAATTCTTATATACAAATTTATGATTTCATGTCATGGTTTTAAACATAATTCCTGATGAGCTATCAGAAATGATGAACAAAAATGAATGCGTAATCATCGATGTCAGGGAGCAGTTTGAATACGAATCTGGACATATAGATGGTTCAGTTCTGGTACCAATGTATGATATCTTTAATGATATTTCCCTGATAAAAAAGTATAAAGATAAAAAAATAGTCCTTGTATGCAGCTCCGGCCACAGAAGTTATTATACCGGCAAATTTCTTGAAGAAAATGGACTTGAAAATGTCTATAATCTCTACAACGGATTATATGGCTGGGAAATAGAAGAAAAACCATTGGTTTAAATAATGTGCCACCACCTTTCGACATTGCTGATGGGACTACATCAGCATTTTATCGGGTTGTGACACTCTCACTTTATAAATTAATTATTTATTCTTATGTATTTATTATTTATAGTATTTTCGTTTTGGATGAGACCTATTGAATTATTCGCCTTCAATATCTGCATAGGTATTTTTTGCTTTTTTATTACTATATGATATTAAAATAAACACTGTAACAACCATTATTGCTATATAAATAAATTCGAATTCCAGTGGTATGATATAACGAATGGAAATAAAGAACAAAAAGCCGATTAATAGTCCAGGAATTACCGAAAATGATCCTATTGTATTATCATTATTTTTGCTGTTACTTGCATACAGCCAGTATATAGCTGCTATTACAGAAACGGCAAAACCTGCAGAAATCTCTGTGGAAAATGGGAGGGTTAATTTGTAAAGAGGAAGATATGTCTGATAACCGTTTTTGAAGAGTGAAATTATTGAGGCATATTCGGCCAGCCAGACATAACTATAACTGGTAAAATATGAACTTGTGGTGATGGCAATATTTCCTATTTTCATATACGCCAAGGTAGCCATCTGCATCAATAACATACCTGAAGCTGTAAGGTAATATGATATCAGCTTCCCGAATGTTTTAGATAAGATTCCCTCAATGATGAAGAGCAAAATTAGGAGTATTATTGCTGTAAAAATCAGTTTTCTGGATACTGGCACATCGGGAAGATAGGAAAAATATGTTACTACTATAGGACTATGTACAAAAAGAGTTTTGAGATAAAACAGTAGAATAACTAGAAGAGTTAACAAAAGTATTAGAATTCCATACAATCTTATAAATTTCGATAAAAGAAATAATATGGTAAAAATTACAACGAAATATACTACAGTCACAGTGAGTATTAACTCTCTTGTAGCGAAAAGCATTATAAAATCAGGAATAAATATCAAAGCGCTTACAAGTATGGTTTGTAATCTATTCATCTTATGAGGCCCCCTTATTCATACTTCTTCCATAATTATATTCAAACATTATTTTCGGCAGCATATTTTTCTTATTCACGTACACGCATCTTATACCTCTATTTCTTATTGCATTGACAGTTCTTCTGACCCGGTTAATTTCCTTGAATTGTGAATTCCTGATAAGCAAATCTTCAAAGTCCCCATTTGGACTGCAATCATAATAAGATTCATGGTTAATAAGAAAAACGGTGAGATTATTATAATAACTTAGTGCTTCAACGGAGTTTAATGAAGCAGTTATCAGAAAAAGCAAAACTTTTTTTTTCTGTTTTGTTTGTAGATATTTTATAGCATTTGCAGCGCTGAATCCCCCTGAAGGAATTATTGAAGAAACTTCTTTCTCAAGTCTATCAATGCCCTTACCTGAATTATCCGGTGGTATATATGTATGTATATTATCAGAGTATAACAAAAATCCTACACTATCCCTGTTTTTTATCATAAAATATGATGAATTTATTATATCAAGAACGGTCTTATCATATATTCTATCGGTAGACCCGTAATTCATGGATACGCTGTAGTCAATTATGAATATAGCAGTTATTTCACGCTCTTCTTCCATCTGTTTCACAAGGAGGTTGCTAGTACTCCCATCGTATCTTGACCAAACAATAAATCTAGGGTCGTCATCGTAGGTATAAGGTCTTATTCCGTACAGGTTATATCCCTGGCCAATTTTATGAGAATAGTGGTTTCCAAAGGTATATAAAAAACTGGAGATCATTTCACTCCTGCTTGATTTTATATCACTCATTGAGGGAGATATTTTTATTTCCATTTTACTCAAAAAGGTTTTTTCTATGGATGATATATGGAAAATATCCGATATCCTTATTTTTATATTCCCAAAATCATATCTGCCTATATATCTGGGAACTATCCAGTATT
>JAKAAA010000030.1 GCA_021797295.1 Thermoplasmata archaeon
CTGATTATTTAAATCGTTCTTCTGTTTTATTGTTGATATCCTTGCATATATTACTGTTTTCCTTTTAACATCCCTATTCAATAATTTATAAACATCCTCATCATTGTAATCATAGAAGCCATTGGGCATAACTCTAAATCTTATTTTTCCTGTTGAAGCATAGACGTGTAGTGTTTTTCTGGAAATTCTTAATAGGTTTAATACCTCATTCGCCTTCATAGTTAATAACATAATACATTATTTATATAAATAGTTAGTGGAATTATGGATTATATAAATTTTTGAATATTGGTATCTATGATGCGATCAGGATGTATTCAATATTTGGTGGATCCCCCCAGTTTCACAAATATTTTCATATAAATAATCTCAGAAACGTTGAGGCAATGATACGAAGTATTTTCCTGGACAGTAACAGTGTATTTGTGTTCGAGCCAAGGGATTTTATAACAGAGGAATTTGGACGGAGATCGCAAACTTACTTCTCCATACTGTATGCAATTTCAACAGGACGCACAAAAGTATCGGATATTGCTTCTATTACAGATATCAAGGCCACATCCATGCAATCCTATTTATATGAATTGAAGGATATATTGAACCTGATAGTTTATGAATTACCTGTTACCAAAAAAAATAATAAAATCGATAAAAAAGGAATTTACAAATTAAGCGATAATTACATGGATTTCTGGTTCAGCAAATTTTATCCAATTATAAATCAATTCGAGCTGGGAAATTATAATGGCGTGGTTAATTTATTAATAGAATCAATTGATTCAATCGTTCCACATAAATTCGAAGAGATATGCAGGGAATTAATAGTGTATATGAATAATCAAAAACACAGCATTTTACCGTTCAGTATACAGCAAATTGGAAGATAGTGGGGAAAAAACAATTCGGGAATTGAAGGTAAAAATCAGGAAGAAATAGATATTGCAGCTTTGAATGAGGATAAGAAAAGTGTAATATTCGGAGAATGTAAATGGACTAACAGGCCAGTGGATGTTCCGGTGTATGATGACCTTAAAAGAAAGTCGGCAAGTGTACAGTGGAATAATGATAACAGAAATGAATATTTTATACTATTCAGCAAATCCGGTTTTACTGATAAATTGAAAGATATTGCAGAACAGGATAAAGTATTATTATTTGACCTGAAGAAAATTGAAGATATATTGAGGAATACAGAGTAATAGAATGAAATTGATTGCTTTAGATTTATGGACTTCGGAGAATAAGGCTAAAACCTTTAAAAATATGTTTATTTAAGTCATAAATTACATATATCTATTACTGATTGGATTTTTATGGCTGGCAATGTGTTTATCCTCGGGGCAGGTCTTTCCGGAATATATTCCAAGATGCAGAATCCACAATCTATATTAATCGATAAATCAAAATATCTTACTATATCTACCAGATTGGTCAACGTTGTGAATAGCACAGATAAAAGCTACGCATATAAGCAGAGGCCTGTAGATAGAAATGAGACTGTAATGGATATTGATTTTGCAAACAGGCTGATTGTAACAGATAGGGGAAATATATCCTATGGAAAGTTGATCATTGCCTTAGGACATAACCAGGCGATAAAAACCATAGAGGGGAGTCAGTTCCTTCATAAACTGGAAACAATAGAAGATGCATTAAGTTTAAAAGAACTTATCAGAAAGGCGGAAAACATCACAATCGTCGGCGGTAGCTATCTTGGCGTTGAACTGGCATCCATAATGCCTGGAAAGAATGTTGCAGTAATTGAGTCCGGAACAAGAATTCTTAAAAGTGGTCCAGAAAGTGCTTCCATTTATGTATCAGAGTATTTGAAAAATACCGGCGTAAATATTGTCACAGGCGCTACAGTGCAGGAAGTCAAAAGTAGTTCGGTATTGCTTTCTGACAGGGAAATTAAATCTGATTTAACTGTATATGCAGGTGGAATTTCTGGAAATCCATTGATTGAAAATCTGGGAATAAAATCAGAAAATTCAAGAATAATTGTGAATAAATATTTGCAATCGGTTGATTATGATGATGTATATGCCTGTGGAGATTCTATGAAAATTGAGGGAAAGAATTTCCCTATGACTGCATTTATAGCCAGGAAATCTGGAACTATTGCAATGAGAAATGCTACAGGCTCCCGGGTAGAATTCAATGATTATAGGAGTGGAAATATACTGAGTTTAAATGGAAAGTACATAATGGTAAAGGAAAACAGCTTCAGCAAGGGTCCATTTACCGGCATCATAAAGAAATATGTTAATGGAAAAACTGAAAAAACACTGGAAAAATTAAATCAAATAATCAGAACATAATAAATTTGTATTAATTTTTAAAATCCTCCTTGATAATCAGTAATCCCATAAACACTGATAGCAAAATAAAAGCTATGCCGTAATATAGAATACCATGAAAAAGCCCTGTTATTTTATCCAGTAACCCCAGAAGGATTACAGGGAGCCCGACACCTATGTATATGATAATATAATAATTGGCAAGCGTGTCGCCTGTTTTCTCCGGTGGGGAAATCGCCTTTATTTCCCTGGTTGCACCAGTAAATGAGAATCCCTGCCCGATACCGGCCAGTACAGTTCCAGCAACAAAAATATAGAGAGAATTTTTCATAATAGAAATGAGAATAAATATTACTGCAAATGCAATAAAAACCATACCTGAAAACATTGAACTTTTTATTTTAAATCTCAGGGAAATAACCTGAAATACAGACGCCACACCCAGCATAAGAAACACAATAATGCCACCGATTGCTATATCATTTATTCCCGAAAGTTTAATTATATATACAGGAGCCAGGGACATATAGAACGCAGTAATAGACCATGCAACAAATGCAGCAAAGGAACTCAACATGAAAGGCCTTATAACTTCCCTGTCAATAGAAGGAAAATGCAATTTCAATTCCGGATTCGCCCTTGATATATCCTTCAGAGGATACATTGCAATGGCAGGCAATATTACTAGAACAATAGAAATTACATAAACCAATTTTAAAGGATATGACAAATACTGGGCCATTATTCCACCTATCAGAGGGCCCGTGGCAGTTCCCGCTGATGTTCCTATGGATGTAAGAACAGCACCAGCTTTCCGGCTATATGAGAATAATAATGCACTAGCAGGTCCCGCAATAGCTCCGCTTGCCATACCCATAAAAGCACGTGCGAGGAAAAGCATATATACATTTCTTGCGAGTAGAAATGATAATAATCCTATTAGCTCTATAATAACTCCTATAGTAATAGGCAGTTTTCTTCCGTATTTATCTGAATACTGGCCCCAGAATAGGAGTGATGGAATTAACAGAAAAACGTATATGGCGAAAATATCCGTGATAATGAATGGCCCGAAATGGTATTTCAAAGCATAGAGATCGTAAATAGGTGCTGTCACATTAGAGGCTGCCATTATGGAAAACAGCAAGAGAACTATAACTGCACTACCTGCTTTAAACCGTGAGCCCCCTGAATTATCCTGTTTGTATTCCATTCAGGTTAATTTCCGGTTATAAATTAAGATGAATTATACATAATAAAAACCTTATGAATGGCAAAGTATATTAATCAAATAAAATATAATAAGAGGTGGACAATTACAATAACAATTCAGAACAAATCAATGAAATTCCAATGGATCGATTGTTCTACTGCCTATCAAACCCTGTAAGGCTGGAAATAATAAAAATTCTTTCACATGGAATGAAAACAGTCATGGATATATCAGGATTCATGGTTCGATCACAGCCATCGGTATCGTCTCACTTAAAGATATTATCAGAATATGGTTTTGTTAATGAATTTCAGTATGGAAGAAAGGTATTTTATAAGATTATTCCGGAACAGGTTGAGTTTCTAACCACGTATCTTGACGATATGGCCGGAAATCATAAAATGTCTGTAGCGGTGAAACAATCTTTTAATAAGTCGTCTTTTTCTGAATGCAGAAGATGCTATGATCACCTGGCAGGTTCCCAGGGCGTTATGTTACTGAAAAAGCTCTTATTAAAAGGATGGCTAAAACAGATAAACGACAAACCGGAATATGACCTAACTGATGCAGGTGAAATCCATATGATCAAATTAGGTGTAAAAATACCTGTAAAAAGGAAACATGGAAGAATTTTTGCATATGGATGTAGAGACCTTACTGAAAAAGAATACCATCTGGGTGGTTCCCTTGGTTCAGAGCTTATGAAAGCACTGATAGCTGGGGAATTCATTTCTGTTCATGACGATTCCAGAATTATAACTGTACTAAAACCCATAGCGTACTGGATTGACATATAAAATCCAGAAATTTAAAATACAGGAGAAAATACAATTATTTTGTTAGAATTCCCGGTAAGCATATGCCATTGTTGTGTTTGAATATGATATGTATTCATCTCCGGTTATAGCTATTATACCGCAACTCACTGCAAATGAGTCAACCTCTCTTTTCACTATTGTTTCAAGGCTTTGTTGCCCTATCTGCGAATATATACTATATGATAGAAGGTTCCTGGCTATCTCCTCCCCTATTCCGGTGGCTACCACTGCACCTTTGTCTCCTGCGTATATTCCGGCACCTATTATTGGGGAATCACCAACCCTCCCCCTTAACATTGGAAATGCACCACCGGTTGAGACTGCAGCAGCAAATTTTCCATTTATTCTAACAACGGCACCAACTGTATCTCCGGTTTTTTTCTCAAGAAACTTGAACTTATCGGGCATCCCCGTCTTTCCAGTTTCCTCCATGAATTTTCTTAATCTTTCCATACTTCTTTCTGTTTGAGGATTGTAATATTCATGTCCCATCATTCTGGCAAATTCTGTTGCTCCATCACCAGAGAGCATTATATGTGGACTTTTAGTCATCACATCCCTTGCAACAAGAACGGGATTCTTCACATTTTCTATGCATATTACTGAACCAAATTCTCTGCCTGACATTACGGCAGCGTCCATCTGAATGCTTCCGTCTATTCTGGGAACTGAACCTGTTCCTGCATTGAATAATAGATTATCCTCCATTGATATTACGGGGTTTATAACCATATTCAGGGGATTATTTTCAAATTTTATATTCTTAAGTATGTCCTCAAGTACGCTATTCATGGAGTATGGGCTTCCCGCACCTCCGTGTATTAAAATTGCATTTTCCATGGCAAGTAATGTAATGTAAAATAATTAATTTACGGATATACCAATATTCACACTAAAGCAATTTGTTGGAAAAATCAAATATAATAGCAATAAGAAAGGAACTGTGTATGCGTGACTCCTCTCTATGCTCGCCCGTGGAATTTCGCGCTTTATAGGTTAAAAAATTTAGGATATCATTTCCATTTATTTTTAGAAATATGTCCAATATAGTCCACGCATCTGGTTAGGTTGTATATGCTGAATCTTCCTCGAGGTTTAAATTATTCGTTTCGGCAGACTTAAATATTACACCAAGAGCTATCAAAATAAATAGTAAAGTAAAGACAGGATATAAGATGTAATTAATACTGCCCAGAAAATCTGACACATATGGAGCAGGCCCCCCGATAAATGAATTACCATACTGATAACACGTTGAATTCCCTGAATACCTTACATTTGTCGGAAACATTTCAGATATCATTGCAGACATAGCCGTCGCTCCGAAACCATTTGCGGCTGAGAAAATGGATATAAATAGTACAAAATAATAAAATCCCACTAAATAAATGGATGGGAATAGAACTATAAGTGCAAGTATATTTGCTCCGGCAATGACAATTCTTCTACCGATCTTATCAGATAATCTTCCACCCATAAAAACAAATATTATATTAACAATTCCAAAAATTGCAGACCCTATCAGACCCTGAAAAATGGTTATAGCCTTAGTTGATTCGAATAGAACGGGTAAGAGAGAAAATGCAAAATAAAAGAAATTGCCAAATGACCCGGCCAGCATTATGCCTGCAAGGACTTTTCTCCAGTGAAACTTGAAGAGTTCCTTTGCAGGTAGCTGTAGAATTTTATTTTCTCTCTTTTCATCAAGAAATACAGGCGTTTCTTTAACTTTCAGTCTTATGAAGACACCTACTACCAATATTACGAAACTTGCTAGGAAAGGAATTCTCCAGCCGATGGAATACATAAAAGAAGCGGGAAGTAAATAAACAAGGGGTATAAATACTAATGTTCCCAGTATAAGTGCTATCCCAACTGTTGACTGGATAAATGATGAATAAAAGCCCCTCCTAGTTTTGAATGTTTCCAGGGTTAGCAACATTGCACCTCCCCATTCACCACCAAGACCAAAACCCAGAACAAGCCTGAGTAAAACGAGCAACACTATTGCCATGTATCCTATACTGGCCTCAGAAGGTATGAGGCCTGTAAGGCCTGTTGATAAGCCCGAGATTAAAAGAGTTATGAGTAATATTTTTTTCCTTCCTATTTTATCACCGAAGTGACCGAAAACAAATGCCCCCACAGGTCTTGCGATGAATCCAAGCGCAAATGTCAACAATGTTAATAGTATAGCCTCAGAATAACTTACAAATGGATAAAATGCATGGGCAAGATACAGAGTACCTGAAGAAAAAATGAAAATGCCATACCATTCTACTATTGTACCTATCATAGAAGCGGCTATTACATCCTGTTTTTCGTTCATCTTGCTCTTACCATTTGGATGCTTATAAATATTTTGTTTTAAAAATGATTGAAATGAAGAAATAATAAATAAATATAAAATAATAATAGTAATTTTTATATCAATAAAGAGCAAAGAATGATATTAAATATTATAACCCAAGAAGATACTATTTTAATCAATATCAAATGTCACCCCCTGTGAAAGTGGAACGTCATCTCCATAATTTTTGGTGACCGTTTGCCTTCTCATATATAATTTCCAAGCATCGCTTCCACTTTCCCTTCCTCCGCCTGTGTCCTTTTCTCCGCCAAAGGCACCGCCGATCTCAGCACCTGCAGTTGATGTGTTTATATTCGCTATTCCACAGTCAGAACCCCGGGCAGAAAGAAAGTACTCTTCCTCTTTAAGGTCATTTGTGAAAATGGCGGAGGCAAGTCCCTGAGGAACATCATTATGGATTTTCATGGCTTCCAGCATTGTATTGTATTTAAACACGTAAAGTATGGGTGCGAAGGTTTCCTCCATTGTTATATACATATCCTCTCTTGCCTCTATAAGAGTGGGCTGTACGTAATATCCCTTCTCCCGGGAAAGCACTTTTCCACCATATAATATTTTTCCGCCCTGATTGATCGCTGTTTGAATTGCCTGTTCATAGTTCGATATTGCATTATTATCGATTAAAGGACCCACCAGTATTCCCTTGTCTAGAGGATTGCCTATCTGTGTTGTTTTATATATTGAAATTAGCTTTGAAAGAAACTCATCGTATATTTTAGAATTGACAACAATCCTTCTTGTACTTGTGCATCTTTGCCCGGTGGTTGCCAGTGCCCCGAATGCAACTCCCTTCAATGCCATATTCATATCTGCCTTTTCGCTGACAATAGCACAATTATTACCCCCAAGTTCCAACAAAGTTCTTCCCAGTCTCCCGGAAACTACAGTGGATATCCTCTTACCGGTTTTTACTGAACCTGTAAAAGAAATAAGTTTGAGTCTTTTATCAGATATCATGAGTTCACCTATTTTTGAACCTCTGCCATTAACTAGTGCAAATATTGGAGGAACTGATTCCTCCTCTATAACCTTGGCTATAACTTTCATAACCGCAACAGCTGCGAGAGACCCTTTACTGGATGGTTTCCATATGGACGTATCACCGGTCACTGCTGCTATTAATGAGTTCCATGACCAGACGGCAGTTGGAAAGTTAAAAGCAGAGATTATTCCTATAGGACCCAGTGGTACGTACTGATCATATAATCTGTGCAGTGGTCTCTCGCTGACCATCATGGATCCATACAATTGTCTGGATAACCCACTGGCAAAATAACCAACATCAATCATCTCCTGGATTTCACCCTCACCCTCGCTGATAACCTTCCCTGCTTCAAGGGATACAATTTTTCCAAGGTTTGCCTTCTGCTCTTCCAGACTTCTGGAAATTTTCCTTATTATATTACCCCTAGTAGGAGCGGGTGTGACAGACCATTCCAGAAAAGCCTTCTCTATAATCTTTATGGATTTATCATAATCATTAGGGGATGCTGTAGAAACAGAACCAAGCAATGTACCGTCTATGGGGCTTATTGAATCAAGAGCATTTTCCTTATTATATTCCACCCACTTTCCGTTATAAACTCCCGAATTCTCTTGGGTTAAGCCTAGGGCTTTAAATGCATCATTCCTTATTTTTTTTATATCTGCCATAACTATCAATTTTCACTGTCATATTAATATTTCTTTTTATGCCGTGCCTGTTAACAAGAGAGGATTTTTTAAATTCATTAGAATTAAAAATATAATTAAAATTATTAATTCAAAAGCACCACCAAATATTGTGTAATTGGGGTGATAGAAGAATATGCGATGGAATGACAATAAGAATGGAATGATAACATTTAAATATCTTAATGTGATATCTATATTAGATATCATTAAGTGATATCTGGTGATAGAAATGTATGGAAGAAGATATATGGAAAACAATGAGGAAGGTAAGAGATACGGAAGAGACTGCGAAGAAGGCAGAGAATACAGGAACATGGAATCCGGAAGAGGGTTCTACGGTGATGAGGGGATGCACCATGAATTTCATGAACACATGCATCAGCATGGTGGGTGCCATAATGAAGAACATCGCTGCAGGCATGAACAGCACCACGGATGCCATGGAAGATATTAGGTGAGAAAATGTTTGGACCAAGAGGTAAATATATGCACGGCGAAATGCATCATATGCATAGTATGCGTGGATTTGGGCTTAAGTACTGGATACTGGGCATAGCATCGGAAAATGAGGTTACCGGAGCTGATATAGCGAATAAAATCGGCGAAATTACAAGGGGAAACTGGGTACCATCACCCGGTATAATATATCCAACGTTAACTTCATTGTTCAACGACAATTATCTTCAGCTTTCAGAGAAAGATAATAAAAAGTATTATAAAACTACTGAAGAAGGCAAAAAATTGCTCAGTGATTCGTACTTTCCGTGGGATGAAATTTCAGGGAAAAAGAATGATCTGGATGATATAATAGTTCAAATGGATAATTATTCCCAGTATTTGCTCGATAACATGGAAAAATTGAATGTTGATGAAAAACAGAAAATAAAAGGCATTGCAGATAACCTGAATAAAATAAATTAATTTAATTTTTAATTTTTATTTTTTTTGAAAATTTCCCGGTAGTTATACAATTATATACAGGATTAATGTATATTTATAGTTCATTTAATGGATTGAACATCATCCAACCAGATAATATATTTATAGAGCAAATAATGGTTTGAAATATTGATATTATACAGGAAGTAGAAAACTTATTCCTTAAAAAATAATATTAAATACGCTTTATTAATATATCATGGATTGCAATGAATCTTTATGAATACATGGGCAAGGAAATATTCAGGAAATACGGGATTCCCGTTCCCGATGGATATGTTATAGAAAATGTTGGAGAACTGAAAGCTTTTGAATATCCTGTGGCCATCAAGTCACAGATTTTATCGGGAAAGCGTGGCAAGGCCGGTGGAATCAAATTCGCCAAGAATGAAGCAGATCTGAAAACTTATTCGGACCAGCTCCTGAATTCAACAATAAACAATCTTACGGTCAAAAAATTATTGATAGAAAGAATGTTAAATATAAAAAAGGAGCTTTATCTTAGCATTACACTTGACAGGGCCGCAAAAAAACCTGTTATAATACTTTCAGCCGATGGTGGAATGGAGATAGAGAGTGTACCGGAGGAAAACATACATAAAATTTACATAGACCCAATGGTGGGATATTCTGATTATATTGCAAGGGAAGCATTATCTTATCTTCCTGTCGACAATAAAAAACAGTTCAGCAGTTTACTGCAATCTCTCTACAATGCCTTTGTTGGTGAAGATGCTTTGCTCACAGAAATCAATCCACTGGTTATTGATGGAGAAAATAATATAATAGCCGGGGATTCAAAGGTTGTTATAGATGACAATGCACTTTACAGACATAAAGATTATATGATAACTGATCCGGATAAGACTGACCTGGAGAACGAGGCAGCCTCAAAGAGCTTCACTTTCATAGAGATGGATGGGGATATTGGGGTAATAGCTAATGGAGCCGGATTGACCATGGCAACTATGGATGCTCTTACACTTCACAAATTAAAGCCGAGAAACTTCCTTGATCTTGGAGGTACCGATAATATAGAAATAGTTGAGGATGCCTTTTCATATGTAATGAGGGCGAGGCCGAAGCTAATATTTGTTAACATATTCGGCGGTGTGACCAAGGCAGATACAGTTGCCAATGGAATAGTATCGTCAAAAAAGAAATTCGATATTAAGCAGCAGATAGTTGTAAGACTCAGCGGTGTTCATGAGGAAGAGGGTCAGAAAATTCTCCTGGATAGCGGCATAAAGGCTTTCAACAATATGACAGATGCCGTAAAGGAGCTATCAAAGATACAGGGGGTAGAATAAAATGGTTATAATCAGTAAGGAAACAAGAGTAATAGTTCAGGGGATGACAGGTCACCAGGGAACATTCCATTCTGGAGAAATGATCAAGTTCGGAACAAAAGTTGTTGCAGGAGTGTCTCCAGGAAAAGCAGGAACAAAGGTGAACGGCGTGGATGTGTACAACAATGTTGTGGACACATTGCCATTGAAACCTGATGCTTCCATGATATCGGTTCCAGCACCATTTGTTAAGGATGCAGCACTGGAAGCCATGGAAAATGGTATAAAATTAATTTACATACTTACAGAACATGTGCCTGTGCATGATACAATGGAGCTTTACCACGAGGCAAGGAGAAAAGGAGTATTCATGATAGGGCCCAACAGTCCAGGAATAACCGTTCCGGGCCAGGCCAAGATAGGAATAATGCCGAATAACATATTCCGTGTTGGCGATGTTGCAATTGCATCAAGAAGCGGTACACTGACATACGAGATTGTCAAGGCTGTTACAGATGCTGGATTCGGTGAAAGCACTGTTATAGGGCTTGGCGGTGATCCCATTATAGGAACCACGTTTTCTGACATAATAAGGATATTCAACGATGATCCCCAGACAAAGCAGATAGTCCTTGTAGGAGAAATAGGTGGCAATGAGGAGGAAAAGGCTGCAAAGTACATAAAGGATTATGTCAAAAAACCGGTTACCGGTTATATTACAGGAATCAGTGCACCACCGGGAAAGAAAATGGGGCATGCAGGGGCAATCATCGAAAAGGGGACAGGAACGGCAGAATCCAAAATAAAGGCATTTAAGGATGCAGGAATTAAGGTAGCCAGCTATCCCGATGATATACCGGATCTCCTGAGAAAATAATCTTTAAAATGTTATATTTATATATTTTGCTTTGATTTCATCCTATGCAACCTAATATAAACCTAGAAAAATTACAGAACTATGTCATGGAGAATTCATCATATAGATTGTACATACATGGAAATGACTTTGACCTTCACTTTGTTCCAAATACACCGGAGGCGGAGGCGCATTTTCCCGACGGAGAAAGTGTAGAGCATGTAATGTATGGATATATCAGTAATGGTATAGCGTATTTTACAAAATTCGTAACAACATCTGCACTGGGGCAGACGGAAATTAACATTGGTGATGATGATCCTGTCATGGAATGGTTGAAATATATATAAAATATTCAATATTTATACATAAAATACAGATTTTTGCGCTGAAAAATTCATCTATTTAAAATCGTATACTTATAATCCGATGGTAAAGTTTTTAAATTAAATTAGGCTTATCATACGGTAACAATGCAGGAAACTGATATCAATCTACTTGTGGGAGGTCCACAG
>JAKAAA010000031.1 GCA_021797295.1 Thermoplasmata archaeon
TTTATATTGTCATATTCCATATTTTATTACCTCCTTTTTGTTCAAAAGAGGTATTTCTCCCTGTTATTTAATAATCAATTTATTATTAACAGGGGGTTTATATTTACACATAATATGGTACACAACCATCTAACATTTATAATCTGATTCCTATTAATGAATAATTTCTATATATTAATCCGCCAAAAACATTTATATACGTTAGTACAATACTAATTTCCTATGGATAATAATAAATCTAAAGATATTCCTGAAACTTTAAAGAGAGGTCAGGTGGGTACATTCGGAGCAATTGCAGAGGAAATTTCTGCCATGGCGCCTGCCTGCGATTCAGTGGCATTTGTTGTTGCATCTGCAGCATTTGCATTCTTTTTAACTCCATTATCATTTATAATAGCAACATTAACAATGTTTCTTGAAGTCAATACTCTTTACCATCTGTCGAAGAGGCATGCTAGTGCTGGAGGTTATTACGGATATGTTGCCACAGCTTTCGGTCCTACTCCGGCGATCTTTTCAGGATTAATGTACCCATTTTATCAGATAGTAAGTACAGCTGCAATCCCCGTCTTCGTTGCGGGTGTTGTTCTTCCGGGCGTGGTACAGTACTTCATACACGTTGGAATGCCTGCATGGATCTGGATTCCATTCATTCTCGTATTTATTGTAGTTCCGATTGCGGTTGCAATAATCGGAATTAGGCCGCAGATGAAATATATCAGAGTAGCAGCATTTTTTGAAATTATATTTTTAATTGTTTTATCCACAATAATTATAATTAAGGCACCGGATAACACTGTAAATGTATTCAATCCTTACAGTTTTCCCCAGTATAGATCGTGGTTTTCTGCTGAGGGGGGGCCAATTGCAGGAGTGGGTCTTGGAATGGTTTTCGGGCTTACCAGTTTTATAGGCTATGGCGGATCAGCGCCATTAGGCGAAGAGGCGACACATCCAAAAGCCATTACGAGATCCTTGGTGTTCGGGCTTCTTATTACCGGAATAACCTTGACTGAAGTGTCATACGCACAGATAGTAGGGTGGGGGATACCACTTATGCAATCCTTTACAAGCAGTGCAATTCCAGGAGTTATCACTGCCACAGTATATACTGGTGCAGTTGGAGGTATAATGTTCTCTCTGGTAGCTTTCAACTCTGCATTTTCAGACTCTGTAGCCATGCAATCCAATGGAGGAAGAGTTTATTATGCTATGGGCCGTGATTATATACTACCAAAATTCTTTTCAAAGATCCATAAAAAATATCAAACACCTTCAAATGCATTAATATTTGTGGCAGGAATGGCATCTGTTCTGGCAGTAGGAGTTACCTTCCTGGTAACATATGGGGCTGGCATTCCAGTCATTGATATTGTGAGCGGAAATGCAGATTCTGCTGTAGTGGTCACTGCACTTACCGACTCTTTTGATTTATTAACAACACTGGCACTCGGGGGACTTATAATTACTCATATACTGCTTAATACCAGTGTCATGACAATGTTCTACAGATTAAAGGAGAAACATAAAGGCATTAAAAAAATAATCCATCCCGTCGAGCATTATATATTTCCAAGTATTGCAACTGTTATTTTCATATTTGTCTTGTATGAATCTGTAGTGCCACCGGTTTATCCTATAACTGATGGGATTATCATCATAGCCCTTTACTCCTTTTTCGCCGCTGGATATTCACTTTACCTTAAGAAAACGAAACCTGATAAGGTAAAGAATGCCGGAATGACAGTAAATCTGGCAGCAGAAGAAAAATTAAGTGGGGGTTCAAAATAAGTTTTATGCTCTATAATGCGACTACATAAAAACCTCCATTTATTTTCTTTGCTATTCGTACACCACTTATTGACTGTTCTATGTCTGCTAGAAATTTCTCAGTATTGATTCCGTGCTACGCTGCAGAGACATTGTAATCAGTTATCTTTATGATTTGGTCCATTTTATTAATATAAGCTTCATTCCGTGTGAATCTTTTATCAGGTTTTCAACTACTCTTAATAGGAAAATAAAATTAAACGTTGCACGAGCATTTAAACAAAATTATATGAAAATTTTGTTCCAATATTTACAGTTTCCAGCTCATTTTTGTCACTCCTCAAGAACACGGGTATTTCGACCACAATTTATAATATAATCAAGCTTTATAGGCATGGCACTAATTCATTCATTAATATTTTTGAATAAAGTAATTATGGATTTAAATATATATAATGAACGCAATCGCAACCACAATCAGCGTAGAAAATGTATTCACCTGGCCCTTGGACATTTTGCCACGGTTTTCGAATAAGGATCCCAAGACACTATCTACCTGACAGCCGAGGAATCCCAGTAAAGTAATTACTATCAACGGAATCAATTTAAAACTGTGAAAATCAAGAATAATATAAGAAATCGCTATTATGAGTGCCCCAAGTAATGCCATGGCTTCTCCAAGTATAGACACACCACCGTTAACTCCAGGCGTTATCTTTTTTAAATTGGTAATCATATATACATTCTTATCAAACACACCAATTTCTGATGCAAATGTATCTGCATTTACCGATGCAAATGAAACTGCAAATATAAGGAAATACGGAAATCCTCCTATTTTAGTTGCATTAATCGCCGCAATGAATATTCCTATCAATGCCGCATAAATAACATTAGAAGCATGCCTTTCCCCGTTCTTTCCCTCCTGTAATTTTTGTCTGGTTTTCTCCTTTATTCTATATTTTGTGGCCAACTGAGCCGTCACGGCAAATATAAGCATGAGTATAAGCCAGTACAGTGAGCCAAGTACAACTATAATAATTCCCACAATGAGTGCAGCAACAGTCCCTTTAAAATCAAAAATATGGAATTCCAGTGCCCCTATGAAGAGACTTACAAGTATAACTGTAGATGCAACAATATAATCAATGCTCATTAGTACCACCCGGTACTATTCTTAATTTGTATCTGATTTCATTGACAATAAGATAAATTAAAGCATCGCACATTGCATAATACATGTTTCATAGGTATAAATTATTTATGCTATACTTATGAATTATGCATTCAACAATGATATTATAAGGATACTATCCTTTTTATATATATTTATCTTAAATATATATAGTAAATGCTTAATATAAAGAGTAAATATATATTTAATGATAGAAATAGAAGAAAGAAATAATATGTATAATATGCCTTCAATAGATTATCTGGAAGGCATAAAATTAGTAGTATTCGATATGGACGGGGTACTATTAAAAGATAGAAATTCATGGGATGTAATAATAAACAGGTGCATGAAAAAACGCAATTTCAGAGAAAATATGGTATACACATTTGATTATATACACAGGAAGGGCATACCTGATCATCTTTATAATAATTTAACCGAATCCAGAATAAAATCATACATCAATTTAAACGATATGTCGTCCAATGTATTGAGAACCATTGAATATCTTAGGCAAAGAAAGATTAAAACTGCCATAGTATCTGCGGGATCGCATGTATTTGCCGGTTATATATCGGAATTGCTGGATTTCGATTATTATATAGGGAACGAAGTTGATGTTAATGGACATAAATTTATCAAAAATGTCGATCCTGCCAGAAAAGATGTAAATGTGGGCTTTATACAATCTAAATTTAAAATATTGCCGGGGGAAACAGTGAGTGTCGGAGATTCATTCATGGATCTTTCCATGAGAAAAAAGTCGAAATATTTTGTTGCGTTTAACCCTTCAAATTACAGGACATTGCAATATTCTGATTTTACGGTGGAATCAACAAACCTTTATGATATTATTGATAAATTAACCGGGCATTAAGTGATTTCCTTCTCATCATATATAATTTGTGTATAACATTTTATCCCAAAACTTTATGCTGTCAACCCCTATATAAGTGGATTTGTAGGTTTGAAGGTCAAAATCTAATGTCAAATCTTTAATATTTATATAAAATATACACAAATGAAAATCCTTGCTATCGGAACATGGGCATCTGGATTAAAACCTGGTAAAAGAAACACAACATATTTAATTGATAGTGACACACTTCTGGATTGTGGCCCGCACACAGCAGAATACCTTATAGATAAACATGTGGATATTTCAGGCATTAACAGAATTTTAGTTACCCATATGCATCTGGATCATGCTGGAGGAATTCCGGAACTTGTCTGGCAGAGAGGTCTTCATAGTATAGATACTCATATCAATATAGTCGGTCCCGATGAGATATACAGGGGTGTTACTGGAATTCTTGGTTTTTTTCACACCCCGGATTTTATGATGAAGGGAGTTACTTTCAACAATATGGAAAACAATTTAAAAATTATGCCTGGGATACATTCTGTGGATGAATACATGTACAGGTTGGACCTTTCTGGAAAATCCATATTCTACTCTGGCGATACGTCTTACACAGATGCGGCTGTTGAAATTGGAAGAAATTGTGATCTGTTTATACACGAGGCAACATACCAGGATACAATGGAAAACGAAGCAATAAAATATGGGCACTCAACTGTATCTGATGCCTTGAAGGCATTCAAGGGAAGTGAATCCAGGATTTTTATGCCAACACACATGTCCATTGAATCATTCCGGCAAATTTCAGCCATAAAGGATAAAAATATTATTGTGCCTGAGGATGGAAAAGAGTATTATATATGAAAGTTAGGAAAGTTGCATTTTTTGTCAACCCTCTGGCTGGATACGGGGGCATCAGGAATAATAAGGGCTCTGATGGTTTATCACTTGATAATATTGATGATTCAACATCTATTAAACGCGCTATTGAATTTCTTAAGGGAATCAATGCAGAAAATATTGAATTCAAGATACCTTCAGGGCCCATGGGTTCCAGTGAAATGGATCTGACCGGAAATACTTACAGTATTTCTTATAACCCCGCGGAACCATCTAGTAGCATTGATACTATTAATTTCCTTCGCGTAACGGCAGATGTGGATATTATCTGCTTTGTGGGCGGGGACGGAACAGCAAGAGACGTGTTGAGTGCAGGCACAAACTTACCCGTACTGGGAATACCGGCAGGAGTTAAAATGTATAGTTCAGTGTTTGCTATGAATATAAAACATGCCATTGAAATTTTTGATAAACTTTGTAAGATAGATACTGACTATATATATGCTGAGGTAGATGATATAGATGAAGAGAAATACAGATCAGGTATACTGGAAGTCAAGAATTTTGGTTCATTGCTGATACCGGATACTGAAGGAATGATCACCACATCAAAGGCTGAGTATCCAGTCTCATCCTCATTTGATATTGCTGAATATTTACTGGATAACATGGATCCTGAAACTTACTATATCATAGGACCGGGCAGCACCTGCAAGGCCTTAATAGAATCCATGGGCGCACATACAAACATGCTTGGCTTCGATATAATAAAAAATAAACATTTATTGGTAAGCGATGCAGGA
The DNA here is from genome assembly GCA_021797295.1 of Thermoplasmata archaeon. The sequence continues at coordinate 5,453 of JAKAAA010000031.1, forward strand.
GAGGAACAAATATATCATTATGCTACAACAAAGAAAATAAAAATAATTATATCGGTTATTGGAGGGCAGGGATTTCTACTGGGTAGGGGAAATCAGCAATTATCGCACAGAGTTATGGAAAGTTGTGGATTCAAAAATATATGCGTTATTTCATCTCCCGAGAAGCTTAGAGAACTTAAGGGATTATCTATTGATATAAATACTGATAATATTATAATCCCGGAATTCATAAGAATTGTGACCGGTTATGGCCAGTTTAAAATTATGAAAATTATTAAATAATATGTTATTGTCTTTATAAAATTCATTAATCCTGTTTTTTAAGGATTTTAATCTCAATTATATTTCACCGATTAAATTTTTAATTGGCAAATAATCATAATAATTTATATCTCACTTTTTAATTCCCTATGGTGCAAAAAGGAAAAACACTAGCAGGATTGTCAAAATACGTTAAAAAATCACCAAAGTGGTATTACTTTGTGCTGCCACTCTTTTTGATATTCGTTATAGATTATCTCATCACAGAAAATATACGGAATATTGTCGTCATGCTTATAATTCCGTTTTTCATTTTAATTATAATAGATTTTTTAACCATAAAGAAGACCAACAAAAAATTCAATAATAACCGGATATTCTATATGGATTTTATTTCAATTGCAATGGCAACTTTATTCTTTTGGGTGGCTGTGGGATTGAATCCGGTAATATCCATGCCTTACTATTATATACTAGCACTTTCAATGGCATTTCCCGCTTTTCTCAGATTCCTCGTGCTTTATATATATTACCCTTCAAATATTAAAATGGCGACGTTATTTTCGGCAAATTATACATTTTCATATATTATATCATCATTCGCATTCTATTATATAACAAGTAAAGCATTGAAATTCATAGTCCCGCTTGTAGTTGCAACACTTATATATATAGTATCTTCATACATATTTCTGATATTGAGTACCAGAAAGTTCACAAGAAGGTACAGATCAAAACCATCTGAACTCATAGAATTCTTTCTTAACAGGGATAATGATGGAGAGATAGGGGAAAAATTTTTTGATCGTGTTTATAACAGGAAGAAGAAGGTACCCGTTGTTACTGCAAACATAAAAACAGGGGATAAGGATCTTGTAACTCTAGTGTTCCCATTTGTTCATCCTGGGCCTTTCGGTAATCTATGCACAAGCAATCTTCCGTTGAAACTGGTAAATGAGACGAAGAGGGATAATTTAATGGTTTTCCATACAGCCACTACGAATAGCAATAACTGCAGCGGGAGAAACGATATAAAAAATATTGCAGCTTCTGTTACGAAATCGCTTCAAAAAATTAAATATGAAAACACCGTGTCAGATTTCATAAAATTCAATGTCGATGGATACGATGTATCACTTCAGAAACTTGGAAATTCAGGATTTTCTGCTGTTATACCATATAGCAAGGCCTTTGATGATATATCACTAGAATCTGGATTAAAGGTAATGAAGGCACTACATAGTAACGGAGCAGAAAATTTTGCCCTGCTTGATGCGCAGAACAGTTTCACGAAGGACGCAGAAGAACTTAAAGACTGTGATTTCCTGATATCACCAATAATAAAGAATTTTAAATCCATACCATCAGAATATCCTGCTGTTATCGGCTACGCCAGAAATTATAAGAAAATAGATGGTCTGGCATCCATGGGGATTCAGGCACTGGTTTTCAAAATAAAGGATTATTATAACGCTATAATTCTTACAGATTCCAATAATATCAGCAGGGATATTATAAAACTTGCAAGGTCTAAATCGGATCAGCGTATTAGAAATATGGACATATACACCACGGATAACCATGTTGTAAATGTTGGCCAACTAGATATAAATCCCCTAGGCATGCATTGCGATCCTGTCGAAGTTGCTAATCTAATAAATAAAACAGTGATCGATGCACTTGAAAAAACAGCCCCTGCATCTGTAGGGATGAATACAGAATATGTAAATGTTACAATGGGAGAGGAAAATGCATTCCACAACCTAATAAACACGGTTCTGGGTTCTATACGTACAGCAAAATATTCAATAGGTTTTGTTCTATTTATTTCCATGTTTATTTCTGTACTGTCATTCCGTTACCTGGTTTTCCACTTATAATTTTTTTCTGCTAAGCACCAGGTCTAGTATAACAAATGCGGTCATTGTCTGGATAACTGGAACCGCCCTGAAAGATATAAAGGGATCATGTCTACCTGTGACTTTTATCTCCGATTGCTTCATTGTTGTAATATTAACACTTTTCTGTGGTATTCTAATTGAAGAGGCTGGCTTCATTACAACGTTGAACTCAACAGGCATCCCATCTGTAATGCCACCCAGAACACCACCGCAATTGTTTGTTCTTGTCATTATTTTTTGCCCATCTGTATAAAACTCATCATTGGCCTCTGATCCACTCATGCTTCCCAGGTCAAATCCTGCACCAAATTCTATGCCTTTAATTCCAGGTATAGAGAACATTGCTTTAGATATTTCACTCTCTACAGAATTGAAAAAAGGTTCTCCCACTCCTGGAGGAATATCGTATACAGAAGTTTTAATGATACTCCCGAGGCTATCACCATTCTTTATTATTTTGAGGATAGTATTATATAATATACCATCGAGGTCTTTGTCTGGCATTCTTGTTCTGTAGTTGTATACATCTTCAGGATCTATCGGTGGTTTCCCTTTCATATGTATGTTTCCTGCTGATTTTATATAAGTTACAATATTTATTCCATAACCATTAAGTATATCCATTGCCATTGCACCAGCAGCCACAAGTGGTAGTGTCATCCTTCCTGAGAAAAATCCACCACCTTCATAATTTCTGTATTCGCCGTATTTGTAAAACATGGTCAAATCCGCATGACCTGGTCTCGGGTTATTCATGAGTTCGTCGTAATGCTTGTCTATATAATCCTTGTTTTTAAAAATAAACGTGAATGGAGACCCATCGGAAAACCCATTTCTTGATCCTGCAATGATCTCCATGGTATCCTCTTCATTTCTCTGCGTGGTTATAAGACTCTGCCCAGGCCTTCTCCTGTCAAGCCATTTCTGGATATATTCGCTATTAATTTTTATTCCGGCAGGCAATCCATCCACTGTACCACCTATATAAGGGCCATGGGACGAGCCAAAAACTGTAAGTTTTATCTCATTGCCTATTGAAAACATTAATTATGATGTACTGATAATTTATTAATATTTTTATATTACAATGTAATGACATATTATAGCTCCGTGGTGTAGCGGCCAAGCATTACTGGCTCTGGACCAGCAGACGGCAGTTCGAATCTGCCCGGAGCTACTGTAGTTTAAAAATATTGAATAATTTAATTAAAGAGTGTCAAATTTACTCCCATGGAAGATGAACTTTTACTTGAATACTGTGAATTAATAGATAAAAAATTGCCCGTTAACCATAAATTCTTTCTTTATGAGGCTGAGATAAAAATTGTACAATCATTTCTTGGTCTGGCCATTTCAGAGGCAAGGAATATAGAGAAAATAAGGGAGATGCTTGATATACTTGATACGTTGAACGAAAATATCTACGATAAGGATACAGTACTGCCCGATGCCTTGAGAAAGAGCCTGAGAAGGGAAACAAAGGAGTGGATTGATATAGACCAAAAAATGGATAATGGTGATAAATATACAGCTTACCTTGTTCTTGCATCCTCAAATCTGAGAATAGCATTATCATATTTGATTTCACTGAAAAAAGATGAAGACTTTTCAGAGTACATCGGAGAATATCCTGTTGAATATATGCAAAAATTGATAAATATGATAAATAATGAAGCCGTTGGGAATGTTTTACTTTAATTTTTCAATATCCGTGGAATTTATATAATCCTTATAAGTTATGGGCTCCTTTACATATCTATATAATGACGTGTTCTCTTTATAATAGTCAAGCTGCAGCATATAGAATTGTTCCTTTGTCAGAACCCCCTTTTTCTCCAGTGAGCCTAAAACAGGCTTGAATATTGTGGGCGTTATTTCCTTTACAGGGTTCATTCCTAGTTTGGCACGGATAATATTGAACATGTCTGCAAAGGAAACTTCGTCCCTGGTGCATATATCTATTATGCCTGATCTTTCCATGGAGTTCTTTATCACAGTAATCACATCGTTGATATGAACAGGTGCCATATTTCCACTTCTGGGGAGGTAAGGAACATGACCTTTTGCAGCATTAAGAAGCATTTTGGTAAATTTATCACCGGGACCGAACATTGTGGATGGCCTGATTATAAGCGATGTTTTTACCATGCTTGCATTGTCCTCTGCAAGTCTCTTGTATCTGAAATAGTCAGTCTTTCCCTTATCGGCATTTATGGCAGAAAAGTAAATGAGTTTCCTGTCTCCCCTCAATTCCTGCATGGCCTGGACTATATTTTTCATGCCCTTCAGCGATAAATCCTCATGGGTCTCTTCCTTTTCCACAAGGACATCAATAGCATGAACAATAACATCATAATTTTCAATAGCATTTTTCACGTTATCATATTCTCTGATATCCCCCTTGATGTATTTTATACCGAGGTTGTCCAGTTCCTCTGAATTATTCCTTGAAAAATAAGCCTTTTCTTCGGCATCCATCTGCTTCAGGATGTTGCTACCAACGAATCCTGATCCTCCCAGAACTATCAATTTCATGGTACTGTATGGACTATGTATATAAAAATCTTCTACAAAGCAGTACACTACTAAATATGACACAAAGCCATCGCTATATTTTTATTCATTAAACACTTACTATCATCATGGCAGATTTTTCCAATACAGACAGGGACGTTTTCCTCATAAAAACAGATATGATAGACAGGGGTGCCTTGATGTCCAGGTATAGCAGAACACTAAATCTTGATATAAGAGATGTTTATGAAAAAGAATTCAAAAACAATCCTGAAAAAGCTAGCAGCTTCTATAAAAGAATATTCCTTGATTATGGTGATGAATCTGTGGCTGAACTCACAACGGCTCAGCTTGGCATTCAGAATATTTCAAATGTTCTTTCCAAGGTCATGGAAGAGCCCAGAATAGGATTATCGTATCTGGAAAAATCCTCAAGGTATGTAAAATATAACAAGAAGGTAAAGGGGGACTATCTATTTTTAAAGGGGGCTGATGCAGGTATTCCTGGTCTCCAGGATGAATACAATGAAATATGTACTGATCTTTTTGATTTTTATTCTTGTTCCTATCCGGAACTGATGAAGTATCTTGAAGAGGCAAATCCACCGGAAAGCTTCATGTTTGAGATAGGTGGCAGAAACTATAATTATAATAATTTGAAGTCAGTAGATGATGAAATAATAAAAAAGTCATACAGGTCATCTCTGCGTTCGGCGGTGCTTGATGAGATAAGATCACTTTTACCAGCATCAACACTCACAAATATGGGATTATCTGGTAACGGAAGAGCATTTATTTCACTTATAGAAAGGCTCAATGCCTATGATACACCAGAAAGCAGGAAATACGCTGAAATGATTTACCGGGAATTGGAGCCAGAACTTCCCGAGCTCATTGATGATGCCGTAACATCACACGGCAAGGATCAGGTTAGTTATATCAATGCCAGAGATTCTATTGGTACAAATATTGTAAATAGTGAGGTTAAGCCAGGAAGTGTTAAGTTGATAAACTACATGGAAGAGAAGCAGGCAATGGATATGGCGGTAAGAATGTTAATTTACCAGAATACTGGAGTGTATGAAAGTATTTCTCTTACTCCTGAGGAGGAGATTTCTCTTATAAAGGAACTCATTTCTATCAGGGGAAACCGGAGGCACAAGATAGGTCGGGCATTCGAGTCAATTAACTATACATTTGAAGTAAATATGAACTATGGTGCATTCCGGGAATTCCAGAGACACCGTTTTTTTTCAATTATAAGAAAACCCCTGAGCACAGATTATGGTTATGATATACCTGAAAATTTAAGTAAAATGCCGGAACTAAGGAAGAGATTTGTGGAGTTAATGGATCAGGCACGGAACATGCATAATGAACTGCAGAAAAAGTATGGATTAAAGCTGGCACAGTATGTAGTCCCATACGCGTTCAGATATCCAGTGGTTTTCACCGCAAATCTAAATGAGCTTGCATATTTCATAGAACTCCGTTCAAATCCTCAGGTGCATCCGGACCTCAGAAGGGTTGCATTTGACATTTACAACGAAATAAAGGTGGTACATCCCGTACTTGTCGGTCTTATAAAATACATTGATACTGGAGATTACCGTCTTGGTCGCCTCCCAGCAGAGGTAAGAAAGGAAACAAAGAAAAAAGTCTTTTCAGATAGGTCAAATTAAAATTATTTTAATCATTTAATTTTAATATTCTAATTTTAGAAAAATTTATATTGAAGAACATATTTATGAATCGATTGTTATGATGTCAGGTCAAACCCCAATATT
>JAKAAA010000032.1 GCA_021797295.1 Thermoplasmata archaeon
GGCACTTCCTTCCCTATTTTTTTTATTGTGGGAATAAGCGAAAATAAAAGGACAAGGCCAAATATCACATAAACTATCCAGATTAAAGCATGCTTATCTATAAACACCAGGGTCAGGGACCCGACTATGGCACCTGTAGTTGTTGCTATTTCCAGCCCTATGCCAATTTTTATATTTGCTATTTTCTTCTTTGTATAGGCACTTGCAGAACCAGCAGAGGTTGCTATTGTAGATATCAAACTTGCACCTGCAGCGAAAATAAACGGTATACCATAAAACAGGGTAAGAACTGGGACAAGAACAGTTCCTCCACCGAGACCGGTGAGCGACCCTATGAAACCGGCAATAATGGAACCAAAGACGATTGTAAGGAATTTGACAATTATCAGAATTAATGTCATTTACAGTTTATTACTTAACCATATTTATTATTTATTGATAGATATTATATTTATACATAGAATAAATTGCCAGTTAGCATCAATATGTAAGGCTGGTAGGGTGGCTATAAACATTAATACAAAGAATAAATAACAGTCCGTAGGGTTATGGTAAAACATATTATGGAGAGGTTTGACAGTTTAATGCCATACAGAGAGGCAGTTTTAATATTCGACGGAGTACCATGGAATTTGCCAGATCATGATACAGTAAATATTGAAGATGCCGCAGGTAAAATTTCCGCCTGCAATGTATTTTCCCCAGTTGACATTCCCGATAAGAACAAGGCTGCCATGGACGGTTATGCTGTGAAACATCTGGATACAGTGAATGCCTCGGATCACAATCCTGCAAGGCTTGATCTAGCTGGTGTGAACATGGCAGGCGGGACTGCAGGAGAGCCACTTAAGGATGGCCAGTGCAGGGAGATCTATACAGGGTCGATCATGCCTGAAGGAGCCGATGCTGTAATCAAGGTTGAAAAATGTGAACAGTACGGTGATCATATTTACGTTTATTCGCCGGTAATGGCCGGAGAAAATGTAGCATCTATAGGAGAGGATTTAACCAGAGGAAGTACCATTCTCAAGGATAAATCCATCGTAAGGCCCCAGAATATTTCATCCATGACTGCAGCAGGCATTAAATCCCTTAAGGTATACCGGAATATTACAATTGGTATTGTAAATACCGGAATGGAACTTGTAACCGGCCAGATCAATAATTCAACCGGTTCCCTGTTAAGGTCATTTTATAGAATGCCTTTCATAGATACCTTAGACGGCGGAATTGCTGATGACAGTATAGATTCTATAATGGAAAAGGTCTCAAATCTCAGGGAGAAATGCAATATAATTATAGCAACGGGCGGAAGCAGCCTTGGAAGGAAAGACCTGACGACTGATGCAATATCCCGGCTGGGTAAAATGCTGTTTTCAGGAGTTTCCATCAAACCCGGGAGAACCATAGCCCTGTTCAACATGGATAATATCCCGGTTCTATCAGTCTCTGGTCTTCCAGTTGCTGCCCTTCTATCTTCACTTATTTTTGTAAACAGATACGTGCACAATGCTTTCGGCATAGAACTTACAGAAAGGATGCCGGCCATACTGGAAGAAAGAATACACAACAAAACCGGGTTTACAACATTTCAGGCTATGGATACATTTGAGAAGGGAGGTGAACTGCACGCAAGGCCTCTGGAGACCACCGCTTCAGGAAGAATTTCCTCGCTTCTCCAGGGCAATTCCTTTACTTGCATAGACGAAAATCTGGAGGGAATAGAGGAGGGTACCAGGATAATAATCAATATAATAGGTGATATAAGATGGGAATGATTTTTCATAACCTTATTAAATTCAGGGAGGCTGAAGAAAAGATAATGGTCAATTCCGTAAAAATTCATGAGACCGAAAAGATAAGGATAAGTGATGCCAATGGTAGAATATCTGCTGAGGATATATATAGCGCCAGCAATCTTCCCCTGTATTCCAGGTCCCAGGTTGATGGATACGCAGTGATTGCATCTGATCTTGTTGGTGCGTCACGGGAATCACCTGTGGCACTTGAACTTGCCGGGGAAACCAGTATAGGCGAACCTGCAGTTGAATTTCCCGGAAATGGGAAATGTATAAAGGTGCCAACAGGTGGTGTTATTCCTGTAGGTGCCGATGCCATGGTACCATTTGAGGATACAGAGATAAGTGGAAACCGTGTTGTATTCTTCAGTAAAATCGAACGGTTTCATGAACTTTCCAATTCCGGCATTGATGTGATAAGGGGCGAAAGGCTTCTGGGCAACGGGTCAATGATAGATCCTAGAAGCATAGCCGTGATGGCATCCACCGGTGTTGGAACTGTAACTGTAATCAGGAAAATCAGGATAGGCATAGTGTCCACAGGAAATGAACTTCTTTATCCTGGCATGGAATACAGAGAGGGCAAAATTTACGAATCAAACAGCATATCCATATACTCTGAACTCAAAAGTCATACTGCCTTTGAAGTTAAAAACTATGGAATTATAAAGGATGACTATTCAGAGATAAAAAGATCTATAGATAAATCCATTGAGGAAAATGATGTAACGATTACTATCGGTAGCACATCAGCCGGAGATCACGATATGGTTTACCTTATCCTCGGTGAGAAAAATCCAGGAATAATTTTCCATGGGATACGTGTTAAACCTGGAAAACCCGCGATATTTGCAAAATCAGGAGATAAATTAATCTTTGGCCTCCCTGGTTTTCCAGTCTCATCAATGATGATCTTATATTCCCTTGTTATTCCTGCATTATTCCTCATGGCTGGGCATAAATTTTCATACACGGAAATAAATGCCACATCAGGGGATCGCATTGGACTTCATGAGGGAAATACAGATCTTCTCCTGTTGAAACTGGTAAATTACAACGGAAAATACTTTGCCTATCAGGTGCCAGGAAACTCCGGGTCAATATCCCGAATAAGCAGGGCTACAGGTTTTTCCATAGTGGATTCCAGATCATCATATATTGCCCGGCATTCTGATTTAAAAATAAAATTATTCACATCAACAATTCCGGAAATTCTATTCTACGGGCAGTACCTTCCTGCCATGGAAAAGATGCACGGGGAAATACTGGATGCATCTACATTTGTTGAGGCCGGAAAGAATGAAATTATAAGATCCATGGAATCCGGGGATGCTGATGTTTACTTCTGGAATTACATGGAACTGCCTGATATCAATAATATTGACGATGCTGTAACATATAAAATCCCCTATGGTGTGGCCTACAGAACTGACAATTATAAAACCATGGCAGTAATGTACCGTGGATCAGGTCTGCAAGATTACTCCAATGAAATATTGAGACATGAAGATTTAACATATCTTGACAATCCAGAAATTATCTGCGATTACGTAAAAAATGGAAGATGCGATGCAGGAATCACTTATAAACAGTATGCGGAACTTTATTCCCTGAAGTTTGAACAGAAGGGATACTTAACTTTTCATGTAATGATAAATAAGAACAGCATGAGGTACAAAGAATTGAAGAATGCTTTTATAGCCATTGCCGGAGAATATCAATGATGGCGATAATTTTTGCAAAGAAAAGCCAGAGACTAAAAGACAAGCACACCATGGATATATGCGGGGAGCATCTTATAGATAGGGTGTCAAGAATAATCTTAGAGTCGAATTTATTTGAGGAAATAATACTTTTTACAAAAAACTCTCTACTTTCATCTAAATACTGTATAACTGAAAATGATGCAACCGAAGGTGTTCTTATTGATTCAATCCTATATTCCATTGGAAAGCATAAAGAGTTTCTAGCCGTCGGTGGCGATATGCCCTATATTGACAAGGGTCTGATTGATAACATAATTAAAAGCTACAGTGGAACTGCCATCACATGTACGGCCGACGGATTTTACCAGCCTCTTTTCACTGTTTACACGGAAAAACTCTACAAACCAATGAAGGAATACAGAAATAATGGTGGGGAAAGTGTAAGCAGGTTTCTCGGTACATCTGAAATTCAGGCACTAAGAGTTGAAAGTGAAAAATTGAGGAGTATAAATTATATGTCTGATCTGAATGAAGCACGGAGAATTCTGTGTGGGGTGAAAAATGATTAAAATAATCTAATTCTCAATTCCCGTCGTAATTATTTTAAGGATTCTGTTGACTTCTTCAGGGTAAACTATGCATTTGCCAGTGTAAGTGCTGTTATTTGCCATTATCATATAATTATATCCATATTTCAGGTAATCCTCACTGCCGAGTACAAGAAATCTGGTACCTTTTCCATAATCCCTGAACCCCTCTATAAATATTATATCACAGTATCTGTTATCATCGATTATCCTATCCAGTTCCATATGCTCCCTAAACATTTTATATGTCCTGTCAGGTGTTATGCCATAGGTTACATCAGCTCCAGCATCTTCCATAATCCATGTATCCTTTCCATGGGTGTCCAGCGATATGTTTCCATGGGGAATGTCCTTTATATATACTATTTTATACTGACCGGAAAGTACGGAAATTAGATTTTGGATTACCGTAGTTTTTCCGGATGAAGATGATCCAAAAAAGGTAAAAATTTTCATATTATTGCATTGCTGATAAATATAAAATTTTAAAGGAACAGATGGTATCCAAGTGCGAAGTTCAATGTGGCAGCAAAGGTAAGATACATCAACCATGTACCTGTAACCAGCTGGAAAAAGGCCTTAGTCCTTGCCCATGATGGTGAGTGTACAAGGCTAGCAGGTATATCACTTACATAAACAAATGCAAGCAGTATGAAAAGAATCATTACAGGTACATCATCCCCCAGACCGAAGACTACGGCGCCTATTATGGAAATCCACAGAAAACCAACTGCCATGAAACCATCAACCGTGGTATCAGCATTTTTATACTTGTTATATCCAAGGGCAAACCAGTGCACACCATAAGCAGTGAAGGCGAGTCCGGCCATATACAGTATTGGAGAGGATCTGAAGGCAGTGAATACAGTCAATCCCAGAAATATGTATGTTCCGGCAAGGAATTGCATAAATCCCGGCATGAATATGCCCCATAATCCCATGGCATGGTTGACATTTTCATTGTTTTCCTTCGGGTACTTGAAAAATACAGCCCCTCCGAAAACAAAATAACCGATTCCTAGACCGAAGAATCCAATCGCCAGAGGCGGTAAAGCTGCTGCAATCATAATAACACAACCCCACAGTCGATACTTAATCATTTCTATTTTTATAAATATATTGCATAATATTATGTCATTTTCAATTATACCTTAGATATTCCAATAATGTGACTAATGAAATTGATATTATATTTTATAATAGAGATGAAATATGCATGAATGGCATTATTTTTAAGAAATTAAAATTCCTTATTTTTCCAGTAAGTCTCCTAGCCTTCTGCAGAGGGTATCATCGCATGGATAATTTAAATAATCCGCAATAAATTCATCAGGATCATTCTTATACTTCAGGAACCTGGCAATATATTTTTTTAACTGCTCCTCGGATCTCTTATCAGGCTGTTTAAAATTAATGCCATTGGAATTTTCTCCTGTATTTATTTTTCCCCTGAGGCTAATATAACCAATTGCAATATCTATATTTTTCATGTCTATGCCATTCTTGATGGCATAAAGTAGTCTGTAAGCCAGGAGTTGAACCCGGTGGTGCGAAGACCTCTCCGTGTTCTTGTCTGTTTTATAATCAAGTATCACATATTTTTCCCCGTTGCTGAATACCGCATCAAGTTTTCCATAGAACATTATTGAATCTGATTCATCTGAGAACTCAGGGAACATCTGATTTACCCTTGCTATAACAGAAACTTCGGATTCGATCTGCTGCATACTGTATGTAGATTTTATCTGGTTAACAACAGACTCTATATTACCCAGTACTTTCCTGTCCTTCGTGGATAATATCTCTTCCTGAATTGCGCCCTTATAAAGTGATTCTGCCATTTCATGTGCATTCAAACCATAATAAAGAGCTTCGGTTTTCTCATTCAATTTCAATATATTATTCTTCAAAAGCCAGTATGGATTATCAAGGCTTATCAGAGAGTAAGAAAGCACATTCTTTGTTCTGAAAAATTCGTATATTTTATCCCTGAGCCAGTTATCATTACTTTTAATGATTTTTTCTGAACCTATATAGTTTCCCGCCACAAACTGGAAATATGCTTCATCATATCTGTTTTTATCAGGCACCGGTGATTTCTCACTGAATGCATCATCTATTACCAGCTCTGAATATTCAGGTATGAGATAGCCGGAAGCTTCCCTTGTTGATGCGCATATCCATAATTTCTCCCTCGCCCTTGTAAATGCGACAAAATCAATTCTTATACTCTCATTTTTTAATTCATCATCTACATCTATTCCCCTTACTGTCTCTATTATGGACGAGACTATCAGGTCTATATATGCATCCGAAACTCTGGGCTTTTTTGGCAGATATACGACACGGTCAAATTCCCTGCCCTTTGCCTTATGCACAGTGGTGAGCACCAGTTTTGAATTGCCTGCTTTTATTCCATTTTCAGAATATGACAAATCAAGGAAATCAAAGAAGTTTTCTTTCGTATACTCCTTTTCACCCTGGAAGAATTCATCAATAGAGGATTTAACAGTGGATGCAGTGAGGAAATATTCCTGGCTTATTGAGGCTGCAACCGGAAGTATCCTTGTATCGAATAGTTTTTTTATGCCCTCCTTTGATAGTTCCATGTTCCTCAGGGAAAAAAATGGATTCCCTGTATCAAACCGGTCAATTGTGCTGCTATCATTATGCAGGGATTCTGAAATTTCAAAGGCTTCCTTTAGCGATAATCCTGAGAATGGTGTTACTAAGGCAGAAATAATATCATCATCATTATCATAGAGGATTCCACGGAGAAATAGGGTAATATCTCTTTTTGCCTCGTTGACGGAATGCACATTTGAATCGCTGGAATAATCGATATTATACTTATCAAGTAGTGTTGAAAGCATGTCTATCTGTGCATTTGTCCTTGCAATTATTCCGGTGGTGCCCTCATGGCTAGAAATTTCTGATATCCTGTTGATTACCGATTCTTCTGGAGACTCTGACTGTATTATGGTTACCTTTTCTCCCTTCTCATGCACCCCTTTGAAATTTTCAAGCTCCTGTGTATCCTTCTCAAATTTCATATAGTAATTCTTTGAATATTCCAGAATAGTATCTGTGCTCCTGTAATTTGTTTTCATATTTTCTTTGGCCACATCTTCATCTGCAAGCAAAGAATTAAATACGGATAATGCACCTCCCTGGAATCCAAAAATAGACTGCTTTCTGTCACCCACCATGAATTTTATATTTCCGGAGGACTTTGCAATTGACGCTTCTATATCATTAATATCCTGGAGTTCATCCACGAAAACATATTTGTAGACTGTTTTACCATCAAATTTCTGAAATTCAAAAAGAAGGTCATTGAAATCCAGATTTCCCTTTTTTTCCTCGTAGTATTTGAATGCCTGATAAAAATAATCAAATAAATACTGTTCCTCCTCTGCCTCGATATTTTTTACTCTGCCCGTAGAAAATTTTTCCCCTATTCTTTTCGATATTTTATCTCTGAAATTCTCTATATCCTGAGGACTAATACCGAAGCTTTTTATATACCTTATTGCATTTTCCAGCTTTGGTACTATTTCATTTATTACATAATCGCGAGCATAGTTGAATGCCCTCAGTTCTCTCAATTTTTTATATATTAAATATCGCGCCATATTGTATGAAATAATAGAATTTTCTGATTTAATTCCTGGCAAATGGTTGAATGCAAGTGCGTGGAATGTATATATATTTATATCATAGGCAGTATATTTAATTATTTTCTTGTCAATTAACTTTTTATCGATGGTGTTCTGAAGCTGAGCTACCGCATTATTAGTGAATGTGATGCAAAGTATGCTATCAGGCGATACCCCTTGTTCTATAAGATTAACCACCTCGTCAGCTATTCTGGTTGTTTTTCCAGTACCCGGATTGGATATTACCAGTGTATCTCTATTTATCATACAGAAACTAATAGTGTACTCTTTAATAAATTATAAGGTTTCAATAGTTTTTAGATGGATTTTATATGTAATATTTTGATTAAACTTAATATATGTAAAAATGATACACAAGAGCAGAGGTTACCGAGTTAGGACAAAGGCGCTAGATTAAGGGTCTAGTCTCGAAGGAGTTCGCGGGTTCAAATCCCGTCCTCTGCATAGTTCTAAAGATTTAAAATAAGAAAATCTAAATAAGTGTTATCACAATATTGCGAAATTTTATATATAGAATTTTAATAAACACATATGGAAAAAATGATTGTAGCCAGCATGATAGGCATATATCCTACAACACGGGAGTCATGTGATGATTTATTCAAAAAGATTAATGAATCAATCGAAGAAAACATAATAATAGATTTTAAAAATGTTATTGGCATTACAAATTCCTTTGCATCGCAGTATCTGTTTAACATAAATAAATGTAAAAAGAATATTATGGAAAAAAATAAAAATAAGAATATAGTCTCCATGTTAGAAATAACGAATAAAATTAAAAAACCTGCTAAAGTTGAATACCTGGAAATTACACATTTTCAACTTTAATTTTTATTCTATGGTATCATAAAGATTTATTTCGTTGAGAACCTTTTTGTTTTTAAATATTATTGATACTAAAGTTCCATTCAATTGATAATTTTCAGGTAATTCATAGACCTTTTTGCTCCCATTTAAATAATGATATATACCCTTGTTTGAAATTATAATAAATTCATCTTCGTTTCTTTTCTTCATTATATTGTTTATGGATAGTAATCCTCTGCCTCTCTCAGCTTGATCAATATTACCACAATTTTTTGTTGACTCTCCTAATATTGCCTTTTCTATGGCCTCGCAATCATTTTTGAATGGAAGCGAATGATCTTTAAAATTACCCGGTATTCCTATCCCATTATCATAGACAGATATTTCAAGCCCTAATCTTTTATAATATTGTACCACAATGTAATTTTCCGTTGATTTTGAATGATCTTTGATATTAGTATATAATTCACCTATTATGTATCCAATCACATTTTTATTTCTTATGTCAAATTTTGAGTTTAAAATGGTAAATGTCCGATCCAATAGATCGTCATAATTATTTTCATTTAAAGTTATTACCGGCATAAAATTTTCGTTTTCTTCCAAGCTATTATAATGGGCTGTAATAAAGTCTATATAACTTTTTACGGGACTGTTTGAATCTTGTATCGTTAAAGGTATATTATCTCTTAAATATGGGAAAACCAATAATAAAAGTTCTGTGTCTATAAAACTAAATTTTGACAAGTCGACAGTATCTGTTTTTTCCAGATTTTCTCTGATAATCAGAAATTCTTTGTACCAATCTAAAAGACTTTTCATTGTGTGATATAAATGTTTTAAATATTAATTTTTGTTTAGGTTATAAAACGTTATTTAACGGGATTCTTTTAACTCCAACTATGTTATTAAAATCAGAATCGTTGGTAACAATTTCGCCAATATCATTTTCTATACAGCAGGCTACGTGTATTGAATCTCGTGGGTCTAATCTATATTTTTTCATTAAATCGATAGCGGTTCTCAATTCTTTTTCTCCCACATTCAATATTTTGAGTTTAGGGAATGTAAGGAATTTTTTGCCCTCAATGATTGCAGTTTCTCTGTCTTCAAACCTTTTGATCGCCCACACTACTTCATCCCAGGTCAGGGTTGACGTCGAGGCTAATATTTTTCCCTCAAATATTGCCTTCAATATATTTTTAGAATTTATCGCATCCTCATCAGAATCTGGGGATAACGCTGCGTATATAAAGACGTTAGAATCTATGTAAATCATATTCCTCATCAAGTATATCTTTAATAGATCTTGAGTTAAGATTTGGTATCTTTTTCGGTACATTTGCAAAATCATTGACTATCTCTTCTGGTTTGTTTTTGACTTCTATTATTATTTTGCCATCTTCCAAATTCAATTCAACTTCAGTCCCTCTCTTTAAGCCCATCTTAACTCTGATATCTTTAGGGATTACGATTTGGCCTTTTTCATTTATGGTCCTTTCAAGTTTCATTCATACTCACTAGTTCTACATAGTAATAATGACTATTTATACTTTTTATACCAACATTGAATATTCATTATAACAGAAATGTAAGCAAATCAATATTTCATCTATGTTTAGTCTGATAAAGTCCAATCCATAAAATAACTTAAAATTAATCTATTTTAAAGTTTACAACCTATTTTTATACACTACATCTACTTCCCAAGAATTTTCTGTACTTTGCTATATATGCCTTCTGAACAGGATACAAGAATCTGTCTGTTTTCCATTTCTCCGGAAAGTGCTCTTGCTATTGAGGATACTTCTGTGATTTCCTGCTTTTTACCGCCGTAATACACTGTAGCATAATTCTTGATCCTGCCTTTCCCGGAAAAATACAGTGGTGGTACTATATCAATTATATAGTCATGGGCATTGAATTCTTCCAGAAGATTTTTTATGGCGGCTACCCTTTCCCTGCTATAGCTACCCCTGTATGCCACTTTATACAGTTGGCGATTTATTATGCGCTTAAGCATAACGGAAGAATTTCTATTCTTAATTTTCTCCATGAATTCAAAATCATTTAGCTTGATATCCTCAATGCTTCTCCCTTCCATGTCCATATATGCATAACCGAGCATCTTCTGTGCTATCCTGCATGTTTTATGGAAATAAACTGTATTGAACATCAGGATTCTCGTTATTATAATAGATTCAATTGTAGGTATGGATTTTTCCACCCCGATTAGCTTATTTTCATCTATCATGACTGTGTTGAATAATCTTTTGTAATCAATCTGTCCCATTGTTACGCCGCAGAAAAGTGCATCCCTTCTGAGATAATCTATCTCGTCCACATCCAGAGGTCCGCTGATCATTTCAGAAAACAATGGATATCGTTTCGATGAACCGGTAGCAACGTCCGCAATATCCTCTGGATTGTATCCGTACTTTTCAAGTATATAAGGTACTGTACTATCATTATATGGGGTTGATCCTGTGATAATTTTTTTGGTGATATCCTCATGAACGACACTGTACAGGCTATGGAACTCATCCTCTATCCCGTGGCTAAAAGGCATATGTCCGATATCATGCAAAAGTGCAGCCAGGGCAGGAATATCACTATTGATTCCCACTGCCTCCACGAGTTCTTTTGCAAGAAACATTGAGCCAAGCGAATGCTCGAATCTTGTATGATTGGCTCCTGGAAACACTATATTGCATAAACCCAGCTGTTTGATATACCTTAACCTCTGAAAATATTCTGAATCAACTATTTCATTGAATACCCCATCTATTTTTATCGGCCCGTTTACAGGGTCCTGAATAATTTTGTACATAATAATCATAATACTGGACACGCCTGGTTCAGTCCAGGTGTTTTGGTAGCGTCCTCCACTTCTTCTCCTCCCCGCACCCTCTCAGCATCGATGGTCCAGGATACCGTTGTTCCCTTCCGGGCCTGGCGGGTTTTCCCGGTAAATTGTATATATATCTTCCTTTGAAGTTATATATGCAAACCCCCAATCCAAAAGGACAGAGACTCTACGATTCCATGGAGACTGCCAAAGGCCTGGTTGCCCTTGCCAGGCAGTCGCCCCCGCATTTCGGCACGGGTCACAGGGAGGGCCTGGCTCCCCGGTCTAGTCCAGTATAACAGCAATGTAGACATGTTAAAAAA
>JAKAAA010000033.1 GCA_021797295.1 Thermoplasmata archaeon
ACTTCACCTGTGGGTAAAGTCATGCGTACATAGTAAATTTCACCGTCCTTAGATATTTCAATATCAGCCAGGCTATCTCCCATATACCTATAATTATTAGCCATATATTATGTTTTTCAATACCACGGGCTTCTACACAATTATTTTCTCTGTAGTTTAAAATCAATACAAATCCACTGTATACAAATAAATTCCCTGAATTATTCTAATTATCAGAGTAGATGTCCCATTTTATCTTTCTTTGTCTCCAGATAAAATTTATCAAATTCTGTGGGTTCAATGATGACAGGAATTCTTTTCACTATTTTTATTCCGTTGTCTTCCAGGAATTTAATTTTTTCAGGATTATTAGTCATTATCTGAACAGACTTTATTTTAAAATATTTTATAACGTCTGTAGCAAAATTGTACTTTCTGTTGTCTGCAGGAAGCCCCTGCTCCACATTTGCCTCTACCGTATCCAGTCCCGCATCTTCAAGATGATAGGCCCTGATTTTATTCAGAAGTCCTATTCCCCTGCCTTCCTGCCTTAAATAAATGAGCATGCCATAATCCTGTTTGCCTATATATCTCATTGATGTCAATAATTGATCCCTGCAATCGCATCTCATCGAACCAAAAACGTCTCCAGTCAGGCACTCAGAGTGAATCCTTACAGGCACATTTTCTTTTCCTTCCACGTTGCCATGTACAAGAACAGCGTGGTCTTTATTTTCATCATTTTTAAAAACGTATATTTCGAATGAACCGAATCTGGTAGGTAATTTGGCCTTAGAATAAAATTCTAACATATTTGTCACAAGAAATTGCTAAATTCTATAAAAAGATATTTGAAAATTATTTTTATAGCAGGTTCATCGATTTTAAAAATAAGATGATCCATACCTTATTCTAATTTCTCAGCGAGTATATAACCCTTCTCAGATTTGAACACATATATATTCTTGCTTCCTGTCAGATTTTTTTCCAGTGCGTTTTTGTGTATATACATTTCATCAGGATTCATATTGAATCTAAAAAATACTTTCCCTCCATCACACTTTGCAAGTTTATGTTCAATATTCAAATCATCAGAAAAATCTATAATAGAATACTGTGTACCCGGAAATGTCTTTAATTCAGAATTCCCAGCAAATACGTACCGTTTCTGATCTAAGTATATCATTTTCCAGGCAGGGTCTATAATATCATTCAAAAGTTTGGCATATACTACGGAAATATCAGGCATAAAAAGATATTCAAAGTTCTTGTATTCCGGAGATAATGATTTTTTGAATTCATCCGGCTTGCCCGAATATATTATATTTTCAGGGAGAATAACAGCAGTTGATTCTTCTGTTGAGAGCGAGGGTGAATAGACCGTTAATCGATTCAGGTTTCCGTTTATGGATATATACTCTTTTTCTCCCTTTAAGAGTATATTTTCCCATTTAATATGAGGTGGAAGGTCTATTGCATATCCGAAAATGTTATCTGAAATAGAAATAGAATCAAGGGGATTCGGAGATAGCTGTGAAAAATATTTTTCCTTTGAATTTGATGGGCGCAAAGGATCACTGAATATTACCGAGTCTCTGAAATCACCAGAATAATTGAAAAAGTCCTCGTTTATAAAATTAGCAGTGGATTGGTATGGAATTCGGTTCAAAAGAGCCATGAGATATCTTGATTTGTTCATTTCAATACCTATTACATCAGAATACTTGGCAAATACAATATCCTGCATACCTGCACCGCTTCCCGCATCGATAATATGATGTCCCTTCAATCTCTGAGCCCTGTATTTTCCTATTATTTCCGGTGTTGAATACATAGAGGAATAATAATCAAGAAATAGGTGGTCTGCGTATGTAAATTTTCTGGAGACCCTTATTCTAGATTTTGCAAATTCAAATAAATATTTAAAATCGGGGTTTCTTTTCCTATTAATCTGTTCTGAAGAGTAACCCTTACGGATCATGTCAACTATATCATTTATTTCCTGATCTACAGCTTCATAGTAAATCTCTGAATTATAGATTTTACTCAATATATTATCAATATTCATTGTTTTTCAAACTGGTTTATTGCATCAATTAAGTTATTCATTTCCATAAGTGCCTGTGAGCCATACATTAATACTGTTACATAGCCCACTTCCATAAGCTCTTTTTTAGTTGCACCCGCTTTAAATGCTTCATTAACATGATATGAAATGCACCATTCACACCTGGCGGCAATTCCCAGAGCCAGGGCTAATAATTCTTTTGTTTTTGTATCAAGGGCTCCTGAATTCATGGTTGTGCCCATGAAATTCATAAATGAGCTTGCAAATGCTTTATTATCTTTATTAGATTCCACTATTATCCTGTTAACTTCTTGTAATTTTTTATTGGAGTCCATATATATCAACTGCTCATACTTATTATATATATTAGGGTAATGCTGTTATAGTTATTTTGTGGAATTTCACTGTTAATCTTATATTGAACAGGAAAAAATAGGATTACTAATTCTACATGAATTTTGAATGAAATATTATTGATATATATATGAGTATATGTGACATTCTCCCATCCTAACGCATGTGGCTTCCTGCTTTCAGGCTAAATATTTTACAACAATAAGTTTCAGAAATGGAGCCATATAAATTAAGTGGCTTATTTTCCGATAGATTGATTTATGACAACGGATTCAGGATAAAGTATATAGATGCATGAATATATAGTATGTAAAATCTAAGAAAATGCATTTTAAGATAAGGGAAGGTGCCGAACATGTTGTTGGACGGAAAAATAGTTGCAAATGAAAAAATGTTAAAGATCAGGTCAGAAATTGAAGCCATAAAAGATAAATATAAGATCACACCGAAACTTCAGTTGATTCAGATCGGAAATGATCCTGCCAGTACTATCTACGCCAATTCAAAAATTAAACGTGGAGATAAGCTTGGAGTAGAGGTTGAATTAAAAAATTTCGCTTCAATAGATCAGAAAAGTCTTATAGACTATGTCAAATCATGCAACGGAAGAGATGATATATACGGAATAATGATAGAATCACCCTTACCCCCCGGGCTGAATTTTTATAATACAGTTAATAATATAAGCTTTTACAAGGATTCAGATGGGATGACCCCGTATAATCAGGGAAATCTAGCCATGAAAAATGAAATGATTGCTCCGGCAACAGCCAGGGCAGTAATAGATATAATTGAATATTATAAAGTCCCGGGTAACACTGTTTGTATAATTAACAGGTCTCCGGTAGTCGGGCGTCCACTTTCAATGCTGCTTCTCAACAGGGATTATACAGTAACACTATGTCATAGCAAAACTCCGGATATCAGAAAAATTTCAAGAGAAAGCGATATAGTAGTTGTTGCCGTGGGGGTTTCCGGATTTCTTGATAATGATTATGTTAAACCTGATTCTACTGTAATAGATGTTGGAATTAACTACTCCGGGAAAAAAATTACTGGTGATGCTAATTTTTCTGTACTGGAAAAATATATAGAGAATATCACTCCCGTTCCAGGCGGTATTGGCATAGTTACAGCAACAGATATATTTGAAAATTTTCTCAACGGATTGAAATACCAGCTTGAAAATAAAAAATGATTCATTAAACAAACGTTTATATCTGAGTCTTTATTTCTTTTTTTATGTATGATATTGAACACGCCCTTGATCATTTTATTTACTCTAAATTTATAAATACAGTTAACAGTATATACATTTTAAAGGGATTTTATGACATATATATTAACGATTCAGTATATTCTGGCATAAATATGTTAACAGTCAATAATGGAACCCTTAAAATATATAGTATAGATTCGGTGGTATTTTCAATAAATTATACAGATGTGTGCTGTATCACTGTTTACAAAGATTACCAAAAACTGAATTTTAGAATTAAACCAAGACAGTAGATTATCAGTAATTCCTTCTGCTTGTGGAGCCATGGTATTTTTTCTGAGCACGTATTTTATCAGAACTATGTGTAACCTCGTTTCTTGGAATTTTCCCGGGCTCTATTTCCGATAATAGTTTGGCTGCAGCTGATGCTGCTATTTCAACACTTTTAGAAACAGGATAAAGATCCCATTCATTTTCTCCATGTGCAAGCAGATTTCGTATGTTCAGTGATAGCCGGAACATGAGACCTGTTGGTCGATCCACGAATTTAGTTGCCCAGCGTAATAATGAATTTTCTGAACCTGGAAACGGTTCGCCATTGACATATATATCAGTTCTTCCCAGGCCTTTCAGTCTTATATATAGTTTGAGCCTTCTATAATCATAATTCTCCAGAATTATGTCATCATTTCCATATTTTGATATCTTAATTCTATTTCCAAGCCATCTGGAATATGCACAGCGCATTCCCATTTCTAGCAAAAGGTATAGGTCAAGTGTTGCCAATTCATTGAATCTTCCAAGATTTATAAGATCTATAGTATCTTTACGTAGCTTTTCCAGTTTAGGTGGAAGTCTGCCTTCGTATTCCATAGAATCAACTATCATTTCTGGAATATTCGCAAGAAAAAATCCCAGACAATTGTCTTTTGTACATTTTAATTCTGGTTCAACCTTTTTATTATTATAAATTATATTATTATCTGTGCAGGTAATCCTTTGAAGTGAAGCGTTGATCATAGTTCTGTCATAACTCTCCGGATACTGAAAGAAATCAAAGACCTCTTCCATAATATATTCTGAATACATAATTGTTCTATACTTTTCTCCTATTTTATTCTAACCACTAAAGCTGAATTGTACTTTAAATTCGCATTTATTAAATACAAATTAACATCCAAGGTGGTAAGTTACATGCATTAGCGTGGGAAGGTAGTCAAAGTTCATTCAGAGAAATAAATTATCCTGGAACCCTCGAAATCAAAATCAAAATCTATACTGCGGAGACCAAGGTCATTGAGTTTCCTTTTTTTCCAGCTATCTGTAATGAATACCAGGAATCCTCCACCCCCGGCACCTATAAGATTACCACCGTAGGCTCCCAGTTCCAGTGCCCTGGAATAATAATCATCGATGGTTGGTGTGGATATTTTCTCATACAGTGATTTCTTGCAGAACCAGTTCTGGTTCAGTGTTTTTCCAAGTTTTTCAATATCCATATCAAATAAATAATGGTAAAAATCCTGCGAATAACCCTTCATCTTTTCATATTCATCCAGATGCGATGATATTTCCTTTCTTATATTCTGGTGGAGCTCACCTGAGTTATGGTCTATTCCTGTATAGAGCAAGACCATATTCTCCTTTAACTTTTCCAGCTTGTCATGATCAAGGGTAACCGGATTTACATACACG
Source organism: Thermoplasmata archaeon (assembly GCA_021797295.1). Next base: position 5,316 of record JAKAAA010000033.1, read on the forward strand.
GAATCGTTCTCATTGAATTTCAGCATGTTGATGCCACCGAAGGAAGCCATGTACTGGTCCTGCATTCCCCCAGGTTCTCTCAGTATATTTCTTTCTATTTCAATTGCTTCTTCAGCGAGTTTTTCCCTGCTTGCAAATTCAGATTTATATGCATGTAAGGCATTGAGCAATCCAACAAGGAATGTGGAGCTTGAACCAAGTCCGGTTCCCGTTGAGGGTATATCTGAAACGCTTAGTATCTCAATTCCGCCATCAATATCCAGCAATTTCATGGCCTCCCTAACACTGGGATGCTTAATTTCATCCACTGTATCAACTATCTCTGTCTTTGAATATGATACCCTGATTTTATGGTCGAATTTCTTATTTACAATTATATATATGTACTTGTTTATGGCAGCGGAAACAAGCAGGCCACCGTATTTCCTGTAATATTCCGGTATATCTGTGCTGCCCCCAACCAGACCTATGCGCAATGGGGTCTTTGTTATGATCATAGCAGGATAATGGAAATATTTATAAAAAATTATCCTTAGTCAGTACTTTTCATCGATCAATGCACATATCATATGTATTGCAGTTATGTGCACTTCCTGTATTACGGATGTGGTATCTGTATCTGCATGGAAAACCTCTCTGCATATTCCATTAAGTTTTCCTCCTGTTTTACCGGTGAAACCCAGTGTGTAGGCACCTATTTTATTTGCATCCTCAAGAGCAAGGATAACATTCTCTGAATTTCCTGATGTGCTTATCCCAACGACGTAGTCATTGCTGTTGCACAGTGCCCTTACCTGCCTTGAAAATATTTCCCTGTATGAATAATCATTCCCTATTGCTGTTAATGCCGATGTATTTGTTGTCAGTGCCAGTGCTGGCAGTGGTTTCCGTTCCTTGGTAAAATGGCCAGTGAGTTCAGCAACGAAATGCTGCGAATCTGCGGCAGAACCTCCATTGCCGAATACTATCAGTTTTCCATTTCTATTAAAAGAATTTACAATTCCATCTGCTATTCTCCGTATCTGATTATCATCTATATTTTTCCTGGCAGTAATTCCTTCCTGTTTGTAGGCTTCAAGATCCATTATCAGTAAATAATAAAATATTCTTAAATATATGTTTTTAACCTGAAAGTGGGAAGCCCCGTGCGTTAGCTTGGAGAGGATGTCACTTGATTTCAAAACATTAAAAATTAATTATTGAATTATTAATACATTTTCTAAAATATTAATATTAGCTCACACAGGTAGTCTGACAACTTATAAATTTAGAAAAAATTTAATTATATGATGCCATAACCTACTAATGTCTTACATATTATTTCCGAAACATATAGAGTTAAAGGATAATAAGAGTATATATATAGACAAAGAAACAGTAAAAGATGAAGAATCCTTTTCCTTATTAATTCCGGAAAGTAAGTCAGATATGATACTTCAATTTTTGAAAACCCACAGGGGTTTTGCAAACGCAACCCCCAGCTTCGATCACGGTGAAGATTATGGGATTTCTAGAATATTGAAGGCTCCATGGGAATTACACATCAGGATATATAATGAATCCTATTTTTCAGGTTATTCACGAATACAGGCACATATAGAAATAGCAAGAAAGTATCTTCAGCATTTAAACTTCGCCTATGTTCAGCCTGTTATTTATGAGCCATTCAGATTTTATAAATCTATATTTGATGAATTTATACTTGCATATAGAACAAGATATATGGTTGAGAATATACAGGATAATTACTGGTTCAGACTTATGAATCCTGAACTGCTTATTCCATGGTCACCTGTTGCACTATTGAAGACTACTGCTGGAATGGTATCTGATAAATTGAAGGAATATTTTACAAAAGAAAGAATGTAATACGTCTTACTGTTTGAGGATTAACCCAATGTTTATATAAATGGTTTCTATCTCAAACCGATATGTGGAAATTCATGCCATTCAACAGCAGCGGTATGCGTATTGTTTTCATAATATTAAATTATAAAAATCATAAAATTTTATCTTGCATGAAGGTGCATCTGTAAGATGAATCTTAAACTCTCATCATTACCATATTTCCAGAGGTGGTTTATAGTTGGGGCTATAATAGGTATCGTTGCAGGTGCCGGAGCCCTGGCATTCTATTATGCAATAAGGCTCTTTGAAATCATATTTTTCACCCATGTTGTGGGCATGCCAATACCCAGACCGCTGGGAGAGGGAGGGTCTACTGTATATCATTTTTTTGCACTGCGTTATTATCTTATCCCCGTAGTTGTTGCTGCCGGCGGCCTTCTGAGCGGTATAATAGTTTATACATTTGATCCCTCATCAGAGGGTCACGGTACCGATGCTGCAATAAGGGCCTTTCATAATAATCACGGGAAGATAAAAAGGAGAACGCCGCTTGTAAAGACAATAGCATCCGCAATTACTATAGGTTCAGGTGGAAGTGCAGGGAGAGAGGGTCCCACTGCCCTGATTGCCGCAGGTATAGGATCATTTCTTGCCGATGTACTGGGACTCAGTCCCAAAGACCGGAGAATAGCCGTGGCAGTCGGAATCGGTGCAGGAATCGGAACAATATTCAAGGCACCAATAGGTGGAGCAGTTCTCGGCGCAGAAATACTGTATAGACGTGATTTTGAATCAGAGGTAATATTTCCATCACTGGTTGCATCATCCATAGGTTATTCCATATTTGCCTCTGTGGTCGGATTTGAACCCATATTCGGTGACTATATTGAGACATTTAGTGTATTTAGATTGCCATTTTATGCTGTTCTGGGGCTTGTTGCCGGTGTAATGGCTATACTTTACATTAAAACATTTTATGGCATCAGGAATGTATTCAAGAAATGGCATGTGCCGAATCATATAAAACCTATGATAGGAGGTGCTGTTGTGGGTATTATCGCCCTTCTATTTCCGGAAATACTGGGAACCGGATATGGCTGGGTCGAAATCCTTGAGCTTGGAAAATTCAATGAACTTGTGACATTTGGACTACCTATACTTCTTATACTGATCCTGTTGCCATTTGTCAAAATTATAGCAACATCATTTACTGTATCATCCGGTGGGAGTGGAGGCGTTTTTGCCCCGGGAATATTCATCGGTGCATCCATTGGTGCCCTTTTTGGTGTTTTCTTTCACTTTCTAGTGCCGGGTATTGTACCGGAGGTGGCACCATTTGTCATAATAGGCATGTTATCTTTCTTCGGTGCAGCAGGAAAGGTTCCTCTGGCGGTGATACTCATGGTCGTCGAAATGACAGGAAGTCTCCAGCTTCTTCCAGGTGCAATGCTGGCAGTTTCAATTGCATACATTGCTTCAGGAACAAAGTATACTATATATGAATCACAGGTAGAGCAGAGACGGGATTCCCCTGCAAATATGGGAGAATACCATACTCCGCTTCTTCTGGAAATGAAGGTTTCCAGTTTAAAGATAAGAAACGACATATACGCAGACCTCTATTACACCATATACAGGGCTGACAATATAATGAAGGACAATGATCTTCTTTCACTTCCGGTAGTTTATCATGACAAGCTTATGGGTGCTGTATATTTGTACGATATTGATAATAAATCATACGGTTATGTAAAGGATTACTATAAGCCTGGAATTTCCTATATAAAACTAGACAATAGCGCAGAGAACGCATGGGAGCTAATGATGAAAAACAGAACAAAATGGTGTGCGGTCGTTGATGATGGTAAATTTATTGGTATTATTACACTTGAATCAATACTTGACAAGTATGAGGAAAATGTAAAGGTTATACGAATCGGAGACAGCGAATAATGTATAAATTTTTGACCAAAATATAAATAATATGATTGAAATATGGAATACATGAAGATAAAGATGCCAGAGCTGAAACATTTGTTCCTGTTATCTTTTATAATAGAGCTTGCAGGATTTGCCATAATATCCTCACTGCCTATTCACGATCCTGCTCTTTATCAGAGCTTTAAATCTGAGGATAATGCAATTGTATCCCAATCATTTTTCCCCATGTGGCTGAGCATATTCCCCCATAATCTTTTAATAGCATCCATAGAGTTCATACCAATTATCGGAATCCTTATGTTTCTATTCTCTATAGGTTCTACAGCATCCGTTATAGCTGTGGAGGGTACTGCAGATCATATAAATGGTTTTGCAATATTTGCAACACTCATGCTTTTACCACATTCATGGCTGGAACTCCCAGCATATGCGGTAGCCGTGAGCTCCGGGACCTATCTTCTGTACTATCTTATAAAGGGAAAATTGAGAGATAATTATAAAAAAATTATTTATATGTACATTTTCATAGTTGTAGAGCTCGCATTTGCCGGAGCCATAGAAACATCAGAAATCCTGCTGGAGGAATCTGCACATCCCCTGAATGCATTTTATATGTGGATACCGGCAGTATTTATAATTGCATTCCTCATATGGCTATACAGGCATATAAACACTGGAGAATACGGGCATAAGCAAAAGGAATATGATGAATATGATTTTAACCAATTTTAAATATATATAAAATATACCCGTGTATTGAAAGTAGGATATTTTGGCGAACCTGGAGCATACAGCAATATAGCTGCTATGCAAATGATACAGGGCGATTACGTTCCCCTAGAATCAGTGCGTGCCGTTTTTGATGCCCTGAGCAATAAGGAAATAGATGCCGGTGTGGTTCCCATAGAAAATTCCATTGAGGGTTCCGTAAATCAAACATATGACTTTCTTTTTAAAAGCAATTTTTCAATAGTTAAGGAACATTATTTAAGAGTAGAACACTGCCTTATAGCCAAACAGGGAGTGCAGCTAGGCGATATAAAATACGTACTTTCCCACCCTCAGGCCCTATCCCAGTGCTCGGAGTTTATTTACAAACATGGTATAAAGCCGGTAAGTGAATATGACACTGCAGGAAGTGTTAAAATTGTAAAGAATTACAATAAAAATACATATGCTGCTATAGCCAGTGAACTTGCGGCCAGAATAAATAATATGGAAATAATTGTTAAAAACATAGAAAATACACATAATAACTATACACGATTTTTTCTTATATCAGAGAATCCTGTTCTGCCCGCGGGACATTCCAAGATTTCACTGGCATTTTCAATTGTTAACAGGATAGGTGGCCTTTATAATATACTGAAAGTGTTCAATGATGATAATATAAATATGACCAAAATAGAATCACGGCCAATTCAGTACAATCCTTTCAATTATCTGTTTTTCATAGATATAGAAAAGAATGATCGATCTGATCATGCAATTTCACTGATCCGTAAAATGACTACCCAGTTCAGGGTACTGGGGACATACGAATCAGCACCGGTTCCAGAATAATTGAATCACTTAATGGTGTAGTGTTTCAATTTTATAGAATTAACTATCCAAATGCCACTAAAAACACCTCAATTTTTATTTCTATATAAACATTTATTTACAATGTATTAATCTAAATTTATGTTAACCTTTGAAGATTCCTTTGAGGTAAAGACCACGCCGGAAAAATCATATAATCAGGTAGCTGACCTGGAAGAGCTGGTAAAACTGGTGCCCGATCTTATAAGCCACGAAAAAATAAGCGACACTGAAATGAAACTGACAGCTAAGGCAGGAGTATCATTTATAAAAGGTAAATTTGATTTAGTTCTTGATGTAACCGAAAGTGAGGCTAACAAAATGATTACGTTAAAGGGCAGAGGCAACGGTTCAGGCGCGTCTGTAGATTTTACCCTTAATTTCCAGTTTACGGGGGAAAATGATCAGACAAAAGTTCAGTGGAAGGCTGAAATGAACATTGTGGGAACTGCTGCCAGCATGGGTGCAAGGATGATGAAAAGTGCAGCGCAAAAATATATTACCAAGCTTGTTGCTAGCTATAAGAAAGCACTTGAAGAAGAACAGGTGGAATAATATGCCTGTAGATTCAAAAACTTTCAATTCATCTGAAAATGTAGATATTAAAAAGTATATTTTAGAATTTCTGGAAAAAAACAGGGAGAACGCATATACATTGAAAGAACTGAAGGAACATCTCGGGAATCAACATGAAGAATGGATGATCCATATGGAACTTACCTCATTAATCTGGGCAGGTAAGGTACAGTACAGGGATATTTATGATGATAAAGGGAGACTTATCCGTT
>JAKAAA010000034.1 GCA_021797295.1 Thermoplasmata archaeon
GATCCGCCCACAATACCTACTTTGAGCAACTTATTCTCCCCAGTCTTCACCTACATTTTCTGCAGGTTTGATTTCTACAGTTTCTCCATTGATGGAGGATATTTCATAGCTCATTCCGCATGATCCACATTCAATTAACTCCCCAACCATGGAATCATCTGGCACACTGATTTTTTCTCCACATATCTTACATTTTGTTTCCATTTTTATTCACCCTTTGTTGTGTTTTACAAACAAATAGAAATTATTTATTACTAATAAATATTTGTTTGTTATATTGTTATTTCTTACATTTAAAGTTTTTTTTCGAACTTAAATGCAATTATTACTTAATTGTATTATAGTATATAAAATATACGAATATTGTATTTTTAGTATGAATTTCGTAATAATGGATTATAATACTGTACTGTATTTTATGTGCCCAGAATTCCATTACATAACAAAAATTGGTAAAATGCTTCTGAACTTTATAATTGCAAAAAATAATTAGAGATATAAAATAATCTTGATGTAAAATTATTTCCTGAGATAAGAATCGGTTCCATTAATCCAGTCGGATCTGATCGGATTGAATATATCCACGTCTAATGTATCTTCCAGGGCAATCGCACTGTGCTTCACATTGGATGGAATTACCAGAACCTCTCCTTCCCCAACATCTATATCCTTGCCCTCCAGTGTTAGTCTGAGTTTTCCCTTCATAATCCATGTGACCTGCTCATTCTCATGGCTATGCTCCGGAACCACACTGCCTTTTTTTATATCCAGCTGTGCCACCATGACCCGATCCCCATAGATCATTCGCCTGACAAACGTATCTGATAACTGTTCCCTTTTAACCTGATCCCAGCTATATTTTTTAATCTCTGCCATGCTAATACAAGCCATAGTTGTTTATATATTTTGTCAAAATTACAATAAAAATTTATATGGATTTAACAGCCCCACCATCTATCTGGATATTTGTACCGGTGATATATGAGGCCAGGGGAGAACAGAGAAATGCCACTAGGTTTCCTATTTCATCCGGTTCCCCGAATCTACCCAGTGGTATCTCTGCCTTCAGATCGGCCTCAACTTCACTGATAGTTTTTCCGCTGGATTTTGATCTCTTTTCTATTATATTTTTCAGGCGCTGGGTATAAAAATAACCCTGGGATATAGAATTTACGGTTATATTATATTTTCCAAGCTCAATGGAGAGCGTTTTACCCAGAGCCACAACACCAGACCTCAATGAATTGGAAATAGCAAAGTTTTCCAGTGGATTTTTGGTTGTCATTGATGTTATAAACACTATCCTCCCATTTCCGGATTTTATCATATCCTCAGCACACATGCCGGCCATTCTTACTGTTGATTTCAGGATCATTTCTATGTTATAATCCCAGTCAGAATCGGTTAATTCCATGAAAGGGTCAACCCGTGGGTCTCCGTAATTCATCACCAGGAAGTCAACGTTTCCATATTTTTCATGTGCCAAATCTACAACCCTTACCAGATCATCTTTTTTGGAAAGGTCGGCCGATATTGCATTTATGTCCGAACCGGTTTCCTCTTTTATGGCCGTCTTAAGGGCCAGTATCTTTTCTTTATTCCTTGAAAAGGTTGTTATATTGGCGCCATGTTTTGCCAGTACGGAAATTACGCCTTTACCTATGCCTGTACTACCTGCACATACAATCACATTCTTACCTTTAAGATCTTCCATATAAATATAATGTAAAGATATAAATTAATATATCGAAAAATAAAATTAAATTACTGGAACTTATTCCAGTTCGAGGGCAACTACCCGGGCCATGGATCCACTTGCGCCGTATAATTTAAGCGGCAATGCTATGACAAAGTATTCCTTTCCAGGTGTCAGCTGTTCAAGGTTCGTAAGATCTTCAATGAATGCCATATCCTTTGCAAGAAGCGCTTTATGAACTCTGAAATCTGCATGGTCATATGGGTCGATTCCGAGAGTATCAATGCCCAGCAATCTGGGATGGTGCTTCACCAGAAAATCTACAGCATCTGAGGAAAATCCAGGAAACTTATACTGGAATTCCTCGGTATATCCACGTTTCTTGGACCATCCGGTATTCACAAGTATTATGTTCCCATCATATTCTGGTCTCCATACCTTTTCCAGTGCAGAACCATGGATTTCAGTACCTTCTATATCAGGCCTTATGCAGTAACCGGAACCTATAATCTGTTCCAGTGGTATTTTGTCCACTGTCCTGCCACCATCGATCATATGATAAGGTGCATCTATATGGGTTCCTGTGTGGGTAACAGACTCATATTTTTCCACTGCATAACCATCTCTCGCCAGGAGCCCTATAGGATCAACCCGTACCAGAGGGTTTGTTGGCCAGCATGGCATATTAGTCTTTACATCAACCGAAAGGTCAAAATATTTCCTAACTTTCATAATATTATAATATTAACCTATATTTATAAATTTCTTTAATTCCAATTTATAACAATTTTTTTCCTGCCATACTGAAATCTTTGGAATTATCAAATATTATTAATTTGCTTAGTTTGCTTATTATACTATATAAACACCTAAACAAATTTTTTAAATTTGGATTTTTTTTTGAGCGTGCTTTGCTAAACCATGTCACAAACTATTAATATAGGATATGATTTATATTTTATGAATACATCTAATAATGAAGATCTGACAAAGAGAAAATATAGAAAGGATATAGGGTTGTGGGGTGTGGTAATGCTTGCCCTGGGAGGGATACTGGGACCTGCGATTGCCTATGCGCCAGTTTATACTCTTGCCTACGCAGGACCGGCTGGAATTCTTGCGTGGCCACTGGCCATGCTTATGATAATACCGATCGGGCTGGTATTCGCAGAGCTGGGAACCACATATCCCAAAGCTGGAGGGGTTGCGTATTACCCATCACAGAGCAATGGCCCCGTGGTGGGTGCCCTCAACGGATGGGCATCCATGGTGGGATACCTGTTTGTTGGGCCGGTGATAGTTTTTGCAGTGGTAGAATATATGAGCTTTTATTACCCGCCATTATATAATAATGGAACACTTACATATCTCGGTATTGCTGTTGCTGAAATTGTTCTCGTTCTGGTATTCGCAATCAATGTTATGAGAATCAAGCATATGGGCGAAATAAATCTGATATTGACGGTAATAACGCTTATACTCATAGGTGTTGTCGTTATCACACTGGCATTTTATTTCAAACCGTCCAACCTTGTATCAAAAAGTGTCGGTGGATTTGCACCCTATGGATTCACCGGACTCTTTGGTGCAATAACCCTGACTGTTTTTGGGTACGGAGGTTTCAGGCAACCCATAGATTATTCTGAGGAAGTAAAGGATCCGGGAAAAAGTATTCCCCTGGCCATAATTGCTGCCCTTCTGATATCAGGGCTAGTATTCACACTGGAATCCCTAGTATTTGCCGGTGCGGTTAATTTTGCCGGTTTCGGGATTGCACCGGGAGACTGGGCGGCATTTTTCCAGTATAGCTCACCATATGCAACTATTTCCAAGGTACTTGTAATTCCCGCCCTGGTAATAATAGCAATTATAGTGGCCCTTATAGCAACTTTCAAGGATGGTGTCATATACTATGGAAGTACGGCAAGGGTCGGAGAGGTTCTATCAAGGGACGATAAATTCTTGCCTAAACTGTTTAACAAAATGAGTCTGAGAGGAGTTCCCATATATTCCATTATCCTGGTTCTGGTGGTAACTGTCGTACTGGTTGCACTGGGAAAATCACTGGCAACAATCATAGGAATAATGGTGGATGGATTCCTTCTTTCATATGCACCGGGAGCAATCAGCCTGATGGTATTCAGAAAAACAGACCCTGACAAAAAAAGACCTTTTAAATTGCCTTTTGCCGGTGTCCTTGCACCGACAGCATTTATTATTGCCAATTTACTGGTTTACTGGTCAGGCTTTAGCTCTGTTGAAATCATAATACCGCTGGACCTTGCCGGACTGCTACTTATAATAGTTTACCATCACTACAACAAAATCGATGTCAAATATGCCATGTATGGATTATGGATGCCGATTTACCTTATATTCGTATTATTTATGTCATATATAGGAAGCAGCTTCTTCGGCGGTATCAATATAATTCCATTCCCATATGACTCGCTTGTGTTCATAATTGTAACTCTTGCTTTCTATGTTGTCGGTGTCGGAACCGGTATCAGGGGTGTGCAATATATGAATAAAAAAACTGCGGATTTACAGAAAAGTGCTATAAATGAGTGATACTTTTATTTTTATTTAAAATATATTATTTCTTAATAAATAATATAGAATATATTTTTATTATTTACTTTTTTTATAGAAAACCTTAAATTATTAATATATATGTATTTTCATGACTGAAAGAATCAATAATATCAATATGGAAGTTGTCAGTGAAACCAGCAAAAAAATAAAGGATGCGAAGGGACATTTCCTGGCTGAAAAACACATAAATGGTGAGTTCCATTTTGACGGTAGCCCCATGTTTACAGCTGAACTTAAATCTGAGATGGCGACATTTGTCATGGGCGCCGATGAGCCCGGAGTTCTGGGTGGCAGGGGTGTCCAGCCTACGCCATTAAATTACCTCATGATGGGAGTAATGTCCTGCTATGCTTCTACAGTTGCCATCCAGGCTGCAAAAAAAGGAGTAAAGCTGGGTAAATTGAAATTTATCGGGCACCTTTATTATGACATAGGGCCCGTCGTGGAGGATCTGGATTTTCCAATTATCAAAGCTTTAAATATAGATGTTGAAGCGGATAAAGAAATAGGAGAAATACTGAAACTATCAGAAAAAGCCTGTCCTGCTCTTTATGCAATTAGAAATCCGATTAAAACTGAAATTAAACAGATAAAATAACTAAATTTTATAATGCTTAAAAACTATATTTTTTATGGAATCCATGAATACCATCCAGACAAAGGTCAATGCTATGCTTATAACAATGAATTCCAGCGGTATAGCAGTAACCAGTATTCCGTAATATGAAAGTGACGATATAACCAGGATGTCAAGAATGCTCGAAATCAATAAAATATTGGACGGCCTGGAACTGAAAAATCTCTTTCTTTCTCTTACCATGTATACAGTAAACTGCCCCGAAAAAACAAGCATATCGAAGATGAATGTATGCAGCTGGTTGATTCCTAGGTGTGCGTACATACCGATATAAAGAAATATGAATCCCTCTACTACAAGCATTGAAGAGAGTATCACAGATGAAGAAATAAGAGATCTGACATTCCATTTTTCAGGCTTTAAGGAAAAACCAACATTGTCGGTTGCTATTGACATTGTTACAAAGTCATTGGCGAATATCAACAGGATGACATCGAAAGGTGTGGTAACAAAAAACCTGACAACAAAAAATGAAAGTGTAAGGAAAAAGGCTACCTGTATTGTTTTCATTATCTTATTCAGGGTATATGTCAGCATTCTCTGATAGATTCTCCTTCCTGATTTGATCCCGTCCACTATATCGGTGAGGCCGGGATGCGTTAGAACTACACTTGCTGATGCCTTTGCCACATCAGTGGCTGATGCAACGGCAACCCCGAATTCTGCCTGCTTCAGGGCAGGCGAATCATTTACACCATCACCAGTCATGCCCACAATATGCCCTGTTTTCTGCAATGCCTTGACAATGTAGTATTTATCCTCAGGAAATACTTCTGCAAAGACGGAGCAGTCCGATGATGAGATACCGTTATCCTTTAAATTCCCGGTTTCACATAGTTTCTTGTCAAGGCCTATCTCACCTGCAACTTCCTCTGCAATCAATCGGTTATCCCCTGTTATCATTACCGGTGAAACATTTATACCCTTTAATTCAGAAATAAGCATTTTTGAATCTTTTCTCGGGGGATCATATAATGGTATGATTCCTTTGATTTCAAGCTTATCTGTTCCTGTTGCTATGGCAATAATCCTGAAGCCCTGTGAAGAAAAATATTTCACGTCATCACTGTAAGTATCAGGAACAGTTTCACAGAGGCCTGCAACCATCTGTGGTGCACCTTTTATGATTCTGGTCTGTACACCGTTCTGCAGAATTACTGCCTCAGTTCTTTTAATTGCCGGGTCAAACGGCACAAATTTGGTTCTTATGGAATAATCGGGTTTTATGGACTTTGTTTCACCGTAATCCAGAATAGCATTATCTATAGGGTCCTCGCTTTCTCTCTCGGAGGCATAGGATGCATAGAGTATGAGTCCGGCTTCGTCTCCAGAGTAAACCTTGGGTTCGCGGAGGGTTAACTTATCCTCTGTTATGGTTCCCGTCTTATCCATGCACAGTGTATCCATGGATGCAGCATCCTCTATTGCTGAGAGCCTTGTAACTATTTCACCGCGTCTGGACATGTGCAGTGCGCCCAGTGCCATTGCAATAGTGAATGTTGCCGGCAGTGCAACCGGAATTGATGCTATCAGTACCACAAGGGCGAATGGGATTACGTCGGTGAGGCTTACGCCAGCATATATTGAAAAGAATATGAGTGCAACAACGAGGATTATATCTATTGCTATAAGGTCCTTGACGATGCTCATTATGAGCTCTTCGATGTGCGATTTTGTTTTTGCGGTTTCCACCAGTTCTGTGGTTTTGCCGAAATATGTTTTTGTGCCTGTTGAGGTAACTACCCCGTTTGCCTCACCGCGCTTTACTATGGAGCTGGAATAAACAGTATCTCCCTTTTTTCTGGTGACCGATAATGATTCTCCCGTTAATGCTGACTGGTCTATTTCCAGTTCGTTATCTATAATCTTTATATCAGCCGGTATCACATCTCCCAGTCTTAAATGTACCATATCGCCCGGAACCAGCATTCTGGCAGGCAAAACTACCCATTTTTTATCCCTCAGTACTCTTGCCTGTACAGAAAGTTTCTTTTTCAGTAATTCTACAGCATTATCTGCCTTTGATTCCTGCGTATAGGATATTATCCCGTTGAAGACAACCAGAAAGGCAATTATTATGGTATCATCATATTTATGAAGAAAAAATGTTATGATTATGGTAACTTCCAGCATCCACGGAATAGGAGCCCAGAATTTTTTCAGGAATTTGATGATATTACTCTGTTTTTTTTCGGCAACTTCATTATAACCATATTTCTGCAATCTGCTTTCAGCATCAGTTGTGCTGAGTCCATCGGAGGTTGCATTTAAATTCTGAAATGTTGTTTCCAGGTTATTGCTATCCTGTTTATCCATAAAATCAATAAATGATAGGGATATGAAATATAAATTTATTTAAAGTTATAATAATATTCAGGAAAATGAGATGTTTATTTTATTCCCGCTTTCTGCCCGGAGTCCATGGCCATGCCTTTCTTATGCTTCAGATTGGAAATGAATATTGTAGAATTGTTCCCGTATCTTTTGAAGAGGTATATTGCCGATGCTATGACCGGGATTATGAGTATAAAAAATGAATAATCATATCCTATGAATCCCACTATATAACCGAATACCAGTGGTATTATCATGAACAGCACATTATTGTATGCCATAAAGTATGAGTTTGCAGCGCTTCTCTGTTCAATTGTTGTCCCCCTGGCGATCATGATAGTGGACATGGGGAATATTGAACCATGTGGAATTCCAAGGAGCATCATGAGAAGAAGGAAATCTGTAAATGTTGAAAGGAAAGGAAACATTGTAAGTGAAAATCCGGTAATGATTATGGAAATAACCAGCGGTATCTTTATATGTTTTAACGGGCGAATTGTAAGTACAATCCTTGTAAGGAATGAAACTGAAAAGAAGTAAATATATGGAGAATATGCAACTGCCCCGGAAACATGGAATTTTGATATAGCATACAGGGTTAGGAAGATGCTCAATGCAGCAAATGGTACATTATATGTGGTTACTGTCAGTATGCTTGCCCTTAACCCATCATTTTTCATTACATTTGCCCGGGTTTCATTCTTCGTGTCTGGAAATTTTATCATTGTAGATACTATTAAACCTGCAAGTACTACCGGAATAAAAAATAAAAACACATATCTGTAACTTACAAAGGTAAGCACATAATCCTCAATTGTAGGCCCCAGAATGAGGCTGAGGCTCAATCCCACTGAATACAGGGATATCAATCTTTCCCGTTCTCTCTGATCTTTCAGGAGAGATGATGAAGTAATAAGATTGGGCATCATTATGCCATATGCAAGGCCGGCCAGTGCTGAAATCAGCCATATTGTTATGCCATCAGCAAAGTAATAGCCTACAAGGGATACCAGTATTGCCACATTGGCACCGATAAATAATTTTCTTCTGAGAACGGAATTAAGCCTTGGATTTATATAGAATGTAACAGTGAAGGTAAATAGATATATTACTGCAGATATGATTCCCACAAGGAACCTTGAAAAACCTAGGTCTATTTTTGCGAGAAGTGGTACAGTGGTAATTATCATATTGTTTGTTGCCCTCATTGAAAAAGTCATTATTATTACTGTAATTGCAAGATAAATAAAGCTGATATTTTTCTTTTCCATAAATACCTTTTTCAGATATTACAGAATAATATATAAATATTTATCCGATAATTATATTCTTATAAAATGTTCATTGATAAATTATATACAAACTTATATCTATGAATGAAATTAGTTAATATGGAAAAAATCCTCCTCATGGATGCAGATGAAAGTTTCGGTTTCAGATTTGCAAAGGATTTTGCCGAGACATATGACATTCATTTACTTTATCCAGGAAAAGGAATCAAAAATTATATTGAATCAATTATGTCCATGGAGGATAATTTTGACTATATAATAAATAATTTCAATATACCATTTTATTCAAATAATTACGAATATATGAAAATGAATAGCGGTACCCAGGAGATAATAAACTCAAGATTCAAACACGGGGAAAAAATACTGATATCTAACCAGATGGTTTACTCATCATCAGCGCAGGCAAAAATTGAAAGTGCAATTACAGAACCTGAAACGGAATATGGAAAATCAAAATTATATGCTGAGAAGCTTGCAGAAGAAAATAAGGATTTTCTTATTGTTAGAAGTGGAATGATCTACGGCAAATGCACATATAATATTTATACAGATATCCTTACTGCCATAAGGGGAAAAATACCTTTGAAACTTGACAACAGTATAATTTTAAATCCAGTATTGAATTCTGACCTTGCACTGGTGGTGGAAAAGGCAATGAAGGACAGGGAATCTCATGTCATTAATGTCGCAGCCGGTGATTCTATGACATTATATCAGTTCGGCAGGCGTCTTTATGATTCAGTGAACACTGATAGCTGCCCTTTCATAAAGATAAATGCAGGAAAAGTATTGGATTATAATATTGATTCAACACGAGTCGAAAAAACATATAAAATCAAATTTACAGATCTTGAAAGTATTGATTTTCTGAATTTCATGCGATAATTTTCATTATAAATCTAGCAGTTTCAGCAGGAATGGCCTTACCGATGAATAGTCTATGCTATATTTTGCATATGTGTCCTGATCTCCCACCTTGATTGTGATGGCATCAGGGTTGAGCTTAAAAGCATCTTCGTCTGTTGCATCATCGCCCATAATAATTGCCTGCCTATTCTTGTTTCTCAGCAACTTTATTGCATTTCCTTTATCGACACGGGGCATTCTCAATTCCAGTATATCTATGCCAGTATACAGATTCATATTAAATTCCCGGGAAAGGCCTATTATAATTTTCCTGAGTTCCCTTATTTTTCCAGGATTTTTAATATTTCCGGTGTGGAATAGCAAACCACCAGATTTTCTATATATTCTCAGACCCGGAAATTCATCCACAAGATAACTGTTTTCACTGTAAAGTTTTCCTGATAACTGTTCATATTTTTTGAAACCGGGAACTGCTAGATTTTCTCCCTGTATGCGAAAGGTCGCACCGTGTAGGCCTATTATATTATATTCCCCAATAAACCGCATTATTTCACATATATCCCTACCGGTAACTATGTATGTTTCATAGGCAGTATTTAATGATGCAAGTAGTTCAATAAGTGATTTATCCGCCTGATTGAATTCCGGATCATTGATTATAGGAACCAGTGTTCCATCATAATCCAGGAAAATCTGGGGTACCTGGCCCATTATGCCCTTGATCCGGCTCAGAAGTTGATTTTCATTGATTATCATAATTACTGTCTGCTGCCTTTATAATTCTCTTATACCACCAATCACTGTTCTTTAAAAGTACGTACTTTTTCATCTTTTCAAGCCTCAATTTTCTTTCTTCGTCACTCATTTCGAGAGCACGAACAATTGAGCTGGCTATTTCATTTATATTATTGGGATTTACTATTAATGCACCCTTGAGTCCCTCAGCGGCCCCTGCAAATTTCGAAAGTATGAGAACTCCCTTTTTCGTGGTCGCAACAAATTCTTTGCTCACAAGGTTTAACCCGTCTATTAATGGTGTTATCATGGCAATATCGCCACTGGAATAAAGACTTAGAAGGGATCTGAATGACATTTTATGATACATGTATACGATAGGTATCCAGGTGGCTGTGCTATACTGCCCGTTTACCCGCCCTATTTCCATCTCCAGCTTGCTCCTGATTTCATCGTATCCCTGGATACCGGCCCTGCTTGGTGTTACATTCATGAGGTATATGAATTTCCCGGAAAGATCCTTTCTGTAACTTAGCACCTTATCTATTGCCTTGACCCTCTGAATTAGGCCTTTTGTATAATCCATTCTGTCAACGGAAAATATTATGGAGGCCTTTTTCACGTGATGCATCCCGTACTGCCCTTTCAGTGGGTGATAAACCCTTGTATCAATCCCCAGTGGTACAGAGAGCGTTTTAAGCTGGCTTATAAGTTTAATATTGTTATATTCAAGCGTCCTGTGGAAATTTTTTTCGTATAATTTTATATGAAAGGTCACCAGGTTTGATTTGGATATGCTCCTGGCAAGAAACTTCCCCTCCGGTAAAATGCTGAAAAATTCAGAGGATACCCATGGTATATGCCATGAAAAAATAATATTATTGGCTATGCCCAGATTTCTGAGGATAGAGGGTACCATCATCAGCTGGTAATCGTGGATCCATATGGTTGTTTTACTATCTATTTCTTCAATGATAGCTTTTGCGAATTTTTCATTAACAGCATAATAATATTTAAATCCGGTTGCATCCAGCTTTATGTTACTCCTGAAATAATGAAAAAGTGGCCATAACACACTGTTAGAGTAATCATTATAAAATCCCTG
>JAKAAA010000035.1 GCA_021797295.1 Thermoplasmata archaeon
AATGTCAATAAAACACTGGCGCACCCAAATTCGGCAGATACAATACCCACATCGGCAAATCAGGAAGATCATGTAAGCATGGGCACAAATGCAGCCTTGAAGCTTGTGGACATTAACAGAAATGTGGAAGCAATCATAGCAATAGAATATCTTCTGGGTGCCCAATCACTTGAATTCAGGAAATTAGAACCTTCAAAAGCTACAATGGCCATATATAATAAAATAAGAACAATAGTAAAACCCCTGGACAGGGACAGGCCCTCAACCGGTGATATCGATGCAATATGCAGCATGATGGAAACAGAATCTTTTAGGAATTTCGTAGTTGAAAAAACAGGATTCCAGTGATGCTCCCGCATAGTTTAATATTCCTATTTATCATGAATCTGCATGAAGCTTGTTGAAATGGTTCCGAATTTCAGTGATGGAAGAAACCGGGATGTCATCGCCCTTCTGGAAAATGCTGTCAGGGACACAAATGGTGCTGAACTCCTCGATACTGAAATGGATTATGATCATAACAGAAGCGTTATCACCGCAGTTGTAACACTGGAACATGCCGCTGAACTTGCTTACCACCTCATAAAAGTTGCAGCAGAAAATATAGATATGGATGTGCATACCGGGGTACACCCCAGATTCGGAGCCACAGATGTCATGCCCTTTATACCGCTGGAGGATACAACAATGGATGAATGCATAAAAATATCCCATGATGTGGGAAAACTTGTGGGTGACGGACTGGGCATTCCTGTATTCATGTACGCTAATTCTGCACTCTCCCCGGAAAGAAAGCGCCTTGAAAACATAAGAAATAAGAGTTTCCAGATAGAGCAGCTCCGTGAATCGATCGGATCAGGAAAATATATTCCTGACTATGGCCCATTCAGAGTGGGAAAAGCAGGCGCCACAATAATGGGTGCCAGGGATATCCTGATTGCATGGAACATATACCTGAATACGGATAATATGGAAGCGGGAAGGAAGATCGCATCGGCCATCAGGGCAAGGGATGGTGGTTTTGCATATGTAAAATCACTGGCATTATTTATCGAGGAGAAGAAAATGGTTCAAATATCCATGAACCTTGTGAATTACAGGAAAAACCCGCTGTACCGGATCTTTGAGGCCGTTAAAACAGAAGCAGCCAGATACGGCATATCAATAGCCGGTTCCGAATTCATAGGCATGGTGCCAGAGGATGCGCTGATAGACTCATTCAATTATTATATGATGTCGGATATCAAAAATAAAAATGTACTTAAATTCCGTGAGGGAAAGCACTGAGTTTATTCTTCCATATAATCCTTGATTGCGGAGACTACCCTGTCATTCTCTTCCCTGGTTCCGATAGTGATTCTTGATCTGTCCTTCACCAGTGGAAGCTTCCTTATGTGTATTCCCCTTTCTGCCATGTAATCAAAGAGGTCCTTTTTCAGCATCAGGAAATTTGCATCGCTTTTATATGTTATATCCTTTAATTCGCTGTAAACCCTTTCTCTCTCGTTTACTATATACTTTATATTATCTTCAACCAGTTTATAATTTTCAATCATAATTTCTGCCAGTTTTGCGGACATGATGTTCATGTAGAAGGGTGCCTGCAATTTTTTTAAATCTGCCATGAGGTCGGCTGACCCCATTCCATAACCCACACGCATGCCCGCCATGCTGAATGCCTTCGAGAATGTCCTGAGTATTATAAGGTTATGATACTTTTTTACCAGGTCTGTATACTTTTCCCCGGAGAACTCGTAATAAGCATTATCCAGAATAGTGGTTATACCCGAATCAAGAACCTTTTTGATACTCTCCATGTCTATGAGGTTCCCGGTGGGATTATTGGGTGAACATATTACAATGAGTTTTGCGTCTTTATGCTTCAAGATTTCATCGGCATCCAGGGAAAAATCACTTTTCAGTGGCACATCCACCGATCTGTAACCGTAGTTCTTTGCATAGAATGAATACATTTCAAATGTGGGTGAACTAAATACAATATCTCCATTTGCCCTTTTTATGAGAATATCAAGCAGTTCATCGCTACCATTTGCAGCTATGATATTATCCGCTTCAAGGCCTGTAAACTTTCCCAGGCTGCTGATAAGCGACGGAAGGCCCTTCTCGGGATACCTGTTGAAATCTGCTTCCCGGACATAGGCTATGAATTTTTCCCTGATGGCATCCGGTATGTTGAATGGATTTTCATTTTTATCAAGATATATTTCTTCCATGGACTGATATTTTTATATAATTATTAAAGTTAATCCAGATGCTTCAGATATTCTGCAATATCCTTTGTTATTGCATCGCCATATACTCTTGATGCACCCTTGAATTCCACCCTGGAATTTACCTCGTGCACTGTAAATCCATTTTCAGATTCCATGGCATCGATGCCTATTATTCCCGGGCCGAAAAGGTCAGAAACCTTCATGATAATTTCAGTTTCTTCCCTTCCCAGTACTGCTTTTTCTACCTTTCCCCCAAGATAAAGATTGGTCTTCCATCCATCGCCGGAGTATCTATATATAGATGCAGAAATTTTTCCACCCACCATTATCACCCTGACATCCCTCGGGGGCCTCTCGACAAACTTCTGGATGTAATATGAATTCTCCGCTACCATATCATTCATGGAAAATACGGTCTCGGCCATATTGCTGTCTTTTATCAGGGAAATCATCCTGCCCCAGCTTCCCGTTGCAGGTTTGAACACAACAGGATAACCCATGTCCTCAGATGCCTGTATGGCACTGTCACGGGAGAATGCAATTACGGTGTCCGGTGTATTTATTCCATTTTTATAAAGGAATGAAGTTGTAAATGCCTTGTTCCCGGCTATGTTAAATGTTTTGAAAGAATTTATAGTTTTGATTCCATGGGATTCAAGTATGTATGAATAGTATAATGATCGTCTTGCACTCATGCACCTTATTACCGCAGGGCCTTCCATATCAAGTTTGCCTGTTAGATTGAGGGGATGGTCCTTTGCATTTATGAGGTTGAGTTTTATATTATCTGCCTGGAGTTGCCTTATTACCTGTTTCTCTTCCCAGGCAATAGAATCATAGATGAAATTGAGCATAGGGCATAAATTTTTTCGTGTTATTAAATATTTATCATATAAAATATAACATTATCCAAATTATATGCAATACTGACTGACCAAATATTAAAATTAATATTATTTGTTGAAAAAATACATTATGCATTCAGTTTATCTGATATGCATTTTATTGTCCTGTTAATATTCTGTTTTGAAATTTCATCCACCTTGTTTTTTCCCATGATTTTCACTATCAGGCCGAAATCGAATGAGCTCTTCCATTCAAGTGTAACAATTTCGTTTTTATCTGCATAGGAAATTTCTATGGAAAATTTTACTTTTGACCCTGCTATTCTTCCGGTTCCCTGGATGTTTAGACCATTTTCTTCAGGATTATATGCAAATGTCATCTTTCCTGTTACGCTATTCATTGCCGAAATCCCCGCTGCGGATATATCCAGCTTGAGCTTGCATTTTATTTCATTTCCCTGGGTCTCAAAGTCATATATGCCGGGCAGGCATGGTGTAATATTTTCTATGCTGGAAAGAAATGTTTTCACGGATTCCATTGTGCTTTTTACAGGTATTTCCCCGCTGTATTCCATTTTAATCACCGATCCTGATGGCTTCGTTGAAAATAAATGCACTTTCAATCTGGTTCAGGTATCCATAGTCCATGCTGTTTCCGTATGAACTTATATAATTCATGAAGCCCGTATTTATCTGGCCTTTATACTTATCCATGAATTTATCAAAGGTATCATTCAGCACAATTTTCGATGTATCCATGGATTTTGACCCTGTAATTTCAGAAAGCTTCTGTGAGATGGCCTGACCCATTAGCCTCGAAGTTGTGAATTTCCCACCTATTATGCTGAAAACATTATCCATATTCCTGTATATTTTAAAATCCCTGCTGGACCTTGAGTTTTCCTCTCTCACCAGAGGCCTCATGGAGCTGTACAGCTTTTTATATCTATATGCCGTAAGTGAAGGAACCATCTGTGCCACTTCAGAAAGCATTGTGTCAAGGTCTTCCGGATCTATGTCATTGTTCTCAACATCATCAGAAATTATAGCAACAGTCCCTGCAACAGACATTCCGCCATATGGAAGAAGTATATCGCCATCTGATGGGTCCCGCATCCTGTTGAGTATGGAATTCGAGAACAAGCGATCAAAGGATGCCATATAACCCAGTGTTGGCATTACCTCGAAATCACTGATTCCGAAAGATTCCAAAAGATGTCCTGACCATGGCCCTGTTGTATTTATTATGTAATCGAATTTCTCGTTAAATGTTTTATTCCGGCTAATATATTCCAGTGATTCAAGGGAATTGCCATTTCTGCTCCCCCCTGTTACTTCAGCCTTGAATCTCAGTTTAACTCCAAGCATCTTTGCCTCAACTGCAACTGCAGCTGCAAATGGATGTGCATAGATTACCTTATCCGGGACATTTAGTGCTCTTACCAGATTTTTGCTTATTGCCGGCTCCACGTCCAGCATTTCTTTAACAGTCAATTCATCTGTGGGTATCCCGTTCTCCCTGTTTTTTGAAATCAATTTGTCTCCGTATTCCGCTTCATCATCATTAAACGCCAGGTAATAACCACCTGTATTTTTTATGAAGCTCGATGCAGTGCTGGACAGCAATTTATTTTCCTGTATGCATTCTATTGCAGACTGTCTATCATTTACCGAATACCTTGAACCGCTATGAAGCATGCCGTGAAATTTCCCGGAGGTTCCGGATATAATATAATCCCTGTCAAATAGTGTCACATTATAGCCATCCAGTGCCAGGTTCAAAGCAGAGAACAAACCGGTTATTCCGGCTCCTATAACTCCTATTTTTTCCATTGAGAGTTTATTTTACTGTTATATATATGTTTATGTGGAACCTCACTAAATCTTCATGGATAATGTAGATGTTCCTTTGGTAATATTATATATCAGTACATAGATAAATTAATAGGATAACTCTCTTTATAGAACTGTGAAAATGGAAAATTCCGTTAATAAAATAACTGTTCTATCCTCATTCGGCATGCTTCTCGATGGTTACCAGCTTACTGTTATCGCCTTTGCTGTAATTCTCATCCAGAATTATATACCATTGAGCTCGCTGGAATATGGGCTTATTATAGCATCAGTAATTATCGGTGCCATAATAGGAACCATAATGGTTGGATACCTGAGTGATATTTTCGGCAGGAGAAGAATATACCTTTCAACTCTGGTATTTTTCATAATATTTGATCTTATTTCTGTATTTTCCGTGAATTTTATTATGCTGTTCATTTCAAGAGTTTTACTTGGCATAGTTCTAGGGGCAGAGTACCCTGTTGCCAATTCATACATAGCAGAGGTTACACCTGATGAAAAAAGGGGATTTTACCTTGCCATGGCTACTGTGTTTTTCAGCATAGGGTCAATCAGCAGCGCCATTGTGGCTATATTCATGTTCCCTTTTGGAAATATAGGCTGGAGGTTAATGCTCGGTGTGGCCATTATCCCCGCTATTATAGTTGAATTCATGAGATTCTCTCTTCCTGAATCAAAGATGTGGGAACAGAAAAAAGAGAAAACAAAATTCTTCGAAATGTTTTCAAAAAAATACTATAAGAATATTGTAATAGCTGCACTTATCTGGTTTCTTTACGATATTGTTGCTTACGGCCTTTCATTGACTCTTCCAACAATACTTAAACTTGGTCATTTTGTAACAAATGTAGACAATGCAATAGTTACCACATTCTTCCTTGTAATCGGGATAATATCTGGAATATTCGTGATGATGAAGGTGGATAAATACGGAAGAAAGGGAATACAGATAACAGGCTTTCTCTTTATGGCAGCACTTTTCCTTATTCTACCGCATTTTTATTATCTTGCAGGAATCATTACTATTGTATCCTTTCTGGAACTATTTAACTCATTTGACGGTGCAACCGTAGGGATCATACCGGCGGAAGTTACAGTAACAGAATTCAGGGGGACATCATATGGTTTTTCCTCCATGATGGGCAAAATCGGTGCAGTAATAGGGGTAATAGCAATGTCACTGCTCATACATGGAAAAAATTATTTCGATGCATACTACTTTCTTGCTGCAATAATGGTTGTTGCTATCCTTCTCACACTATTACTTCCAGAAACGAAAAAAATGGTTTTGAAATAATAAAAAAATTATTTGCTGAAGTAGGGGCTTTTGAATTTCGGGCCTTTCCTTATTATATCCCTGGAAGATTCATATCCTGCATCTGCATGCCTTATCACACCGATTCCCGGATCAGCGTTCAGGACACGCTTTATCCTTTCTGCGGCATCATCCGTTCCGTCAGCTATTATGACAAAGCCAGAATGTATAGCATTTCCTATTCCGGTACCGCCACCATGGTGTACAGATACCCAGGAGGCACCGGATATTGCATTCAGAAGCGCATTCAGTATGGGCCAGTCTGCTATAGCATCGCTTCCATCCTTCATGGCCTCAGTTTCCCTGTAGGGTGATGCAACAGATCCGGTATCATGGTGATCCCTTCCTATGGCAACAGGTGCTTCAAGCTCTCCACTTTTTACCATATCATTTATCATCAACCCTATTTTCTCCCTCTCACCGTACGAGGCATAGCATATCCTTGCGGGCAATCCCTGGAAATGCACATACTCCTTGGCAAGTTTTATCCAGTCCGTGAGATGCTTGTCGTCAATATTCTTGATTATAGCATCATCTATCTTTCTGATATCCTCATGATTTCCGGAAAGAGCCAGCCACCTGAATGGCCCAGACCCAACGGCGAACAAATCCCTGATGTAAGCAGGTACGTATCCAAGTATGTCGAAGGCGTTTTCAAGCCCACCCTCCTTTGCCCTGGTTCTTATATCATTTCCATAATCAAAAACAGAAGACCCCTTTGACTGGAAATAAAGCATGCATTTAACCTGCTTTACTATGGTTTCATATACCTTCTTTTTGAATTCTTCCGGATGATCTTCCCTGAATTTCTGGAAGTTTTCAATGGTATAACCCTCAGGTACATATCCCAGATTCATATCATGTGCTGCGGTCTGATCAGAAACTATGTCGGGAACAATTCCCTTGTCCTGCAATTCCTGGTATACGGTTGCAGCGTTTCCCAGAACCGCTATTGATACAGGTTCTCCAGATTTTAAAGCCTCATCCTTCATTTTCAGGGCTTCATCAAGGTTTTCAGCATATTTATCAAGATACTTGTCCCTCAATCTCCTGTTTATTTTTTCTTTATCTATTTCAACTATAATGCTTGTGGCACCATTCATTTTTGCTGCCAGTGGCTGGGCGCCGCCCATTTCACCGAGACCTGCGGATAAGAACCATTTGCCCTTTAGATTGTCAGTGTGGTATACCTTTCTGGCAAGTGCATATAGTGTTTCATAAGTTCCCTGGAGAACTCCCTGTGTGCCTATGTAAACCCATGAACCTGCTGTCATCTGGCCGAACATGGTCAACCCTCTTGCCTCAAGATCCCAGAACACATCATCCGTGGCCCAGTGGGGCACGATCTGTGCATTTACTATCAGAACTCTTGGTGATTCCTTCGTGGTTCTGAAAATACCTACCGGTTTTCCTGATTGGACTAAAAGTGTTTCATCATTTTCAAGGGATTTTAGTGATTCTATTATCTTTTCATAGGCTTCCCAGTTTCTGGCTGCCTTACCCTTACCCCCGTAAACTATCAGGTTGTCAGGATCCTTGGCAACCATCGGGTCAAGGTTATTCATAATCAATCGCAGTGCTCCCTCCTGGGACCATCCTTTGGTGTTGAGTTTATTTCCATGCGGTGCATGTATCTCTCTTTTTACCATATTAATATTAAAACACTGTAATACTTAAATTTTATTTTATGCCATGTATTTTATTAAAGCCGTTGGCATAGAAATTACTTGCGGTGTAAAGATGCATTAAAACCGGGCTTTGCAAAATCAAGGGATATTTAAGGCAATTCAATACATATCACATTATCTACCGGAAATCAAAATAAGTGCAATAATTAAGATAAAATTTATTATCTTATATATTATCTGTATATAATGCCGATATATGAAAATGATGAGCATGAATTCTTAAATTCAAAAGCAAAAAAAATCGTGAATAATAATTACATCAAGGGGTTGCTCTTTTTAACAGATAAAAGAGTAATATTTGAAAAAAAAGGACAGAAATCATTTTTCAGGGCTTCCCCGGCTGAGCTGGATCTCAATCTTTTCCTTTATAATGTGGAGAATGCCAATTATGCAAAACCTGCATTCCCGATTTTTACCAGACAGGTATTGAGCATAGAATACTATAATGAATCACAGAAATTAATTAGGGTAGATTTTGCTATCAAAAAATCAAAATCATGGGTTGATCAGATTACCAGGCTGGCAACCGTGGCCAAAAGGGATGAATCCAATAAAAAGGAAAGGGAACTGCTTGAAAATAAAAAGCACGAACTGGATATGGCCAGAGCAAAGGCTCCTAGAGCCAACATCGGAATGGCGGTGTTTGGCGATGACAAGAAAAAAAACCCCTATGAAAATATAAGGGAAAATATGGCCGAGGACAGCAATGACCAAAACCTGCCAGACACAGCACATAGATGCCCCAGATGTGGTTATCCAGTTACGGACGATATGACATATTGCCCAAATTGTGGATATAAACTGAAATAAACCCCTATATAATTTAGCAAAAATTATGAATAAAACATATACAGGAATTAAGTTCTGGATTCGGTGCAAGCAATAAAAAATGATGGTATTATTATATTAAAAAAGTTACCGGAAATTTTTTTATTTCAGTTCATGCACATTTCCATCATGATCCGGGGACTCATGGGTTGCTAATGTTATTTCCTCCAGTTTTCCCTGGATATAAAATTCAAGTGCTTCATTCTCATTCATATTATTTGAAAAGTATATCTTTATCTTATTTTTCAGAAAACGAACTCCGGGAGCTCCGATTTCAGAAACTATTATAGCATCAACATTTTTTGCCAGTACGGATTTTAGCATATGTATCCCTCTGGTTGAAGTTGCCTTCAGGGCAGGGTTTTCATAACTTTCTATCAATTTGTATTTTGTATTCTCAATCTCAAATATATGTACTTCTGTTCCCTCTCCGGGCCCGCTTATGGTAATTCCATTTACAGGTATTCCGATTCTTGTTGCCATAATAATATATTGCAAACCCGGATTTAAACTATGACAAAAAATTGATTTAAATGACCAATCACTCATTTATACATCCCTGAATCATAATAGGGAAAACCCTCCGGTGATAGAGAAAATTATAAATAAAGTTCAAAGCTAAACCAGAATTTAGCGAATAAATAATCTATTAACAATTTTTATAATAGTTATTTTATAAAATATAAATATTCTTATAGTGCTGAATTATAAACCGATATGGTTTTAAAAAATTTATTAAAGATTTATTATGTAATTAAGTCAGTCCACAATCCATTCAAGACTATTATTTTTTTATCTAAATACCGTAATAATTCGCTATTACATGATAATATAACCTTTAAAAATAATATTACAATAAAAGATGTTACTCCCGGTTCGCTATGGGCTTTAATAACTTATTATTACTGGTCACATAAATTAAGCATATATTCTAGCGAAGACCTCCTTGATATAGCTACTATCGGCACCGATGTCGATAAAAAACTGTTAGAAAACCTGGGTAGTGATTGTGGGTCTTTTAAGAGCATTCAAGGGAAGGATGGCATTTTATATATGTTGATACGAAAATACCAACCGGATATATGTATTGAAACCGGTATTTCATCCGGTTTTTCTACATATTATATATTAAGCGCGCTTGAAAGGAATGGCAAAGGTAATTTAATTAGCATAGACATAATAGATGAAGTAACGATTTGCCAGAAAAAGTTTTTGGCCGGTTGGCTAGTCCCAGAAAACTTGAAAAATAGATGGAAAAAAGTTATAGAAAGTTCAGATACTGCACTTCACTCGGTACCGGGCAAAATAGATTTTTTTGTCCACGATTCACTCCATTCAGCAAACTACATGCTCAATGAATATTCATGGGCATTGAGGCATCTGAATAAAAATGGTGTACTTGCTTCTGATGATATAGATTGGAATAATGCATGGAAGAAATTTTTAAATTCTAATAATAATCTGATAGAATTAGTAGCCACTCCCACATTTGCTGCAGCAACGAAGAGTGAATAATTGAATATAAAATGCCTGAGCTTATATCTGAAATTAATATCCCGGCTATACTGTTGAATATATGCAATTCCATTGCCGAAGGTCTATGCATCCGTAAGAATATGTTATATGGATAATATGTAACAAATTATATGTAAACATTTTATTTCAGATACTTTTATAAACCTCATATTATATTCAGCTTATGGTACAAATAAAATTGAATGGAACATTCCATAGTTTTTACAGAATACGCAACGTGATTGTTATTTCTTTTTTGATTGCATTTTTTATTAATAATAAAATCGGCGCTCTTTATATTCCGGGGGATGCTATAATTTCAACTAATATATCAAGCTATTACCTTGAAAGCTCAATGCTTACATTTTATGCAACCATAATGGGTCTGATGTTTGCAGGGTATACTATAATGATAACCATGACGCCAATATTCCACCCAAATAGCCTCAGGCAACCGATATTCTCAGAAGTTAACAGGCTTTTCGTATATACAATATTAATTGGGCTCACATCATTATTGATTAATTTTGTAAGCTCCATACTATCGAGTTATCATGAAAATGCATTACTATTATTCATTGAAACATATCTATTCTTCTCACTTATTCTTGGTATGGTTTTCGCAGTCCTTGCGCTTTCTACACTTTTCAATATAGTTCGGGGAATAAAGCTTGGGAATCAGCCTGCAACAACAGATACTAAGCTTGATAAGAAAAACAATCTGCCTGAGGATAGAGGGAAAAAACCGCAATAATTAAGCCATTATAATTTAATAAATTATCTTATGTTACACGTTTTTATGCTTGCTTTAATTCTATTATGTTATTATTTAAATTTCAATTAGTTACAGAAAGAATTGATGACATCTATAAATGGGGCTGACCGG
>JAKAAA010000036.1 GCA_021797295.1 Thermoplasmata archaeon
TAATACAAGGTATCTGGATATAGACACTCCTTCCATCAGAGCTTTCTCTTCTATTACGGCCTTTTCGTCTTTTCTAATATACACACTTATTTTGTTATATTTTGTAG
This sequence comes from Thermoplasmata archaeon, assembly GCA_021797295.1. Next base: position 108 of record JAKAAA010000036.1, read on the forward strand.
AATTTATCATATTAATACAAATACTTGATACTTTATAAGCTTTGTTAACCGGGTAACTCAGAAATGTTCCATATTCCCCAACTATGTTTTGACCGATAAAAATATTATAGAAAAATGTCAATGGATTATGGCCATATGTAGTTGTATCTTTTAACGCTCTTGTTGTGTGCACAATTAACCTTGTGCAAATTATGTATTTATAAAATCTCCTATAGATTGGGCATAAAAAGATATTAAGTAGATACTACAGGATTTGTTCTAAATACTATTTTAACCCCTAATTTTTTTAATTGCTTGCTATACCATAGAAAATGCTCCGGCCGGGATTTGGACCCGAGTCGGGGGATTGAGAGTCCCTAATGCTTGGCCTGGCTACACCACCGGAGCTCATGACCAATATTACTTTTTTCTATTTAATATATTCATTTAATACGGGAATTTTCCACTATTTTATCGTGTTTTTCTATACTTTCCTTTGTATATGTTTATAATAAGTTCTATAATAATCTTTGAGTTAGGAAAGACTTTTTACTATGATTTCAATATGTAACTATGAAACCCTTTACCACCAAGATAGTTGTAATCATAGTTGCTGCTGCTATAATAGCACCCGCAGCGTATTTTGCATATATATACTACGATAAATCTAACGTTTCACCATCACTGGAACCATTTGAATATATCCCTGGTAATTCTACGATGATTTCAACAGTAAATTCCAACGGGTCAGAATATTATATATTTATGGATGATAATAGCCTGGGCATAGTGGCAAATATATCCTCTGCAGCTTTAATAGATTCAAATTTAACATCATTCAGTTCCCAGAATGCTGCGGTGGATACTAATTCCGGAAACATATTTTCAGGTGCCAATGTTAAAACAACTACGTATGATAGTGTAACAGTTTATGAAATTAAAAATGTTAATTTAACCGTAATACTGGGAAAGATCCTGGGAGATAATTTAAGCAACAGCCTGATAAGTCCGGACGTCAATGTATTTGCCTTTGAAACATCCGGCAATTTTGTAGTGCTAGGAGAAGAGAATGCCATAAATGCTTCTATTTCGGTGCATGCAACTTCAAAAGATGCGGTTGGCTATAAGAGTTATTTTAACCAGTCAGCCAATATTTCTCTTTATTATAAGGTAAACAGTACCGTTCCCACAATCAGTTACATAACACTTAATTCCACTAGCAATAGAACATATGTCAATGTAATACCGGCGAACTCCCTTGACCTCCAGGTGGATGAACTTGCAATAAAGGCAGCCCTTTCCAGCAGCAAGGTTACTAATGTAACTGGTGGAAAATATACCTTAAATACATCTAACGGTGTAATACATATTGAACTTTATAAGGGAATAGAAAGCATACCCGGTATCCTCAAAGTATTAAATACGACCACTATATAGGTGTACATATGTCTAAAACCATTATTATTTATTTACAGTATATAAAAAATTATTACAGATCCAGAAGTTTCTTTCTCATGTTATTTCTTATTCTGTTAATAGGAGCCATGATGACTTATTTTTCTTTTAGATATGTTAACGACCTTCCTGCATTCCTTGGCGGGGCTTCCCTGCCGAATTCAATTAAAGTAGATCTGTTTTACTATTTATGGACACTGGTACTGCTTTATATCCCCGTATTTGCCTCGGTATTCTTCGGTTCGCCTGCAATTTCCAGTGAAATCGAAAACAAGACGGCTTATTTCATTTTTCCGTTGCCCATAAACAGGTACAAACTATTCTTCGGAAAATATTTTGCAGCTTTCACTGTGACCATGTTTATAATAGGAATATATCTTATATTCGAGGTGGGCACCCTTACTTATCTTCTGGGTGCCGTACCAGTTAAGTACTTCCTTACATCCTTCCTGATGCTCATATTATTTATTATGAGCATAATGGCTGTTACTTTCCTTATAAGTGCAGTATTCAACAAAAACACATATGCCTACATCACGGTTTTCGTTATTTATTACATAGTGTTTGAGGCAGGTTCCTTTATAATTGAATTATTATACAAATATACCCCGGTTTATTTTTTGAATGAGGCGGGAAGCATAATAGAAAGGGTATATATAAACATCATACCGGGCAATGTATTTTCAACGGCAATAAATTTAAATCCTGCACCCTTTTCAGAAATTGTGCTTTCATCTATGATAATGATCATATATACAGTAGCGGCCCTGGCAATAGGCATGCTGTTATTTGATAAAAAGGAGGTATCCTAATGGAGATATATCTGGATGAATTAACAAAAAACTATGGAAAGATCAGGGCACTTGATTCCATTAATCTAAAGATAGAAGGGCATGGATGTACCGGACTTCTGGGACCAAATGGTGCTGGAAAAACAACCATGCTCAAACTTATAACCAATATTATAAGACCGTCCAAAGGAAAGGTGGATCTGAATAATGTGGATGTTTCAATATATCCGGAGCGTGCCTTATCTTCAGTCGGAGCACTGATAGAACAACCGGAGTTCTATAGTTATTTAACAGCATATGAAATATTGAAATTTACCGCAAAAATTAAAGGGCTAAAAAAGGACGAATTTGAATCGGAGATTAAAAGATTGGGAAAACTTACAGAAATAGATGGATTTATGGATAGACAGACAGGGGGCTATTCAAGGGGAATGAAACAGAGATTGGCCTTATCTGTTGCAATGCTGGGAAACCCGGAAATTATAATACTGGATGAACCAACATTCGGCCTTGACCCTAAAGGAATGGTAGATATCCGGAATATAATAAAAACCCTGGCCAGGGATCATCTGGTATTATTGAGTACACATTTGATTTATGAGGCAAGGGAATTATGCGATAGAACAATAATCATAAATAAGGGCAGAATAGAATATGATTCTGCCATGGCCCCGGAAAGAGAACTTCTGAAAGTGACCGCGGAAAATACTATAAATATAATGAGCGATAAAATCAAAGACTATTCCAGGGACGGAAATGCGTTTATAATCGAAAAAAACAAAAACGTAACCAACTCAGAAGTCATAAATGATTTAATGAAACAGGGTCTTAAAATAGATTATGTGGAAAAATATGATAACCTGGAAGATATTTATGTTTCGGTAATCAATGGAAGAGTTACAGATAGTATTTCTTCATGAGATAGGTACCCAGACTCTCCATGGATGAAAATATTTTCCCGTCTATATTGAATTTACCGGATCTATATTTTACCAGCACAAAGGGAACGTCAGAACTGTAAAGATTTTTTGAAAGTTGATCAAATGTAGTGCCGGATTCTATGAATACGTACATTGCCGGTATAGAAATGGCTGATGACAGCATCTGGGTAATGTTATTGAATGACCCCAGTTTGACAAATTTGTAAGCAGAATTTTTGATTTCTTTTTCTATCAGTATGTCTGCATCCTGTTCAATCTTCTGGTATTTACTCTGTGTATACTCCTCCAGGGAAACTTTGTTAAGGAGTTTCTGGACAGCAAAGAAGCTGGACACCTTCGTCAATTTACCCTTTAAATCTTTATACACCTCACGACTATCGGCTACTATACTGAAATAACTGATATCAGTATTTTCCAGTAGATTTGTCAAATCTTCATAATTTATCATATTTTTTCTGCCCCTCCAATATATTTTCTATTTTGCTATATTCCTCATCTGCATTCCTGAGCATGGATGAAATAATGTTTTTCCTCCATGCCTCCTTTATTATTTCCTCGTAGGCCCCGTCAATGCTTTTAAAAAATCCTGAAGATACCATTTTACTTACAGCCTTCTCTATTATAGGATCCGGATGTATGCTGTTATTTTTCGTTATAATTCCTACCCGCTTGATTGATATGTATTCCAGAACTGCCATTCTGATGAATTCAGACCTGTTTGCATAGCTGTTATTGTATGAAAGAAAAGAATCTATTTCCTCAAGTTCATCGTTTGAGATTCTTATTGTAAGTTTTTCATTCTTTTCATTCATTAATAAAGTTAACGAATAGTTATATTTAAATTTATCTATTGTATGGACAAATAAGATGTTTTGTACATTTAAATTTTATTAATGAAATAAATCTATATGGTATAAACCACTAAAAATAAAAGGTCATAAATATATGCCTAACCAATATTAATTTCATAATTTTATTAACTTTTATTTTGTACATTTAATTTTAAAAATTTATAATAAAACAATCTTAATTAACCTCTTTGAAATTATATACTATGGAATTTGATTATAAAAAATTGTTAAACGATGCATCAGGCGTACTATCATCCAAAACACAGACAGAAGAACGATTAAAGGTGCCAGAACCTGAAATCATTTATGAAGGCAAAGCCACTATTATCAGAAATTTTCTTGATATAATAGATATGCTGAACAGGAATCCTGAAGACCTTGTAAAATATCTTACAAAGGAATTTGGAATAGGGGCCAGCATAAACGGCCGGAGATTGGTGATTAACAGAAAACTCAGGCAGGAGGATATAAAGGAAAAGTTAAATGCGTATATGGCAACATACGTTTTATGCTATGAATGTTCTTCCCCTGATACTACAATCGAGAAAGTCGGGCGTACATATCTGCTGGTGTGCAAGGCATGTGGTGCTGAGCACCCTATCAAGGCATCAAGAGAAATCAAAGAAAATGAAGAACAGCTTTCCGAGGGAAAAACATATAGCGTCACGATCAATGAAATCGGAAGATCCGGTGAAGGGCATGCCCTTTATGGAGACTTTACTATATATGTTCCGGGAACAAAGAAGGGAGAACATGTAAAAGTTCTGATAAAAAAAATCAGAAAAAATATAGCAATAGGAGAAGTTGTAAAGTAATGGAAAAAGTACTTCTTGACACGAATTCTCTCATATACGCTATCAGGAATAGAATAGATATTGAGTTTGAATTGAAGGGCATAACTCCCCAGATATTGCCAGCAGTCCCTGAATGCGTTATTGCTGAACTTAGGGGACTGAGCACAACAAAATGGTATGCCAAGGCGGCCCTGCAATACAGTAAAAAATTTGATCTTGTTCACTCCGAAGGCGAAGGCGATTTCTGTATAATGATGACTGCTATTCACATGAATGCTGCTGTACTGACGAATGACAGGCAATTTTTAAAAAAATTGAAAAATAGGGGCATCAGATGCATGACCCTATCTGGTGGTCATAAAATTCAATTTTACTGATTTTGTGGATGACCAGGTCTCCATTGCACAACAATCCAGATTTTCTTTAAAATTTTAAAAAAATAATATAAATATAATAATAACATACATGTATATGGATTATAACCTCTATAATACTGTAAAGGTCTTAAAAAAACTATCAGGATCGGGGAATACTGTATATTTATCATCCGGACAGCTTGCAAAAGAATTGAATGTCAGTCAGCAAACCGCTTCACGTTTCATTATAGAACTTACCGAACAGAAATACATAGAGAGAACCCTGCAAAATAGAAAACAGAAAATTACTTTACTGGAAGCGTCCCTTGACCTGCTCTATTCAGAATTGAACGATCTGAATTCCATACTGGAAATGAAGCAGGATTTTGAATTGAAAGGAGAAATTCAGAATGGCCTGGGTGAGGGCAAGTATTATATTTCCCAGAAAGGGTATATGGATCAATTCAGCAGTAAGCTGGGAATAAAGCCTTATCCCGGAACCCTGAATATAAAGATTTATCCAGAATACGAAAATATATTGAGGAGGATAAGAAGTGCAGACGGCACCCATATAGATGGCTTCAAGGATAATGAAAGAACCTTCGGGGCAGTAAAGTGTTTTTCGGGGAGAATCGATGGCACAAATGCGTGGCTTATATTTCCTGAGAGAAGCAGCTATACCGATATAGTTGAAATTATATCTGAAAAATTCCTCAGGAAGGATCTAAATTTAAATGATCATGATCGATTGACTATAAGGGTCACACTGGATAAATGATTATAAATGAAGGCAGTAGCATTATTTTCAGGTGGCAAGGATTCCTTCCTATCTGCCATGATGGCCGGTGAACAGGGCTTCAAGATAGAATATGGAATCACAGTGGTACCGGAAGAGTACTCCATGATGTTTCATTATCCGAATTCAAAGATGTCCTTATATGCTGCCTCACTTCTGGGATTTCCCATAAGATACATAAAAGAGTGCGATTACAAGGAATATATTTCTGGCATTTGCAGGGATGGAATGGATATGATTATCACAGGTGCAATAGCCTCGGATTATCAGAAAACAAGGATAGAAAAATTATGTTATAATTTCAGAACCATTGTTTACTCTCCCCTGTGGAGGAAAAAGCAGGATTTTATTATCGAACAGCTGATATTGAGGCAAATAAAAGCCATGATAGTATCAGTTTCAGCTGAGGGCTTTACAGAGAATGATCTGGGAGCTACAATAGATGATGAATATTTTTTGCATCTCAAGGAACTTGAGAATAAATACAGGATAAATATAGCCGGCGAGGGTGGAGAATATGAAACATTCGTTTACGGAGTTGGAAATAAAAAAATTGATATTCCCCGTGGCAAGAAGTTATGGAAAAACTCCGGTGGTTATCTCATCCTTCAATGAATATTTGTTAATTTATTGAAATAATTTTGTTATAAGTAATCCAGACTAAATATTTCTCAGTATTTCATCACCTGACATTTCCCTTTTGCAGTAGACGCATTTAATTATCAGGGGATTTGTTCCCACGGTTTTGAATTCAGATCTTACTGGCTCACCAGCATTTGTAATGCAATTCTGATTATCACACTTTACTATTCCTTTGAATGTTTCTGGCATGTCCAGGCTGAATTTTTCTATTATTTCATAATTTTTGATTATGCTTATAGTTGCCTTATTTGCTATCAATGCTACCTTGTCCAGTTCTATTTTTTCCAGGAATTTATTTTCTATTTTTATGACATCCTTGAATCCGAGCTTTCCACTCAAAACCCTGATTCCTATACTTATAGAATTTGATTCATCTATGCCCAGTATGGCAAGCACTTTCAATGCCTTTCCAGCATCAATATGATCTATAACTGTACCGTCCTTTATCTTGGATATTTTTAACGTTTTTTCCATATTACTCACCTGCAATCAGGGATATCAGTGCCATCCTTACGGGAACACCGTAATAAGCCTGACGGAAATATTTAGCAGATTCCCTGTTATCTACATCAGGAGATATCTCATCTACCCTTGGCAGTGGATGCATTATGATAGCCCCGGGTTTTAACATATCTGCCTCCTTTCCCGTAATTTTATATGATCCTATGAGCCTTGTATATTCATTCTTATCAGTGAATCTTTCCTTCTGTATTCTGGTCACATAGAGTATGTCAGTTTGACCCAAAAATTTTTCAAGATCAGTTGAAACGTTGATTTTGAGATGATCTTTTATTTCTCTGTATACGTGTCCAGGCAACGCCAGACTTTCTGGAGAAATTAAATTTACAGTAACATTGTACCTCGTTAAGGCAAAAAGAAGGGAATGCACGGTTCTACCATATTTAAGATCACCTATTATGGTAATAGTCTTCCCATTTATGCAACCGAGTTCCTTGCGTATAGTATACAGGTCTATCAGTGTCTGTGTGGGATGTTCCCCTGAACCATCTCCTGCGTTTATTACGGGCTTCGATGAAAACCGGGATGCCAGAAGGGCCGCCCCCTCCAGTGGGTGCCTGATAACTATAATATCTGAATATGATTCCACAATTCTTACAGTATCAGCAAGAGTTTCTCCCTTTGAGGTCGATGATGTTTTTGAATCAGACATGCTTATAACGGATCCACCCAACCGCTCCATGGCAGATTCAAAGGAGAGCCTGGTTCTGGTGCTGGGCTCATAAAAAAGGGTTGCCAGAATACGGGATGACATATCATTCATTTTTTGACCAGAATGAATATTTTCAAGCATTTTATCGGCACGGGTGAATATTTCATTTATATCCTCATCATTCAGGTCTGCAATTGAAATAATGCTTCTGTTTTTTAACATTATAAACCTTATCATTAACAGTATCTTTAACTTTTTTATGAAGAATATGTCAAATGTTTTTTCAACTATTTCCATGATTCGTTTCAATACCAGGCAAAAAAGTTATAACATTATTATGCATATTTATAAAATAAGTTCCAGCATGGTTTCCCGGGGATAATACCTGGAGAGAATAGAGTAACCATAAAAGCAGGAATTACAGATAAGGTGATGGAAATGGAAGAACTTGAGAAAATTGTGAGGAAGTATTATGATGCTGTTGATAGCAATGATCTTGAAACCTTATTTTCAGTATTTGCTGATAATATAGTTTATGAGAGACCCGGATATGGCCCCATATCCGGAATGGAAAAATTCAGGGATTTTTATGAGGCAAATAGAATCATAAAAAAGGGGAAACATACACTTTCAAATATAATCGTGCATGAACCCTATGTGGTAGTTGAGGGGGAATTCCACGGAACACTGAAGGATGGCAGGGAATCATATACGAAGTTCGTTGATGTTTACACATTTTCTGGAAAGAAGGCAGTCAAAAGGCATACATATTTTGATGGGCAGAATGTCTAAAATATTATTTTTTGAAGTGTAAGAACAAGTCTGATAAAATCGAGACTCCAGAGATTGATAAGGTAATTTTCCGGATATTTGTAGAACCCGTAAGGGTGCAGAACTCGAGAATAGGCGGCGTAAAATTTACCAAGGTCAGCAATGTCATGACCTGTATAGAAGCCAAGCATGCCCAGTATGGCTCCTGCTTTTGGCAGTGCAATGGTGAACCTGGTTGCACCCCTACCGCATTTCACGCATTTTTCCCTTATTTCAAGACCTGTTTCATTTTCTATATCTTCAATACTGCGTGAATACTTTATATAGGATTTTGAGTGGATTCCACATAGAGGGACGCCGCTGAGAAAAATTGTTATTCCCCGGGGTATATAGTCTTTCCCGGTATAATGCCACACTCTACCTGTGAACTGCTGGAGGCCGTATATTATGAATTTTTTATCTATGAGCCTGTGCCATTCCAGGTGTTCCAGTGCCAGTTCATAGGGATTGTTTTCCGTTCGCATTTCATATATTTCCTTTACCAGTGCAACACGTTCCAGGAAGAATCTGGTGTTTTCGAAGGCCGCGCTGGCCATGCCGTTTATTGCAGAGAGATGCGCATGTTTCATGGCGGAAATAGCGCTATCTGCTATTCTGAAATTGAAATTGTCTTTTATATCGTTTTCCATTAATTCCATCAACGCCATTGCATGATTTTCATAATTCCCCTTGATGATTGTATTGCTGCCCAGGTAATCAAGAATTGAATTTTCCCTGAAATCTCTTATATATTTCTTATAACTGGTATATACATTTCTGGACATAGAATATAATGCCACGATGTTTTATATGCTTTTCATTTCAGGCAGGGTATATGTTCAGCCATAGAATATGATAATGCAACAACGTATACGGCAACGATACAATTTCCTTTTCTGGAGTTAGCATTACGAGAGTGTTATCCTGATAAAAGTTAATAATATATAAATGATTACTCGGTATGGATTCCTTAATACATGGCTTTCATAATATGAGTGTAGAAGATCGAAGAAAGCTCATAAAAGAATTTTCAGGATTAACAGAGGATGATATGGAAACGATGGATTATAGAATGCCCATTGATGCAGCCGGGAATATGATAGAAAATGTTTATACGATAATGGATTATCCCGTTGGTGTTGCAACAAATTTCAGGATAAATGGAAAGGATTACCTCATTCCCATGAGCCTTGAGGAGCCATCGGTAGTTGCTGCCTGTTCCAATGGTGCAAGATATGCAAGGCCAGATGGATTTACTGCCTATTCAAGTAATTCTCTGATGAGGGGAGAAATTGAGCTTTACAGTGTTCCAGATCCGGATTATGCTGTGATTAAAATATTGCAGAATAAGGAAAAAATACTGGAAATGGCAAACAGCAGGTCAAAAACCCTGTCCGGCATGAAAGCAGGTGCAAAATCCATTGAAATCCATTACATAAATAATGAACTGATTGTCAACCTGATTATTGATGTTGCCGATGCGATGGGTGCAAATATAATAAATACCATGCTGGAGTATGTTTCAGGGTATATTGAGGAACTGACAGGTGGCAAGTCCAATTTAAGGATTATGAGCAACCTGACCACCGAAAGGATAACATACGCATATGCAAAATTCGATGGTAAGAAACTCGGTCAGGAAACGGTTGACAGGATTATACTGGCAAATGAATTTGCAAAACATGATATATACAGGGCCACAACACACAATAAGGGAATAATGAACGGAATAGATGCTGTTCTGCTTGCCACCATGAACGACTTCAGGGCGCAGGAGGCAAATGCCCATGCATATGCATCGATAAATGGCTATGGCCCTCTGACTGAGTACAGAAAGGATTCTGAGGGTAATTTGATAGGATCAATAAAAATACCTGTTGCCGTGGGTACCGTGGGTGGTGCAACCAGAACATCCAGAAAGGCAATGCTTGCAATGAAGATCATGAGAATTTCGGGATCTGCGGAATTCGCCAGTATACTTGCTTCGGTGGGACTTGCACAGAACTTTGCGGCACTGAGGGCACTGGCAGATGAGGGTATCCAGAGCGGGCATATGAAGCTGCATGCAAGGAACATTGCTATCGCAGCCGGTGCCACAGGGGATCTGGTGGAGAAGGTTGCCCGGGAAATGATATCTGGAAAGAATATAAGTTACACAGCCGCCAGGGAAATCATTGAAAAAACAAGAGGATGAGTATATATGGAAGATTATGAAGAGAATATAAAAAATGGAGATAATTTTGTAAAAAAGGAAAAATTCATGGATGCAATCAGGGAATATACAAAGGTCTATGATGCCGTAAAAGAGGA
>JAKAAA010000037.1 GCA_021797295.1 Thermoplasmata archaeon
ATTCTCGAACATTGCATCCTTTCCACTCTCTCTTTTAGTTCCTTCTTTCAGGATAAATATGGGTTGACCACCAATCATGATTATCAAGTAAGTAAAAATAAACTTCTATATATAGTTTACTATATTAGCTCTAATTATATTATATGATATAAATAAATAGTCTATTATATATAAATAATTACCAGTACTGCCTGTTTTTGGCAAAATCCGTTTCAGCAATGAGAAGCCTTTTTATGAGGTCTTCTTCATGAAGGTATGATACCTCCAGTATCCTGGATGCTACCTCAGGACCGACTCCCCTTGCCGCCATAACCATTATTGCCGTTATACCATGTTCCCTCACAAGATGTGCATTTTTAATAAGCCTCTTCCTTGTTTTTTCATCTATTTTTTTGGATATTGATTCTTCATCAAATTTAGATATGGAAGCAACAAGCCTGGAATGGCATACCGGGCACTGTATATCGGTTATATCCTTTATTTTCCTGGTTCTCTTATATCCACATGACGTACAGTAAAGAATAACCTCCTCATTCATCAATCTCTTTTTGATTGAGTCCAGAATGGCCTTGGTCGGTTTCAGGGGCATGATTCTTTCTGAGTAATGCGAAAGGAAAATGTTCGATGATTCCGATATTTTATCCTTGAGTATAAAATTTGAATCTTCCAGCCCTTCAAGGTATTTTCTCAGCACATCTATATCCATATAATCGAATATTAATTTCCTTATGGAATCCTCATAAATAACAGTATCATAATAGGAATCCACAATCTTTTCAAACCTTATTCTTGTTATGTCAGCCTCATTTGTAATAATGCCGAATTTTCTTGCCTCGTAAAGAAATACATTGTTGAAAAACCGGGACCTTCTGGCGGATGATTTTACATAACCATCTAGATTATTCCTGTCGATATTCATTATCAAATTCTTTATGTCATCTGCAGAAATATTTCTTGATACTCGCATGTAAATGTGATATGGAGAATAATCCATTTCCACACTTTCACCTGTGATTGATGTGAGCAGCCCTGAAAGTATCTGTGCAAGAGTAAAGTTGCCCAAGCTACCCAGCAGAACCTGGATAACTATTTCAGAATTATGAGCCTCCACTATAATCCTATCCAGTGTGGCCATGTCATTTTTATACCATTCTGCAAGTGCTGCCTTCCCAGTTTCATTTACAAAGTCAGGGATTATTTTTGCCTGCCGATCGGATGATACTCTTGAGGCCGCTTCATAAAGCACAGGAATCTCCTCTCCTGTCCAGTGGGGGGCTATGGCCGCTGTTGCGAATGGCTCAACGTATATCTTATCATCATCAATCCTGATTGTCCTCCATGTGCTCCCTTTCATCACGAAGTAGGAACCGGGGGAAATTTCGTTTATTACGTATTTTTCATCAAGCGTTCCGATGAACTGTTTGTTTATTACGTCGATCACACGATAATTTTTCTCTCCGGCTATCATAGATATATTCTCTATGAAGTACTTGAGAACAGTATATCTTCTGATTGCAAAATTTCCATCTATAATGATTTTTCGCGTTTTTGACAGCAATTCCAGAACCGAGTAATAGTCCTCAAATTTTAAATCTTTGAATGGATAGGCACCTGTAATAATCTTATAAAAGTAGTTGTAATCCATTTTCCTGGAAAAATTCAACTCCAGCATAACCTGATTGGCAACGGTGGATAGAGAGTTTTTCCGGATCATGACGTTTTCCAGCTCACCGGATTTTATATTGCCCACTATGGCCTTTGCCTCCTCCAGTTCTATGACGTCATTGCAGATTACTGTACCCCGTGAAATTTTCTCCAGGGAGTGCCCGGCACGGCCTATACGCTGTATCATCTTGTTAATCTGCCTAGGGGAGTTGAACTGCACTACCATGTCAGCTGAACCGACATCTATGCCGAGTTCCAGTGATGATGTGCATATAAGTGCCTTTACACGATTCTCCTTAAAGTCGGATTCAGCTGTTTCCCTTGTTTCCTTTGACAGTGATCCGTGATGCACCTCTATATCAGGATTTTTCAGCCATAGTTTCATCCTGAATGATATGTCCTCGGCAACATATCTTCTGTTCACGAATACTATTGTTCCAGTATTTTCTTCCACTATGGAGTGAATCTTCATTATGGACCCGGCGTACTGTGGGTCACATGCCATTATTTCTGCGGTTTCCTCATCACTCTTTTCCGGCATTATTACCTGTATATCCATTTTCTTATCTATAACAGGCTTCAGTATTTTGCATTCCTTTGATGGTGAAATGAAAAGTGCCAGCTCATTTTCATTTCTTGCAGTGGCAGAGAGACCTATAACCTGGAAATTGCCTGCAAGTACCTTTAAACGCTGCATGGCTATGGCGAACTGGGACCCACGCTCGTTCTGGGCCATTTCATGTACCTCGTCAACTATTACATACTTTACATTCTTTATATGCTCCCTGAGGCGTTTGCCCATCATGAGAAGCTGAAGGGATTCCGGTGTTGTGATAAGTATCTGTGCCGGATTTTTTGATATTTCATTTTTCTGTGCCTGTGTTATATCACTGTGTCTTACCTGTACACGCATGCCCAGTGTGTTGCAGTAATCAAAAAGCCTTGATAGCATATCTCTGTTAAGAGCTCTAAGAGGAGTAATATAAAGAAGGGCTATTGCTTCTGGCCTGTCTATGTAAATCCTGTTTAAAACAGGCAGAACGGCTGCTTCGGTTTTCCCAGAACCAGTGGGAGATATCAAAAGCACATTTTCTCCTGACAGTATTTCAGGTATTGCAAGTTTCTGTGCTTCCGTTGGTCCACTTATACCGTTTCTGGCCACACTGTCCTTAAGTGCGGGGTTGAGCATATCAAAAACATTTCTTCCCTGTGATGGCATTGTTCATATCCAATAGCAGGATATTATTTAAAATATTACAGTTATTAAGCGAAAATGAAATAACATTTATATAAAAATTTTAAATGAAGAATCAGGAATATTCATTATATATGATGATCGTCCTGTTATTCAATAAGATAAATATTTTAAATAATTAATAATACACCCCTATGTTACTTCCAAAAAAGATTTTTTTCACCAGGGGAATTGGCCGTGGAGAAACCCAGTTGCAGTCGTTCGAGAATGCATTGAGGGATGCCGATATTGCTGCATACAATCTGGTCAGTGTCAGTTCAATTCTGCCACCATATGTCGAAATAGTTGATAAACCAGAGGGCATAAAGCTGCTTTCTTATGGTCAGATTTTATTCACAGTCCTTGCCAGGAATTCATCCAACGAGCTTAACAGAATGATATCATCTGCTATAGGCGTGGCGGTGCCATCTGACAGAAGCAAATGGGGATACCTGAGCGAACACCATTCATTCGGCCAGACAGAAAATGATTCCGGGCACTTTGCCGAAAAGCTTGCTGCAGAGATGCTTGCAAGTACAATGGGACTGGATGACCATCTAAGATGGGAAGAGAAAAAAAATGAATATGTGCTGGATGACAAGATACTTACAACAAAAAATATCGCTGCAACCACGGTTGTACTCAAGCCTGACGAGTGGGCAACCGTGGTAGCAGCCGCAGTCCTAGTGGTTTAAATGGAGAGAAGCATAGAGGAAAAATGGCGTGATAGATGGGCTGAAAGCCATATTTTCGAGCCCGTTATAGATGTTGGCAGAAAGAAATTCTTTGTCACCGTGCCCTGGCCCTATACGAATGGTTCCCTTCATGTTGGACATGGCAGAACATATACACTGGGTGATATAGTTGCACGGTACAAACGATTAACTGGATACAATGTGCTTTTTCCCATGGGATTTCATGAAAGCGGCACACCTATACTTGCATTCTCTGAAAGATTGAGAAATGGTGATAAGGATACCATCAAACTTTACAGGAATTATCTGTCTGAATATGAAAAACCAGAGGATATAGATAGAATACTGGAATCTTTCAGAGAACCACAAAATATAGCAGACTATTTTTCAAGGGTGATAATAAAGGATTTTATGGATCTCGGATACTCCATAGACTGGAGCCGAAAGTTTACGTCTGCCGATCCATTTTACCAGGAAGTTGTAAAATGGCAGTTCAACCAGCTGAACGAAAAGGGGCTTATTAAAAAGGGGAGTTACCCGATACTTTATAGCATCAAGGACGAAAACGCAGTTGGGGAAGATGATATAAAGGATGGTGATACAGATAAGGTAAGCATAGAGGAATTCACCGGAGTACTTTTCAGGGGTGAAAAGTATTATCTCATGGCAGCATCACTCAGGCCTGAGACAATATTCGGAGTGACAAATCTGTGGCTCAACCCTTCTGCAACATACGGACTGATAAGATACCGTGGAATGGATATAGTAATGTCCGATAGCGGCTGCAAAAAATTCTCAATGCAGCATGAAGGTGTTCAATACAAAGGCGACGTCCCATCTGAGGATATAATAGCATCAGAATTCCAGGTTCCACTATCAAATGAGAAGATCGGAGTTTTAACGGCCAGTTTTGTTGATCCTGATAATGGAACCGGAATAGTATATTCTGTTCCCGGGCATTCTATTTTTGATTACATTTACTACGAAAAGAACAGTATAAAAAATAAGATAAGGAAAGTGGTGAAAGTAGACAGTAACATATCAGTGAAATTCCTGGTTGAAAAATATGATCTGGTGAATAATGATGGAAAACTTAAAGAGGCAACGCAGGAACTCTATAAGGAGGAGTTTTACAACGGCACACTTATTAATTCCGGAGAATACAGCGGAATGTCGGTAGAAGAGGGCAGGGAGGCGATCAGGAAGGAAATGCAGGAAAAACATCTGGCATTTATATTCTATGAAACTTCGAGAAAAGCAGTAACAAGGTCCGGTTCAGAGGTTACTGTGGCAGTACTCAATGACCAGTGGTTTATTGACTATTCACCTGAATGGCTCAAGGAAAAGGCGCACAACCTTGTGAATTCTATGAAATTTTATCCTGAACTGTACAGAAAGCTCATGAACGATGCTGTTGACTGGTTGAAGGAAAGGCCGTGCGCCAGGAGGAGGGGCATTGGAACCAAACTGCCATTCGATGAGAGATGGGTTATAGAATCTCTTTCGGATTCAACAATCTACATGCTTGCTTATACGAATAAAAAGGAACTTGAAAATTTGTACTCCCACCTTCAAAGAATACCCTATGATATACTTGATTACATTCTGCTGGGAAAACAGGTGCCAGAAAATTACGATGAATTTACAATGTCGAATGCCCTGAAGGCCAAAGATGAATTTAACTACTGGTATGGAAACGACTTGAGGATAACTGCACCACCACATATATCAAATCATCTTGCGTTCTTTATAATGAACCATTCTGCTATATTCAGGGGAAAGGAACTGCCAGGTGGACTCATGATATCGGGGCTGGTGATTTCCAATGGCGCCAAGATATCAAAAAGCAAGGGAAATGTAATATCACTTCTGGAAATAATCAAGCATTATTCGGCAGATATATACAGGCTTTTCATGGCGGCAGGTGCTGACATATCATCACTTCTGGACTGGAATGAAAAGGACCTGTCGTCTGTTATGAAAAGATATTCATATTTTACCGATATACTTGACGGATATTCTCCGGGAAATGATGGTGATAATTATATTTATACATGGTTCAAATCCTCATTTTACAGGAATTTAAAAACTTACATTGCTGACATGGAGTCCATGAACATAAGAGATTCATATATTGCCATATTTTATAATGTAATGAATGACCTCAAGAATGTAGAGAACCATGGAGGCAGTATAAATACTGCCCTTAACCCCGTTCTCCCGGACTGGCTTAAAGCCCTTTCGCCCATAATACCCTTTGCCGCTGAAGAATACTGGCACAGGCATGTGGATAATAATAGCTTTGTCAGTGCACAGACCATTGATATAAATATAGACGGTAAAATTGATTACAACGTTTTAAAATCTGAAAACTATCTTGACAGGGTTATATCGGATATAAGGGAAATCCTTAAAATTATACATATTGATGCAAAAAGAGCCACTATTACTGTCTATGGAGATAAACAGAAAAAATTCCTTGAGGATTATCCAGGGGGAAATCTGGACAGGGAATACCGTACCATGATAGGAGACTACATGAAAAACAAAAACAGGATAGCTCCGGAAATGCTTGATGAATACAGCATAATAGAAAATAATAAGGGATATCTCGAATCTATTCTGAAGATAAATGTAGATATTGTAAAGACAGACATCATACAGAAGAAAAATCCATGGCCAGGCAGGCCCCTCATAGAGATAAGCTGATCAGATGTCGAATACAACTGTGGCGGATCCATGTTCCGGGTCCATCCTGAGATTATAATATGTAACTGCCTTTATAACATTTTTATATTCTACATTACTGGGTAAATGGGATCCATAAATGGTGCCGTGAAGCCTGTTTCCTGCGAACTCCAGTTCTGAAGTGAAATATATAACATCCTCGTATTCCATATAAAAAAGGATGTCATTAAGCAAATTTACCAGTATATCGTCCGGAGAATTTTTTTCAATATCAATAGGTTTATAGAAATCTGGTTTCAGAAATTCTCTATCCACTATTAAATCAGACATGGCAATTATAGAATTTTCAAAAATTGTGAGATAAGAATTTCCGTATATTTTGACTTTGAGATCCGCAGTATGATCCAGAATGTCATAAATCATAACAAGTAATAATAATTATAAATATAAAATCTAACACTAAAATAAAATATGGGTTTATTGATCCGGATTTACGGATGATATCATGGGTATTTCATCCTTGTCCAGGTCAAGTCCGATTTCCTTGGAGGTAAGGTTTCTGCCAAGGCTTCTTTCGTAGAAGCGTATGATCCTCTTCTTTTCCTCCACGGTGTATTTTCTGAAGTATTTGTCCTTCTTCAGGTCAAATCCTGTCTTTTCCTCATACACATTTGCAGGTATTGAGTATTTTCTCTGTGTTGAATCCCTGTAAAGTTCCGGTATCACATTGAATGCACAGAAAGGTATGACCCTTCCATCTGGCATTGCATAGTGTATATCGCATCTCTCGACACGGTCTACATCATATGTGTACGGATCCTGGAAGTGCATAAATCCAACAAACAGGGACTTGTAATGGAAAGCCTTCAGTCCATGGTAGTCGCCTTCTGTGAATGCGTTGTATACCATATCCTTCAGTTTGAATCCCTCCGGTGCCTTGCTGTAATCCACGAATTTCTTCAGGTTTAACAGCAGCTTGGTAACGGATTCTACTTTCTTGGGTGCCTGCCATTTTGCATATTTTATGTCATCTCCCAGTTCTGAAAGGTACTCAAACATTCCCTTGACATCAACAAACCTGGTTACAGGTATGATCTTATCGTTGTCAATGAATATGTATGTTCCCATTCCGCATGCAAAGTGTATGGATAACTTGTATGTTGGATGGCCTTTAAGCGCTGCAACGAAGTTTGATACATCAGTTGTAGCTGGCACTGTGAAGAAATCTTCCCTTCCTATTGCACCATCGAGCTGCTGCTCGATCTTTTTTATTGCCCCAGGAATTGTTATCCTCTGCCTAGCTCTGGCACGATCGGACATCCTTCCCACAAGACTTACCGGCTGGAAATTGAGTCCCCTTACAACATCCATATTGGATTTTGCAAACTTTATCATATCTCCCAGGTACATATCATTTATTCCGCCTATAACAGTGGGCACAAGTACAACTCCCATCGGTGCCTGCTTGTAATGCTCCAGTGCCATTGGTATTTCCCAGAAGTTCTTAGGATTTGATCTTGGTGTTGGCCCGTCGAAACTGGTGTAAACAACGTTGGATCCTGCATCCCTTGCCCTCTTGACGAAGTCTGGATCATATGCTGCTCTTACACTGTTTGTGTTCATCTGAACATGTTCATAGCCTTCTTCCCTGGCGATTCTTATTACATCTATAATATCATCTCTAAGGGTTGGCTCTCCGCCTGTTATCTGAACTGCGTTGGCTCCAACGGGTTTCTCGTTTCTCATTCTTCTGAGCATTAATCTTATCTGATCAAGAGACGGCTCGTATATTGGCTCATTCTCCTTTGCATAGAAGAAGCAATACCAGCATGAAAGGTCACACCTGTTTGTTATAACGACGTTCCCCAATCCTGTATGGGATTTATGCTTTACACAGAGACCACAGTGTGTAGGGCAAACAATTTTGTCTGCATATACTGCAACATTCGGGTTCAATATTTTTGTACCCTCTTTGTCCTGGAATTTTTTTGCCTCCTCATACATATCATAATCTTCCCAGTACTTTTCCTTTGTTATTCCATGTTCTGCGCATTCCTTGATAAGATCAACTTCTCCCCCTTCTTCATACACGATAGCAGGAACTCTCATCTGATCGAATTTCTCCTCATCTGCACACAGAGGGCATAAGCTTTCTGTTACTCTTAAAACAAGCATATCGTCTGTAATTAAATGGCCCATACTTTTCAAGAATTCATCTACAGTCTTGAAAGGCGCGTTTCTACTTATCTCAAAGTCATTCGCCAGTCTGACCTCGGATTTATTTCTTTCTTCTGTCAATACCATATTAATTCACCTAATTAACTAATCATGTTAAGCATACAGAATAATATATATGTTTTGTCTTTTTTTATGCTAATAATGCAAAACACTAATTAGTGACAATAATTACAAAAATATGCCTTTATATATAAGAAAAATAAATATTTGAGATTATTTTCTTTTTTATGACTAATTTATTCCGGGTATTATAACTATAATATCAGTATTTTTTATTCTGTATTTTGATCTCCTTCAATATCTGATTATACATATAATCTATATTAGAAGCTATATTTACAGTTATGCCTTTATCAGAAAGATAGGTCTTTAATTGATCTCTGGAAATCATATCACCGGTATTCCCGATTTTATCTTTGATTACCCCGGGTATTAACTTCAGTAACTTTTTTCTTTCCTCGGATTTAACACTTTTATCAATTTTTTTGCGTGCTTCTCTGTTTACCCTGTCAATTTTCATTTTTAATTCCTGTTCTATTGGAAAGTCAAAATTAATGCCTTTATCCATCCAGAAGCCTTTTATGCCGGTATCTATTTCGTCCTCTCCGTAATCAAATGATTCATTGTCCAGATACTGTAGCATATCCTGAATAAGAGAATCTATTGATTTTTCATTTACTTCCCTTGTTAATGGCAATACTTTTTTCTCCTCATTTTCATCCAGAAGATCGTCTATATTGAAAGTATTCAGCTCGGAAAACCAATCTGCTTCTTCATGGTATTTATATCCAACGTCATTGGCTATGTACATAATGTCAAGCTCTGCGATTTTATTTTGATATTTTTTGCAGTCTATAGAGGAGCAATCCATATCTTCATCTTCGAATCTTTTTATGGAAATCACAATAGATTCTATTCCATTGTCTTTAGCATTCTTGAGGAATTTTGATGCACCGCCCATACGTTTATCCCATTCAAAACTGATTACTATATCCACATCAGTGGAATAATATATAGAAATTTCATTCCTTCGGGAATATCTTACAATGCTGTTCCACAGTAATTCCATTTTATCTTTCATATTAGACCACTGTCTAAATGAATAAGATAAAACTAATATAAAAGGATTTTTAATAATATTTTGTCTATTTACAGCAACATGTCATTTTTGCAATATATTGTTAAATTGATACTTATTATAATACTCACTGAGGACACCCGATTTTATTGCATTAAATACTGTTTCGGATTGCTGGCTGGAATTTTTTGCCAGTATCCATGAAAATTTCATTTCTACATCGTCCGGTACATAATATTTGAATTTCCAGTATCTTGCCTCACTTTCCCACAAGATTCCATAATCTGCGGTACCGGACATTATTTTCTGTGGGATTTCCCGGTGATGAATATCACATATTATAGCCACTCCTTTAAGATCTCCGTAGTAACCACAATTTTTTTCATAGTATTTCTTAAATATCATGCCTGCGGAAGAAAGCCTTGGATTCGGTATGGCCAGCTTTTCCTTTTTAATTTTACATATATCCGGCTGTTCCTTGGTTCCAACCCACGCAATACATAAATGGTCCTCAAATGCCTCAAATTTTTGGCTAAACTTCATTCCGTGCAATAAATTATTATCAATGCATACCAGTTCCGGGATTCCATCTATCTGAAGATTCCCTAGACTGAGCGGAGCCCCGTTTGCCCTTTTTCTCACGAGAACAGAGGGTAGTGCTTCAATATAAACTTTAATACTTTTAGATTCAAAATGTGCAACAATTTGAGGGGCAACAAACCACTGGTTTCCTGTTACAGACATTTTAATTCCGTCTGTATGCCCGAAAAAGTCAGAAACCATATCAAATCCTGGAGAAGCGAATTTCATAATTAACGATATTACAGATATATAAATAGATTATTTCCTCTTTGTAAAAAACCTTGTGACTTGCCGCAGTATGTATCATATTGCAAAATCTGCCTTTATATTATGTACTTACATCGGGTTCATCAGAGGTGCAGCATTTACCTTTTCCGAGATATATCTCTTTGATAAGGGTATAGTCGTTTTATATTTTTCATTTATCTTTTAATGTTATACTGCATGTT
>JAKAAA010000038.1 GCA_021797295.1 Thermoplasmata archaeon
TTTATATTCCTTAGGATGAGTGAATATCTATTCACAGCTTTTTAACATTGCTTATGTTTATTTTTATCTTTTGTATTTGAGGCACTGTCAATTTTCAGCTGATATTTCTAATTTTGACAGTTACTGTGGTTATTGCTACAAATAAGTATGTCTATGCACCGGATATTTGCCGGTACTTAGAAAGAGAACGGGTTTTAAAATTAGTTGCATTTTTGATAAATAAACTTATATAATTACATCAAATAAGGGGTAATATGACAATTTATCAGGGTAAAAGCACAAAGAAATTTACTGGTGGAAAATTACGGAGAAACCACTCTAAAAGAAGATATGAACTCGGAAGAGAGCCATCTTTCACAAAGGTCGGTAGCACCGAAAGAAGGGCCATAAGAACTATGGGTGGAAACAGAAAACTTCTTCTGCTGAAGGAGCAGTATGCAAACATCTACAATCCAGAAAGCAAGACTACAAAGAAACTCAAAATATTGACCGTGAAGGAAAACAACGCAGACCCGCATTATGTGCAGAGAAATATAATGAACAGGGGGACCATCATATCCACCGATGAGGGCAATGCAAGAATAACTTCCAGACCTGGTCAGGATGGAATCGTTAATGCAGTATTAATAAAATGATAGTTTTATATTCGCAATACTTCAATCCCCGAATTTCCAGGAGGCTTGGGCGTAGAATAAGCAGAGAAAAAGCCAAAAATTTTTCAGATGCAAAGCTCGAGCAAATATTGAAGTCAATAAATTTGACATTTGAAATCAGGGATGCAAATTATTCCAGAATACCCTATGAAGAATCCAAAATGTTTGTGGTTGATGTGGATATGAAAAAATCAACATTATTGAAAATTATAGAAGCAAAATTGCAGTAATATAATACTGATTTATCTATCCCTTTTTCTGGCCGAATCCCTCTTTTTGCGTTCATAGTATTGCATTGGATGCTTGATCTTCGGGCACAGGGGGTCATCACCCATATAACATAGATGATTTGATTGCAGGGTCGCACATTTAGGTGGGGAATATTCTGTACCGGAGATTATACCAGTAATATGGTTTACCTGGTAAGTTGTAAGGTCCTCCTTGAAATCCGGAACTGTTTTGAAAAGGGCGATCATATCGTCGTTTGTCATACCTGCATTATGTAGAAAGCTTAC
Organism: Thermoplasmata archaeon; assembly: GCA_021797295.1. The sequence goes on from JAKAAA010000038.1 coordinate 1,169, forward strand.
CAGTGTGAATCTGGCGAGATGAGCAAGATTCTCCCCGTCCCTCATCTGCGTGATATAGGTTTTTATACACGGGGGAAACATTGTAAAATCAACATCACCGAGTGATATTGTGCTTTTGGCTTTGATTTCCAGAAATTCCTTCTTTATCAGATCGAGCTGATCAATATATTTTCTGAAGATATTCTGTGAATCCCCCGGGGATATCTCATTATATATATCCATTATTTTTACTACAAAGTCCTCACGTAGGAGATGTATAAATTGTTCCTTGCTGACTATAATCTCCCCGGCCCTTAACTTCTGATAAACCAGCCTGTATTTAAAACCTGATAATTTTCTGTTGTTTTTGATAAAAAAATCGAACGGGATTTTAAAGTTGTCTCCCTCCGTAACTGCATTTATACCCGCGCTATCGCAGTAGAAAATAATATTTTCATTTGCCTCCCTTGAAATTCTGTGAAGTTCCTTTTCGAATACATCTCTCTGCGTGATTACGAATCTTGATGTAAGACCATTTTCATTTATATACCGGAGCATCCACATGACTATGGCAAAGGCCTTCTTGCCCAGTGTAATATTATATTCCTCTTCGTTGTTATATTTCCTTATAAGGCCTGAAAGGTAATCCAGTGCTTCCCTTACGGATCTGCGGTTATCTATTTCAAGTGAATTTACCGTGCTTTCTATTTTATCCGGATCCTTTATGAGGGTAAAGTCAACAAAAAAATTTGAGGTTATCATTTTACAGTTCTAGTAAATCCCGTGGTGCCGAGGTTATCTCTTCGTGCCCGTTCTTCTTTATGATTATATCATCTTCTATTCTTACACCACCGAACCCGGGAATATATATTCCCGGTTCGTCAGTAACAACCATATTCTGTTTGAGAATAAAGTCGAGTGTGGGTGAAAGCGCCGGATGGTCATGTACATCAAGTCCAACCCCGTGGCCCAGGCTATGGATAAATCTCCCAGGATATTTTTCGTCTATAATATCACGAGCTATTCTATCTATATCCTTTCCATTGGCCATAGCCTTCAATGCTTTTTTGCTCTCTGCCTGGGCTAGCTTCACTGTCTCGTATACGTCTTTCTGCTTTTCATCTGCTTTGCCGAAAACAACAGTTCTAGTGGTATCTGAACAATAGCGGTTATAAAGTGCCCCGTAATCCATTAAAACGAAATCATTCTTTTTCAATTTTGCTTTTCCCGGTGAATAATGTGGTATGGCGGAATTCTGGCCGAAGGCGACAATAGTTTTGAATGATTCCCCTGATGCACCGTTCTTCATCATTGCATAGACTATATTGGCTGCAAGTTCAGATTCCGTCATGCCTTCCCTGAGGGTTTTCGTGAAATCCTCAAAGGAATCGCTGGCTATTTTAGCTGCCTCCCTTATATTCTGTAATTCACTCTCCTCCTTTATCTTCCTTGCTTCGTCTATGGATTGCGAAACGTCAATGAATTCTTTGTCAGGTATCAATTTCATCAACTGTTTATACAGATCCAGGGTCAGTGCTGAATAATTAAGTCCAACATTAACGTCATTTTTGAATATATTTTTAACTATATCGTTTCTTTCCGTTCCATTATTATAAACCAGCACTTCAAGCCCGGTTTCCCTGGCAGCTTCTTCCTCCAGTGCGGATGTTATGATTGTTACCTTTTCGGGTTTGACATGAAGAATTGACCCCTCGAAGATACCGGATTTTGCCGCAGTAAGGTAAAAAAATGTTTTATCTACCTGGTTTTCTCCACCGTTCATTATAAGAATGGAATCAACGTTTCTAACATAATCAAATATTCTCTTTTCTTTCATTATTACTTATTTATCCTGTTAATATAACTATTTCGTTATTAATAGGAATATATTTTAAATCGCCAGTTATATTCCCATATGTATGATCAGGTATTTTCCGGGAGATTTCTTTATGATGGATCGTTTCAGGAACTGGATGTGGGTGTGGAAAATGGGATAATCACCGGAATAAAAAAACATATAAGCGGAGACAGGAAAGTTTTGAAACATGCTATAATGCCCGCAGGCACGGATACCCACGTACATTTCAGAGACCCGGGAGAGACTGATAAGGAGGATTTTGCAACAGGAACAATATCAGCCATCTATGGCGGGACGTCCACCGTGTTTGATATGCCGAACAATCGGAGGAAAATAGATAATTACGCTTCATATAAGGATAAGCTGGAAATTGTCCGCAGAAAAGCTTTCTGTGATTTCGGCCTTTATTCGATGTATACTGGAAATAATGCTTCCATCATATCCAGAGAATCTTCTGGAATTAAAATTTATATGGGAGAAACAACGAATGTTGAGGGCATGCAGGATTTTAACGAGTCCGGTAATGGCCCTATAAATGCTATGGATATCCCGGTCTTTTTTCATGCCGAGGATGGTACATGTCTCAGGAATCATAATGGAAGGGCCAGGAATCTAAAGGAATATTCGGCCATAAGACCGGAAGAATGTGAGGACATAGCTATAAAAACTGCCGTAAATATGCGTTTCAATAAGGGAGTGATTACACATATGACGCATTTTGTTGATGTGCCTTATGCAAGGGAGGTGACACCACATCATCTGCTTCTGAACTATGATATGAACCTGGGTTCATACGGTAAGGTAAACCCACCTCTCAGGTCACCTGAAACTCAGAAAGAACTTTTAGAAAACTTCACTGGCGGAAAGTTCAACGCGGTTTCCTCCGACCATGCACCACATCTCCAGAAAGACAAGGGTGAATTTGAATTTGCAAAATCCGGGATCATCGGCGTTGAAACCAGGATTCCACTCATGCTTGCACTGGTCCAGAAAAAAATTTTATCCTTTGACATATTTTATAGAACGTGCATATTGAATCCTTCAATGATGTTCGGACTTAGAAAGGGAGAAATAAAGACAGGGAATTATGCAGATTTTATTTCTGTTGATTTTTCATCAATGGAGAGGATCAATGACTACAGATTGCATTCAAAAAATCCCGGATCTCCATTCAATGGCTTTGATGCAATTTTTCCGGATGATGTAATTATCAGGGGAGAACCGGTCATAGAGGGCAGAGAATTATTGAACGATAGAAGGGGAAAGTATGTACGGGACCTTAAATCCTCATAATATATTGAATTCCTTCATAGCATCTTTTATCTCATAGCCATATGATTTTTCCGATACATAATCGCTGAGGGATTTTATATGATCAGTGGCGTTGAAAGGGCACGCTTTCTTAACAGGCAGCTGGAACATGGCATTGTCATTATCCGAATCACCGATTACCAGAATCTCATTCCATTCCAGATTGAACATCTTCTTCAATATGCCAACCGCATAACCCTTATTCTGGTTACGATTCATTATATGCCATGTGAATTTGCTGTCTACTATTTCCAGATTCCATTTCTCAGCTTCCCGGCTTATCATATCCTTATCTTCAGAATTCATTGAAAATGCAGCAGATGTTTCCCTCCATTGATTGGTGAAATACGGGGTCGCAGAGGATTTTTTTGATATATATTCAAGGAATTTGACCGGTCCTGATTTATCAAAGAATTTTTCTATATTACCATTATAATACATGATGCCCCCATTTTCTCCGAAGACCGGGCCATTTATACCGAGAAAGGTTTTAAGTCCAAACATAACGGGTATGACATTTCCACTTATCAATGAGAATTTAATACCCTTTTCCACACCAGTTCTTATGCATGAAATGGCTTCAGGATTGAGAATTCTATTTTGATCTGTTATTGTTCCATCAACATCCAGTACTACTAGTTCGATCATCAGTGGCAATATTTATAATATTAATAAATATTTATATGAAATGAAAGACAGGGCACTTATAAACATTTCACGGGAAAGAATAAACACCTTATTTGCCGAAGCCATGAAAGCGGATGATGTGAAACTTGCGCGGAGATATATAGAGATTATGGAAAAAATTGGAATGAGGATGAATATAATAGTTGAGGGGGATATAAAAAGGAGATATTGCAAAAAGTGCAAAGCCCCGTACAAAAATATATCGGTTACATTGAAAAATAAGATGGTTTTTGTTCACTGCCCATACTGTGGTGATATCAGGAGAATACCAATTACAAAAGGAGAAAAAGTTAATTAGTCCAGAGTTTCCAGTTCAAAGTAAACATTGAAGCCCTGGAGTGTTGCCTGTATTTTATCTGCAAACCAGATAGCGTCATCTGCGGTTGCTGAATCTGGCCAGTTATATACCATATCCTGTTCTCCTTTTATCAGTGCAAATCCCAGGGACCTTAATCTACCTACTACTTCACTGGGTTTTGTACCCTCGCTATTAAATATCACCTTAAGGAATGTTTTCATATTACGGTAATCCCGCAACGTATAATTATTTTTCCTTAATTGTTTCTTTTCCAATCTTTGAAGGCCACCAGTTATATTTATGCATAACAGCCATTATTACCGGAACGAAGAACATCCAGCTAACGAATGTATCTATTAAGACTCCAAGGGCAAGGCCCACTCCTATTTCCTCGATAATGCCAAGCCCACTGAAATAAAGAGCTCCGAAGGTTGCGAATAGCAGTAATCCCAGTGTTATTATAACACCACCATTTTCTATTATGGAATTTTTAATAGCATCTTCGTTGTTCATTCCCTTCATAATATTTTCCTGAACCTTGGTGATCATGAATATATCATAATCTAAACCTACAGCCAGTAAGGTAATAAAAACGAATAGTGGCAGAAATATTATTACCGGTAAATGAAGGAAATAGTAGAAAATTATGTATGTAATTGATAATGCCATCATGACTGCTGCCATAACCATGAGTATTAGTCTCACCGGGGTCAGTGCAGATGCAAGCTGTATGAGTAGTATTATGAAAATAGTTATTCCAAGGATTGGAACCATGTTGTCAAATGAGTGTGATGTAAATGAATATGCATTGTTAAGATATTCTGTGGTGCCACCAACATATGCCTTGTAATCTGAAGGGCCACCAACGTTTGATACAAGAGATGGCATAGTATTCACGAAATGTGCAGAGGGGTTGCTCCATGCAACATTGGAGAGATAAACAAGTATTTCTACGGACTTGTTGTTATGCCCTATATAAGTGGCTGTCTGGTTTTTGTATTCATCGTGGTATTCAGGAGATGAAACCATAGCTGTATAATTTACCTCCTGCCCGTATGGATATCCCGGGCCGGAAATGCTATGCACATATGGTGAATCCGCAAGTTTATTCTCTATTGCCAGGGTTTGATTATATTCAGTACTGTTGAACTCTAGGATGCCGCCACTGTTTGTGTACATTATTGGAGATGTAAAATTGACCATAACATATGCTGGATCAAATAGATCGTAATGCATCGAGCTGTTTACCACTGTTGTAGCCTGGACACTGCTACTTGCAGGCAATAGTTCAAAAACATCCATATTCGTTGGTGTTGTTGAATAGATGAAAAGTGCACCCAGTGCTACTATTATGAGTATAACAATAATTTTCTTTTTGTTGTTAAGCGCTACGTGAGCAACTTTCTCCATGGTTTTTTCAAAGGGGAGTTTTCTGGTTTCTTCCAGTTTATGGGGCCAGTATGCTTTCTTTCCCCACTGGGCCAGTATTGCTATCAAAAATGTATTGGCGAGGATGATTGTTACGACGGCAGCTATGGCATTGGTAAGGCCTGCATCGCTGAATATAGGTATATTGGATACCCATAGAATAATATATGAAATTGCCACGGTTGTTCCGGAAGTAAATACCGCATGGCCTGCCCATTTTGATGATTCTGGAATTGCATCTGGATTTTTTGCCCTTACCTCACTGCGGTATCTGGCCAGAATATAAACAGAATAATCTGAGGCTATCCCCAGGATTAATATAAGTAACAGCGTGGGCGTTATGAATGAAATCGTCGTATGAAACACATATTTATAAAGAAGCCCGTTTATTCCGGCGGCTATAACGGAAGAGAATACAAATATCAGGAATGGAAGGAAGGCTGCCACCGGTGATCTGAAAAATAGACCGACTATGATAATTGATATGATTATTCCTATTATTAAAGCTACAACCAGTCCATGTATTGATTCATTTGCCAGCTGGTTACTTGATATAGATGAACCTGTTAAATAATATGAACTGTTGGAAATTTTTGAGCTATATGTTTTCTCTATGGATTCTACATGTGACTGCTGTGCAGCCGTAAGATTTGTCTTATAATCAAATATCATGATCAGCGTTGAATTTCCCGGGCTTATAAGAGAGGAAGATACATATGAGGATGGAAGCACCGGATAATGATTATACATTGTGTTATTCAATATAGAGTGTACAAAAGCGGCATAATTTGAACCGGAGTTGTTGTAAAGTGAATAAAGGTAGTTTGAGAAATATGGGGCATTAATTTTGATGAGCGGATTTGCCAGGGGTTTTGCGTTGTTGATTAAATATATCTGGCTCGAATTAACAAGGCTTACAGTGCATTTTTCAACTGAATTATTGTAAGCTGTTGAGTCAGATACTGGAACTATGGTTTCATTAACATTGGCTACAAAAAAGAATATATTGTCTTCAAATGCGGTAGTGTTAGACAAAGATGCAGGGAAAAGTTCAGCCAGTAATTTATCAAATGTTACATTATGTGGTGAGAGCTTTGTTATATTTTCTACAGCAAGAGTTACATTATGGCTTATACTTAAATTATATGCAGTATACTGTATTAGACCTCTAGTTGCATTTTCCAGTTGATAAGTGCTATTCGAATAACCAGTTAAAGTTTGATTTTCAACTGAGAAAATGCTGGTTGTGCCATTATAACCCACATTTTGGCTTTTCAAGTATGAAGCAATTGAATGCTGAAATTCCAGCATCTCCCTGCTTACAGTCAAATTATCGATAGGGGTATTGTTGGAGACAATAATTATGGAAGGATCGGAGGAACTATTAAATTGGGATGTAAGTATATCGTTTGCCTTTGTAGATTGTGAATTTTTTGTTACAAGGGAATTTGTAAGATTATAGGAAGTATCGGTAAATATCAGGGTTGCCGGATATGCCATGAGCAAAAAGGCGATAATCCAGAATACCAGTACCTTTTTCTTATTCTTCTTAACGTATTTTCCGACCCTGTAGAAGAAAGATTCAAACATTCATAGGGTAATAAAAACTTGAAATATAAAGTTTATGAGTAAATAATTCTTTTAGTGAATTATTATATTTCAATAGAAATTTATAGATGTGGTGCATGGAAGTTTATGCATTTCAAATATACACATATAAATCTCTATAAATATTTTTATGACCTGGTAAAGCAGGTTCCGGATGGATATATTACGACATATGGCGAATTAGCCAGGGCACTGGGAGACATCAGGGCAGCACGGGCAGTTGGTTACATGCTGTCAATTAATTCGGATCCCGACACAATTCCCTGCTACAAGGTAGTTCACACCGATAGACGTGTTGGAAAATATGCACTGGGAGTTGATGAGAAGGAGAAGAGGCTGAGGAGAGATGGGATCATAATATCCAACGGAATGATCGAGAATTTTGAGGGGCGCTTGTTTTCAGAGTTCAGGACAGATTACCCACTTACCAGGCTCCAGAAAGAGCAGAAAGACATTGCAGCACTGGCATCATTCGAAGATGTACCGGTGGCTGATAATTATGCGGCTATTGATGTTTCCTATGAAGGAAGAGATGGTTACGGCGCAATAGCAATTTATGATAGCGGGAATTATACCGTGAAAACATTTTATCAAAGAGTGGATTTTCCATATATACCGGGATATTTAGGATACAGAGAAACACCGTTCATCGAAGAACTATCAGATGGATTTGATAGTACCCTGATCATAGATGCCAACGGACTGCTTCATCCAAGAAAATGCGGACTGGCGACTTTTGCCGGGATCATAATGGGAAAACCTACAATCGGAGTTGCCAAATCCCTGCTGTTGGGAAAACCAGATGAGAATGGCTATATAATTTATAATAACGAGAAATTAGGATATATGATTAATAAACACTGTATCGTAAGCCCGGGCAATATGATAGGAATGGAGTCAAGTATAAGAAAGATAAAGTTATTAGGAAAAGATAAATATCCAGATATATTGAAAAAGGTTCATGACGAAACTGTGAACTTCAGAAAGCGGAGATTGCCGAGCTAGGACAAAGGCGATGGATTCAGGGTCCATTTCCGTAGGGATTCGTGGGTTCAAATCCCACTCTCCGCATTTTTCAAAATATACCTAACTTCTACAATTTCTGAATCCAGGATGTGGGTGTTTATATTTAGAAGTTCTGGTATAACAATCATTTCTAAAGGAGGTGTATCGTTTATGCAAAATAAAGAATTGAGGGGCATACCGAAGTATCTGAATATTACAAAAGAAAAATCCCACGGTATTGTTTATACACCAGGTTGGATAGTTGATTTAATACTGGATAATATAGGTTATACAGAGAACCTGGAACAGAAAACAATAATAGACCCATCCTGTGGTAGTGGCAATTTCTTAACTCTGGTACTGGATAGACTTTTGGGTTATCTTGAAGATAAAGGTTTTTCCTACAAGGATAAAATAAATATTATAAAGAAAAATGTATATGGAATAGATACAGACGAGAATGCACTTGAACAATGTAAAATTAATCTTTATGACATACTTTTAAAACATAAGATTGAAGATAAGTTAGATTTCTCTCTGTATTGTAGGAACGCTTTAGATATGGAGTTAAATAGGGATTTATTTAATAAATTTGATTATGTTATCGGTAATCCCCCGTATATAAGAATTCAAAATCTGAATAAAGAAATGAGAGTGTACATACAAAATAATTATTATTTCTGTGCATCTGGTTCTACTGATATCTACATTGCTTTTTTTCAACTGGGCATAAATTTATTGAATGAAACCGGCGTTTTAGGTTTTATAACACCAAATACCTATTTTTACAGTGACGCTGCTAAATTATTCAGGAAGTATCTAAAAAATAATAAATTACTTAAAAATATTATTAACTATAATGAGAAACAGTTATTCGAGGGCATTACAACTTACAGTGCCATTACTGTAATTGCAAAGAATTTAGATAATGATTATTTCTCGTATTTTACCTATGAGGATAAATTAAATTTTATAGACAATATACCTTTTAGCATTTTAAATGATAATAAATGGGTGCTGGATAATTTAAAGGTATTGAATAGAATTAGTGAAATAGAAAATAGAGGTAAAAAACTAGGGGAAATTGCAGAAATTCATGTGGGTATAACTACCTTGGCCGATGATTTTTATATTTTTAAAGACGTTGTATTTGAGGATAGTAAAGCTATAATAAGATTAAAAAACAATGAAAAATATACAATAGAAAAAGAAATCCTCAAACCGATAGTAAAAGTTTCAA